>JAGWPW010000063.1 GCA_028870315.1 Sphingomonadales bacterium | reverse complement strand
TCCCTGGTCCTTTGATCGGCCAGCGCCGCGCCCGCTTCGTCGCGGCGCTTGCCGCCGGTATCGGCAAAGCCGTGGTCGAGCCCTTCGTAATCGAAGATCGTCACATGCGGGTTGCCGTCGAGCCCTTCGTGCATCGCCTTTTGCGCGTCGGGGGGCACGAAGCCATCGGCAGTGGGGACGTGGAGCAGCAGCGGCCGGGCGATGGCATGGCTTTCATTGAGCATCTGGTCGAGGCCGACGGCGTAATAGCCGACCGAGGCGTCGATGTCGGTGCGCGCCGCGGTCATATAGGCGATCCGGCCGCCCATGCAGAAGCCGACGAGGCCGACCTTGGCAACCCCCGCCTCGCGCCGGATCCAGTGGATCACCGCTTCGATGTCCTGGATGCCGAGGAAGAAATCGTGGCTCATCATCAGCCCGACGCCCTGCTGGAACTGTTCGGGCACGTCGGGATCGAGTTCGACGCCGGGCTGCTGGCGCCAGAACACGTCGGGCGCGACCGCGAGATAGCCCAGCGCCGCCCAGTCCTGCGCTTTCTTTTGGATGCCCGGATTCACCCCGAAGATTTCCTGGATGACGATGATCGCGGCCGAGGCGGTGCCGGCGGGCCGGACGACATAGGCGGGAATGGCACCGGAATGGTCGAGGGTGGGAATCTGCGTGTTGCTGGCCATGGGTCTCTCCTCAAGCGCGGGGCGGTTCTGAGCTAAGCCTGCTCGATGGACTTTGCCAAGCCCGTGTGTCACTTTCCCCGAAGGGCCGAGCCACTGCCGGGGGTGCGCGCGATGAAGATCAATGTCGAGGTCGATTGCTCGCCCGAGGAAGCGCGGCGGTTTCTGGGGCTTCCCGATGTGACCAGCGTCAATGATGCCTATGTCGAGAAGCTGACCAAGGCGATGCAGGGCGCCCCCCTCGAACAGATGCAGGACTATGCCCGGCAGGTGGCGCCGATGGGGGAACTGGCGCTCAAGATGTTCGGGCAGTTCATGGACAGCGGCGCGGGCTTCGGAAAAACCAAATAAGCCACCGCCGCTTGCCGCGATGATCGAGACCATCTTCGCCTTGTCGAGCGGGGCACCACCGGCGGCGGTAGCGGTGATCCGGATCAGCGGGCCGCGGGCGCGCAGTGCGTTGCAGGCGCTGTGCGGGCGGCTTCCTGCGCCGCGCCGCGCGTCGCTCGCCACGCTGCGTGCGCAGGATGGCGAGGCGCTCGACCAGGCGCTGGTGCTGTGGATGCCCGGGCCGGCGACCGCGACGGGCGAGGACATGGCCGAATTGCAATGCCACGGCGGCCGCGCGGTGGTGGCGCGGCTGCTGGCCGAACTGGCCGGCTTTGCCGGGTTTCGCCCCGCCGCTGCCGGAGAATTCACCCTCCGCGCCTTCGCCAACGGCCGCATCGACCTGGCCGAGGCGGAAGGGCTTGCCGATCTGTTGAGCGCCGAGACCGAGCTTCAGCGTCGCGCGGCGATCGAGCTTGCCGGCGGGCGCTGGTCGGCGCTGATCGATTCCTGGCGTGAACGGGTGTTGCTCGCTTCGGCCGAAGTCGAGGCCGTGCTCGATTTCGCCGATGAGGACGATGGCGCCGCGCTTTCTGACGATTTCACGGCGCGGCTCACCGCCTTGCGCCAGGAGCTTGAGGACTGGCTGGCGCAGCCGCGCGCAGAGATGCTTCGCGAGGGGTTCCGGGTGGTCATCGCCGGCCCGCCGAATGCCGGAAAGAGCACGCTTTTCAATGCATTGGTCGAAGACGAGGCGGCGATCATCGCGCCGCTCGCCGGAACCACGCGCGATGTTCTGACGCGGCCGGTGGCGATCGAGGGCATACCCTTCGTCTTCGTCGATACCGCAGGGCTGCGCGATGGCACGCAAGATGCGATCGAGGCGATCGGCATCGAACGCGCGCGCGGCGCGGCGGCCGGGGCCGATCTCGTGCTGTGGCTGGGGCCGACCGCCGGGGCGCCGCCCGCAAGCTGGGATATTGCGGCGCAGGCCGATCGTGTCGATGGTTGCCACAAGACTGCGCCGCGGCACCGGCTGTCGGCGCTGACCGGCGAAGGGATGGCGGGATTGCGAAGCGATCTTGCCCGGACGGCGCGCGGCGCGATGCCCCGGCCGGGCCGCGCGGCGCTCAATGCGCGGCAGCATCGCCTTGTCGGCGCGGCGGCTGAGGCGCTTGGCGCGGCCGCGTCCGGCGGCGATGGTCTGCTAATCGCCGAGGAACTGCGCCGCGCCCGCGCCGCCTTCGATGCGCTGCTGGGGCGGACGGCGACCGAAGACATGCTCGATACGCTGTTCGCGCGCTTTTGCATCGGCAAGTGATGTTTCACGTGGAACCGCCGCGGCTTTGACCTGAGGCTGCGCTTCGCCTATCTGCGCCGCGCATGCGGGACTTCGATGTCATC
The DNA here is from genome assembly GCA_028870315.1 of Sphingomonadales bacterium. Lineage (GTDB taxonomy): Bacteria > Pseudomonadota > Alphaproteobacteria > Sphingomonadales > Sphingomonadaceae > Novosphingobium. The sequence goes on along the minus strand of JAGWPW010000063.1, from coordinate 10,351 downwards.
GTCGTCGGCGGCGGCCATGCCGGCGTCGAGGCTGCGGCGGTGGCGGCGCGGATGGGCGCGCGCGTCGCGCTGGTGAGCTTCGATCCGGCGGCGATCGGCGCGATGAGCTGCAATCCGGCGATCGGCGGGCTGGGCAAGGGCCATCTCGTCCGCGAGGTCGATGCCTTCGACGGGATCATCGCCCGCGCTGCCGATGCCGCGGCAATTCACTACCGGATGTTGAACCGCTCGAAGGGCAGCGCGGTGCAGGGTCCGCGCGTCCAGGCGGATCGCCGGCTGTTCAAGGCAGCGGTGCAGGGGTTGCTGCAACAACAGGGCGATCTCACCGTGATCGCCGACGAGGTCGTCGCGCTCGATCTGGCTGGCGGGCGGGTGTGCGGGGCGATGCTCGGCTCGGGGCTGCGGCTCGGCACGAGCGCGGTCGTGCTCTGCACCGGGACCTTCCTTGGCGGGCGGCTGTTCCGCGGTGAAGAACGGATGGCGGGCGGGCGGATCGGCGAAGACGCCGCCCATCGTCTTGCCGCGCAGCTGCGCGACGCGAATTTGCCTATGGCGCGGCTCAAGACCGGAACCCCGCCGCGGCTCGATGGGCGCAGCATCGCCTGGGCAAAGCTGGCCGACCAGCCTTCGGATGCTGAAGGCTGGTGCATGTCGGCGCTGACCCGGCGCCGCGTCAATCCGCAGTTGTTCTGCGCCATCACCCGCACCAATCCGCGCAGCCACGACGTGATCCGCGCCAATCTCGATCGCTCGCCGCTGTTCAGCGGAGCGATCGGCGCGCAGGGCCCGCGCTATTGCCCCTCGATCGAAGACAAGATCCACAGGTTCGCTGATCGCGATGGCCATCAGATCTTCCTCGAACCCGAAAGCCTTGATGGCCATCTCATCTATCCCAACGGGGTGAGCACCAGCCTTCCCGCTTCGGTGCAGCAGGAGATGCTGCGCACGGTCGAGGGGCTGGAGGCGGTGGAGATAATCGTTCCGGGCTATGCGGTCGAATATGACCACATCGACCCGCGTGCGCTGCGATCGACACTCGAACTGCGGGCGATCCCCGGCCTTTATTGCGCCGGTCAGATCAATGGCACCACCGGCTATGAGGAGGCCGCAGCGCAGGGGCTTGTCGCGGGCATGCAGGCAGGCGCGGCGGTGCTCGGCACCGCGCCCGCGCCGATCGATCGCGCCAACAGCTATATGGCGGTGATGATCGACGACCTCACTCTCCAGGGGGTTAGCGAGCCCTATCGCATGCTGACCGCGCGCGCCGAATACCGGCTTGCACTGCGGGCGAACAATGCATCAAGCCGGCTGACGCCGCTGGCGATCGCCGCGCGCTGCGTCGGGCCGGAGCGCGAGCAGTGGTTCGTCCGCCGCGCCGCCGCCAGGGACGCGGCCGAGCGCGCGCTGGAAACGGTGGTCGGACCGGGCGAGCTTGGCGGCGCGGCGGGGCGCGCGCGGCCCGATGTCGGGCGGCTGCCGCTGCGCGACTGGCTGCGCTTCCCCGGGATCACGCTGGAGACTTTGGCGCCGTGGCTGGGCGACCTCGCCGCCGACGCCGAACTCGCTGTGGAGATCGCCGAGGACGCGAGCTATGCGCCCTATCTCGCCCGGCAAGAAAGCGAGTTGCGCGACCTGCGCGCCAGCGAGGCGCTGCGCATCGACGATGATTTCCGCTTCGCCGATCTGCCCGGCCTGTCGGCCGAGATGGTCGAGCGCCTGAGCCGGGCGCGGCCCGAAACGATCGCCGCGGCCGGCCGCATACCGGGGATCACGCCGGCGGCGCTCGCGGTGCTGCTGGTCCATGTCCGGCGGCATTCGGCATGATCGCCGACGAGGCCGATGCGCGGCGCTGGCTGGACGCGCTGCCGGGCTGCGATGCGGAGGCGATGAATCGGCTGATCCGGCTCGCCGCGCTGCTCGAATCCGAAAACCGCCGACAAAATCTCGTGTCCGCAGGCAGTCTCGCCGCGATCTGGCGCCGGCACATCGCCGACAGCGCGCAATTGCTAGCGCATGTGCCGCAGGGTATCACCGGCAGTTGGCTCGATCTCGGCACCGGCGCCGGATTTCCCGGCCTCGTCATCGCCATCCTGCGTCCCGATCTCGACCTGTGCCTTGTCGAGGCGCGCAAGCGGCGCATCGACTGGCTGACCGCGGCGAGCCGCGATCTCGGGCTTCATCGGGTGCGGGTGCTGGGAGCCAGGCTGGAGGCGATCGAAAGCTTCGCGGCGGCGGTGATCAGCGCGCGGGCCTTTGCGCCGCTGCCGCGGCTGGTTGCGCTCGCCGCGCGCTTTTCAACAAGGGAAACCTTGTGGCTGTTGCCCAAGGGGCGGGCGGCGGCGCATGAATTGCGCGACATCGCCGGCGCCGGATGGCAGCATATGTTTCACGTGGAACAATCCTTGACCGACCCCGATGCGGGGGTGATTATCGGGCGCTTGCTCGGTAAAAGGCGCGCATGATCCGCATCGCCATCGCCAATCAGAAGGGCGGAGTGGGCAAGACCACCTCCGCGATCAACCTTGCCACCGCGCTCGCCGCGGTCGATTGGCGGGTGCTGCTGATCGACCTCGATCCGCAGGGCAATGCCTCGACCGGGATCGGCATCGCCGCGGCCGAACGGCGCCGTTCGGCCTATGATCTGCTCATCGATGGTGCGGCGCTGCGCGATTGCACGCAGCCGACGCGGATCGCCAATCTCGACATCGTGCCGGCCACGGTCGATCTGTCGGGGGCCGAGGTCGAGCTGGTGTCGGTCGAGCATCGCACCGATCGTCTGCGCCAGGCGTTGCAGTCCGCAGCCGGCGACGCGCGCTATGATGTCTGCCTGATCGACTGTCCACCCTCGTTGGGGTTGCTCACGCTCAATGCGCTGAGTGCGGCTGATACGCTGCTCGTGCCGCTGCAATGCGAATTTTTCGCCCTCGAAGGGCTGAGCCAGCTCCTCCAGACGGTCGAGCGCGTGCAGCAGCGCTTCAATCCCGATCTCGGCATCATCGGCATCGCGCTCACCATGTATGACCGCCGCAACCGCCTGACCGACCAGGTTGCGGAAGATGTGCGCTCCTGCCTTGGTGAGCTGGTGTTCGAAACCGCGATCCCGCGCAACGTCCGCCTGTCCGAAGCGCCCAGCCACGGCTTGCCCGCGCTGATCTATGACCACAATTGCGCCGGCAGCCGCGCCTATATCGCGCTTGCGCGCGAGTTGATCACCCGCTTGCCGCAACAAAGGAAAGCCGCATGAGCGAGGAACCCGTGATCCGCTTCGCCACCGCCGACGCGGCGGCGAAGCGCCGGCCGGGGCTGGGCCGCGGGCTCGAGGCGCTGCTTGGCGAGAGCCGGCGCGAGGAAGCGCTGGCGCGGCCGGCGGTGGGCGATGGCGAAGGGCAGGGGCTGGCCCTGCTCGCGGTCGCGGCGATCGAGCCGCACCCCGATCAGCCGCGCCGCCATTTCGATGACGCGGCGCTCGACGAACTCGCCGCTTCGATCGCCGCGCGCGGGGTGATTCAGCCGGTGATCGTCAGGCCACTCGACGGCCGGCCGGGCCGCTATCAACTTGTCGCCGGAGAACGCCGCTGGCGTGCGGCGCAGCGCGCGCAACTGCATGAAATGCCGGCGATCGTCCGGCGCCTCTCCGAGCGCGAGGTGATGGCGCTGGCGCTGATCGAAAACCTCCAGCGCGAGGATCTCAACGCCATTGAAGAGGCGCGTGCCTATCAGCGGCTCGCCGAGGGCGAGGGCATGTCGCAGGCGGAAATCGCGCGCATGGTCGATAAATCGCGCAGCCATATCGCCAATCACCAGCGGCTGCTGAGCCTTCCCGAAGCGGTGATCGCGCATGTCGAGAGCGGCCGGCTGTCGATGGGTCATGCCCGCGCGCTCATCGGGGTGGAGGATGCCGTCGCGCTGGCCGAGGCGGCGGTTGCCCGCCAGATGTCGGTCCGCGAGGTCGAAAGACTGACGCGGCGGCACGGCGGCGGCACCTCGACCCCGCGCCGTCGCGCGCGGGGCGATGCGCATAGCGGCGATGTCGCGGATATCGCCGCGGTCCAGGGCCACCTTGAGGAGTTCCTTGGTCTGGCGGTGAAAATTCACGTCGATGCCGATCCGCGCTCGGGCGCGGTCACTATCCGCTATCGGACGCTGGACCAGCTCGACCTCATCTGCCAGCGGCTGACGGGCGGGGGCATCTGAGCCACGGCGAGACAGGTCCGCGCGCAAAAGTAGCGCCGCGCGACTTTTGCGCGCGGCGAAACTACAGGCGGATGCGCTTGTCGCGGAGCGGACGGCGCGCGCGCGGCAGCGGCCGGTGTTCCGGTGCGGGGCAGGGCACGCAATAGCCGGGGATGACCGTCACCGCGACCGGGATCGCATCGCTGAAGCCATAGCCGGCGCGCGCATATCCTGCCGCCTCGTACCAGGCGAGCCAGTCGTGGCAGGCGGCGTCGAAGACGCGCGGGTCGCCCGCGCCCTGGTTGGCGGCGATCAGCCGGGCGCGGCAGCGCGCCAACCAGCCTTCACGCATCGCGATGGTCTCGCGCATCGCCTCGGGCGGTATCGCGGGATAGGCGTAGGGCGGGGGCATCGCCTGGCCATAGGGCGGGGCGCCAGCAGGCATGGGCTGGGCGGCGGCGGCCGGATCGGCCAGCGCGAGCGCCATCGCCGCGCAGGCAAGGCCGCAAGCAAGCGTGACGGGTTCGCGCATGGCGATATCCTTGCAATTGTGGCGCGCGCGGGGCCGAATCCCCGCTCGATCCGCCACGCAGCCTAACAAAGCCGAACCCGGCTTGCCACGCCCGCGGTCACAGCCATGTGCCGCAAAGGGACGCGAGCGCCTCGATCCCGGCGGCGTCCTCGGCATCGAAATGCGCGAGGTGAGGGCTGTCGAGATCGATGACCGCGATGACCGCGCCCGCGCGCAGCACCGGCACCACCAGTTCGGCGCGGCTTGCCGCATCGCAGGCGATATGGCCGGGAAAGCGGGTCACATCCGCCACCCGCTGGGTGGCGGCCCGCGCCACGGCGGTGCCGCACACCCCGGTGCCGATCGCAATGCGGATGCAGGCAGGCTTGCCGATGAACGGGCCAAGCACCAGTTCATCGCCGAGTACGCGATAAAATCCCGCCCAGTTCAGACCCGGCAGGAATTGCCAGAGCAGCGCCGCGATATTGGCCATATTGGCGATGCCATCGCGCTCGCCCCGGGTGATCTCGGCGGCGGCGTCGAGAAGCTGGCGATAGCGGTCGGGCTTTGCGAGCGCCGGATCGGGGGTGTAATCGAACATGGCGGTGAAATCCGGTTTGCTTGCCGCCCGAGGGCGACTGTCCTATTCCTGTCGCATGGCCACGCTCCTGCGCAAGCTGCTCGTCGCTCTCGCGGTGATCCTCGTCGTTCTTGGCGGCTTCACCCTCTGGGTCCTGCATGGCAATCCCACCGATCAGCCGGTCACCCTGTTCGAGGGCACCCAGCCGCAGATCGTCGATCCCGAGCCCGAGACGATTCCCACCATCGGCCTTGTCGAGACGATCGGCTGGGCCGCGGGCGAGGCGCCGACGCCCGCGCCCGGTCTTGCGGTCAACCGCTGGGCCGAGGGGCTGAACCATCCCCGGACGATGATTACCTTGCCCAATGGTGATGTGCTGGTCGCCGAAACCGATGCCCCTGCCCTGTCGGCAGGCGGCGTGACCGGCTTTTTCGAACGCATCGCCATGCGCTATGTCGGCGCGGCCGGGCATTCGCCCGATACGGTGCTGCTGCTGCGCGACAGCAGCGGATCGGGGCACGCCGACCAGCGCTTCGTCCTGCGGCATGACGGCCTCCATTCGCCCTCGGGCATGGCCTGGGGCAATGGCACCTTGTACATCGCCAATGACGATGCGGTGCTCGCCTTCGCGTTCACCCCGGGCGAGACCAGCCTTGCCGGATCACCGCGCGTGCTGATGCCGCTGCCGCCCGATGGCAACCATTGGATGCGCAATCTTTTGCTCAGCCCCGATGGCAAGAAGCTCTATGTCGCGATCGGCTCGGCCTCCAATATCGGCGAACGCGGCATGGCCGCCGAGACCGGCCGGGCGGCGATCTATGAAATCGACCTCGCCAGCGGCCATGCCCGCGAATATGCCGCCGGGCTGCGCAACCCCAACGGCCTCGCGTGGAATCCGGCAAGCGGCGAGTTGTGGACCACGGTCAACGAGCGTGACCAGATCGGCCCCAATCTGGTCCCCGATTATCTGACCAATGTCCCGGTCGGCGCGCATTACGGCTGGCCCTGGGTCTATTGGAAAAACATCCTCGATGAGCGTGTCGATGCGCCAATGCCCGATTATCTGACCGATTATACCCGCAAGCCCGAATATGCGCTTGGCCCGCATGTCGCCGCGCTCGGGATGGTCTTCGCCGATGGCGGCGAACGGCTGGGGCCGCAATTCGCCGATGGCGCCTTTATCGCCCGGCACGGCTCGTGGAACCGCAAGCCGCCATCGGGCTATGATGTCGTCTTCGTCGCCTTCGACGATCATGGCAATCCGCATGGGCTGCCGGTGCCGGTGCTGACCGGCTTCCTTGCCGGCGATGGCAAGACCCATGGCCGGCCGACATGGGTGACTTGGGCGAAGGACGGCGCGCTGCTCGTCAGCGACGATACCGCCGGCATCATCTGGCGGGTGATCGCGCCGGGCGCGGCGCCATCGCCGCCGATCAAGCCGGTGGAAGTCGCGCATATGCAGGCGCCCAGGGATCTGGTGCCGCCCGACCAGCAGGACTTCACCGCGAAGTTCCAGCACGATGAGAAGGTGAAGGAGCAGGGCGGCGTCGCTCCGCCGCTGCCGAATTAGAGCGCTTGCGCCGCGCGTCCGGCCAGCTCGACCACGTAATGCCACGCCACCCGGCCCGAGCGCGCGCCGCGGCGACGCGACCATTCGAGCGCATCGTCGCGGTCCCAGGCCAGCGCGTGCGCCTCGGCATAGCCGGCGATAATCGCCAGGTAATCGTCCTGGCTGCAATTATGGAAGCCGATCGCCAGCCCGAACCGGTCGGCTAGCGCGAGCTTGTCATCGACCGCATCGCGCGGGTTTATCGGATCGTCCTGTTCGCTGGCGTGGCGCGCGACGATGGCGCGGCGGTTGGCGGTGACCGCGAGGCGCACGTTGCCCGGCCGCGCCTCGACCCCACCCTCAAGCCACGAGCGCAATGCGCGCGGACCGCTGCTGTCGCCCTCCTCGAAGCCGAGATCGTCGATGAAGACGAGGAAGCGCCGTTCGATCGCGCCGAGCTCGGTAAACAGCCGTGTCAGCGTCGACAGCGCTTCGGGCGAAACCTGGACCAGCGCCAGCGCCATCGGCGCGCGCAGCTGGCGCTCGGCGACCGCGGCGCGCAGCAGCGCCGACTTGCCCATGCCGCGCGCGCCCCACAGCAGCATGTCATGCGCGGCATGGCCGGCGGCAAGCCTGGCGATATTGGCGACGACGATTTCCTTCTGCGGGTCGATTCCGCGCAGCAGCGCGAGCGGTGGCGCCTCGATGCGCGCCACCGGCCGGGCGGCACGGCCATCCCAGACATAGGCGGGAGCGGTGCGAAAATCCGCCGCCGCCGCCGGTTGCGGCATCAGGCCTTCGATCGCGGTGGCAATGCGCAGAAGCAATTCGTCGTTTTCGGTCATCGGGATTCTCAAAGGGTTGTGGGGGTGCGACCATGCTTGGCAACAGCGTCGGCGGGCTATAGCGGCGGGCCATGGGCAGCAACAGCCATCCGCGCATTTTTGCCGCGACGCCCCAGGCGATCGTCCGCGCCGCGCAACTGCTGCGCGAGGGGCGGCTGGTCGCGGTGCCGACCGAAACCGTCTATGGCCTCGCCGCGCGCGCCGATACCGATGACGCGGTCGCGGCGATCTATCGCGCCAAGGGCCGGCCGGCGTTCAATCCGCTGATCGTCCATGTCCCGAACATCGCGAGCGCCCAAACGCTGGCCGAATTCGATTCGCGCGCGCACGCGCTGGCCCATCGCTTCTGGCCGGGACCGCTGACGCTGGTCCTGCCACGGCGCGCGTCGGCACCGCTCGCCGATGCGGTCACCGCCGGGCTGCCGACCGTTGCGCTGCGCTGCCCCGCGCATCCCGTCATGCAGCAGTTGCTCGCCGCGGTTGCCTTGCCGCTGGCTGCGCCTTCGGCGAACCGCAGCGCGGCGATCAGCCCGACCACTGCGCGCCATGTCGCGCAATCGCTGGGTGATGCGGTCGATCTCATTCTCGATGGTGGGGCGTGCGAGCGCGGGCTCGAATCGACGATCGTCGCGCTGCGACCCGGCGGGGGCTGGGAGATTCTGCGGTCAGGTCCGATCGGCCGATCCGAACTCGTCGCGGTTCTCGGCGCCTCGGGCGAGGATCGGCGCGTGCCGGGCATGATCGAGGCGCCCGGGCAGATGAGCCGGCATTATTCGCCGGGCAAACCGATGCGGCTGGGCATCGTGAATGCCGATGCCGATGAATTCCACATCGGCTTCGGCGCGGTCGCCGGCGACATCACCCTGTCGGCGCGCGGCGATCCGCGCGAGGCGGCGCGCCGGCTCTATCAATGCCTGCACGCTGCCGCCGCCGCCGAGCAGCGGCGCATCGCCGTCGCCCCCGTCCCCGAACAGGGGGTGGGGATCGCGATCAACGATCGTTTGCGCCGCGCCGCCAGCTGACGTGCAGCGCCTCCGGCACTGCGTGGCGCCGTAGATATAAAATCTTTATAAAACAGAAACTTAAGCGGCAGGCGCGGGCGCGTCGTAATATTTCGGCGCATGCTCGTTGAGGATCGCGAGGATCTTGCGCAGCGCGGCCGGCTCGTCGGTCTTTTCCATCGCGGCGAGTTCGCGCGCCAGGCGCGAGGATGCTGCTTCGAAGATCTGGCGTTCGGAATAGCTCTGCTCGGGCTGGTCGTCGGCACGGAACAGGTCACGCGTCACTTCGGCGATCGAGACGAGATCGCCCGAATTGATCTTGGCTTCATATTCCTGCGCGCGGCGCGACCACATGGTGCGCTTGACCCGCGGCTTGCCCTTGAGCGTGTCGAGCGCCTCGCGCAGCGTCTTGTCCGAGGACAGCTTGCGCATGCCGATCGCTTCGACCTTGTTCACCGGCACGCGCAGGGTCATCCGCTCCTTCTCGAAGCGAAGCACGTAAAGCTCGAGCTGCATGCCGGCGATCTCCTGCTCCTGGAGCTCGATCACCCGGCCGACGCCGTGCTTGGGGTAAACGACATAGTCACCGACATCGAAGGCGTGCGCCTTGGCGTTCATCTATCATCCTTTCACCTGGCTCGAACCGGCGACCGACCGGGCGTCGACGCGGATGATCAGCGCCGGACCCGCCCCCCGCGCTTCTCGATCAAACTGTCAACCGGACGGAGTCGTGCCTGCCTGTGTCAAAGCTCTGGAGTGCGAACGTGCGGCATGGATACCGCAGTTGCGAGGCGAGTATAACAAGCCTGTAACAAAATTACCAGAGCGAGATTCGCCGGGGCGAATGCCCCCAGCCCCGCCCGCGCCGCACCCGCCTTTCGGGACGCGATCGCCCGGCCGCGCTCAGTCGCCTTCGCCGGGCTTGTCCGAGAAGAATTTGTCGTATTTTCCATCGACGCCCTTGTAGGAGTCGGCGTCCTCGGGCGAATCCTTCTTGGCGGTGATATTGGGCCATTCCGCCGAGAATTTGGCGTTCAGTTCGAGCCACTGCTCCAGCCCGCTTTCGGTATCGGGCAGGATCGCCTCGGCCGGGCATTCGGGCTCGCACACGCCGCAGTCGATGCATTCGCTGGGGTTGATCACCAGCATGTTCTCGCCCTCGTAAAAGCAGTCGACCGGGCAGACCTCGACGCAGTCCATGTATTTGCAACGAATGCAGGCGTCGGTGACGACATAGGTCATGTCCGCGTATCCTCGCTCTTGGGCAGCTTCTTTCTTTTGCGCCTATGAAGGAAGGTCGGGCGCGTCAAGCGTGCGATAGCAGGCGGCAGCCTCGCCGGCCGGACCGCGGCGCGAGGGCATCGCGATGATCTCGACCGATCGCACCGCTTCGCCCACGGGAATGACCAGCCGGTCGCCTACCGAAACCGCCCTTGCGCTGCGCAGGACCCGCGCGCCATTGAGCCGGATATGGCCGCGCGCGACCAACTCCTGCGCCGATCCGCGTGTCTTTACGAAGCGCAGGAACCACAACAGCCGGTCGATCCGCATCGCCCGCTCATGCGACCAGCCGGGCGAGCGCGGCAAAGGCGCCATCGCGCGGGGCAGGCGCGCTGCCTTGCGCGCGCCGCGGCGGCTGCCAGCGCCACAGCACCGGCGCCGGCGGCCCCTGTTCACCACGATTGAGCGGGC
>JAGWPW010000062.1 GCA_028870315.1 Sphingomonadales bacterium | reverse complement strand
TTCCGCGTGGCGTTTTGCTTGTCGGCCCGCCGGGGGCGGGTAAAACGCTGCTTGCGCGCGCCATAGCGGGTGAAGCCAATGTGCCCTTCTTTACAATTTCGGGATCGGATTTCGTGGAAATGTTCGTCGGCGTCGGCGCGAGCCGAGTGCGCGACATGTTCGAGCAGGCCAAGAAGAACTCGCCATGCATCGTCTTCATCGATGAAATCGACGCGGTCGGCCGCCACCGCGGCCACGGCCTCGGCAATTCCAACGACGAGCGCGAGCAGACGCTCAACCAGCTGCTCGTCGAGATGGACGGCTTCGAGGCGAACGAGGGCATCATCATCATCGCCGCGACCAACCGCCCCGACGTGCTCGACCCGGCGCTGCTGCGCCCCGGCCGTTTCGACCGCCAGGTGGTGGTGCCGGTGCCCGATATCGACGGGCGCGAGAAAATCCTTGCCGTCCACATGAAGAAGGTGCCGCTCGCCCCCGACGTGCTGCCGCGCGTCATCGCCCGCGGCACCCCCGGTTTCTCGGGCGCCGACCTTGCCAATCTCGTCAACGAGGCGGCGCTGCTCGCGGCGCGGCGCAACAAGCGCCTCGTCGCCATGCGCGAGTTCGAGGACGCCAAGGACAAGGTGATGATGGGCGCCGAGCGCCGCTCGATGGTGATGACCGAGGACGAGAAGAAGATGACCGCCTATCACGAGGCCGGCCATGCCATCGTCTCGGTCAACGAGCCCGCCTCGGACCCGATCCACAAGGCGACGATCATCCCGCGCGGCATGGCGCTCGGCATGGTCATGCGCCTGCCCGAACGCGACAGCTATTCCTACCACCGCGACAAGATGCACGCCAACCTGTCGGTCAGCATGGGCGGCCGCGTCGCCGAGGAACTGGTGTTCGGCTATGACAAGGTGTCCTCGGGCGCCTCGGGCGATATCCAGTATGCCAGCAGCCTTGCCCGCAACATGGTCACCAAATGGGGGATGTCGGACAAGCTCGGCCCGCTGCAATACGAGGACCAGCAGGAAGGCTATCTCGGGATCGGCGGCTCGCAGCGGCTGATGATGTCCGACGAGACCAACAAGATCATCGACAGCGAGATCCGCACCCTCATCGACACGGCGCATGAACGCGCGACCGGTATCCTGAAGGCAAACGAGGAAAGGCTGCATCGCCTCGCCGGTGCGCTCCTCGAATATGAGACGCTGACCGGCGAGGAAATCCGCGAGGTGCTCGAAACCGGCGCGCTCAATCGCCCCGAGGACGGCAGCGGCGATGCCCGTCCGCCGGCGCTGCGCGGCGCGACCGTGCCGTCCGCGGGCAAGCGCTTCGCCGGCAGGCCGGCGCCACAGGAAGTGTGATGCGGGCTTTCGCGGGGCCGGGCGTCGTCGGATAGCGTCGCGGCGGGGCCGCCCGCCCCGCCGGCTTCAGCCTGCGGCGCGGTCAGCCGTCGTAATCGCCACCGAGCGAGGTGTTGCGCACCGGCGCGGCGGCGGTGATGCGCAGCGCTTCGGCCTGCTGGCTCAGCGAACCGATCGCGTCTGTTGCATCGTCATCTTCGGGAAGCACGCGCTGGAGCGAGCTGATCAGCGATTCGGAAAGCTGGGTGGGGCGGACGGTCTCATCGGCGATTTCACGAAGGGCCACGACCGGGTTCTTGTCACGGTCGCGGTCGATGGTGAGTTCGGCGCCGCCCGAAATCTCGCGCGCGCGCTGCGCGGCGAGCAGCACGAGGTCGAAACGGTTGGAAACCTTGTCGACGCAATCTTCGACGGTAACGCGCGCCATTCGGGCACTCCTCGGGATTTCGCGGATGCGGGAAAGGAGCGCGGCTAGGCGCCGCCTGCCGCAAAGTCAAGTTTCCGGTGCCCGCGCGCTGCCACTTGTGGCAGCATCGCGCAACGCCAGCCACGATCGGGAGCGGACAATGGAGCGGGATTGGACCGGGGAATTGCGCGCGCTGGCCGATCGCCAGGCGATCACTGCCGCGCTTTACACCTATTGCCGGGCGGTCGACCGGGTCGATCGCGAACTCGGCTACGCGATCTGGCACGAGGACGCGCGCGTCGACTACGGGCCGGCGATCTACGCCGGGCCGGCGCGCGGGCTGATCGATCACATCTGCGATTCGCATCTCAAGGGGCTCAGCCATTCGCATCAATTGACCAATATCCTCATCGCGATCGACGGCGATGCCGCGGCAAGCGAGGCCTATGTCAATTCGGCGATGCGGATGCGCGACGGCGACGCGCTGCTCCAGGTCAACACCCGCGGGCGCTATCTCGACCGCTGGCTTCGCTGCAAGGACGGGTGGAAGATCACCCGGCGGCTGTTCCTGTGCGATCTCAGCGAGGCGCGCGCGGTGCGCGAAGGGCCGCTGCCGCAGACCGGAGCGATGGGCGCGGGCGATGCCTCGCATGCGGTTTTTGCCGGGGCGATCAATCGCTGAGCGCGCTCGCCTCGGCGATGCCATGGCGATAGGGTTGCGCAACGTCCTGCCGGAAAGGGACACGATGAGCGCCACGGTCGCCGCCGATCCGATCTACGCCGTCAGCGATGCCGAACGGCAGGCCTACAGCCGCGACGGCGCGGTGCTGCTGAAGCGGGTGCTGCAAGGGCCGGCGCTCGCCCGGCTGGCGCGCGGGCTCGATGCGGTCCACGCCGATCCGGACGGCCGCTTCACCCGGGTCAAAGGCGCCGATGGCGAAGGGCTTACCGTCATCGGCCAATGTTCAAGCCTCGCCAATCCCGATCTCGCCGCGCTGGTGCTCGGCGGCGGACTGGCGCGGATCGCCGCCGAACTGATGGGGGTATCCTCGGCGCAGCTCGTCCTCGACCAGATGTTCTACAAGGAGGCGGGGCGGATCGTGCCCACCCCCTGGCACCAGGACACCCCGTTCCTGTGCGTGCGCGGCATGGACATGGCGCGGGTCTGGGTCAGCGCCGATCCGTCGCCGCGCGCGGTCACGGTGCAGCTGGTGCGCGGTTCGCATCGCTGGAACGTGGTCTATGACACGCGCAGCGATGCGCAATCGGGGGTCGCCATGCCGACGGGGCAATCGCGGTTCTTCTACGACGGGATCGGCGATGCGCGGCTGCCGCCCTCGCCCGACATCGAGCGCTGGCGCGACAGTTTCGACATCCTCACCTTCGATGTCGAGCCGGGCGATGCCGTGGTCTTTCAGGGCAACATGCTGCATGGCGCGGGCGGCGCGGCGCATTTCCCGCATGCCCGCCGCGCCTTCGCGACGATGTGGGGCGGGCCTGACCTGCGCTACCACCACGCGCCCGGCGCGACGATGCCGACACCGGGACCGGACACCGGACCGGACGCGGGCGGGCCGCTGCGCCACGGCGCGCGAATCGCCGAATATCCGCAAACCTTCCCGCTGTGCTGGCGGGCCGATGCAACCGAACAGGGAGGATAGATTGGCGACATTCGTGCTGGTTCACGGCGGCGGTCATGGCGGCTGGTGCTATCAGAAGGTCGCGCGGCGGCTTCAGGCGATCGGCCATGTCGTCCATGCGCCTTCGCTGCCCGGCATGGGCGAGCATCGCCACCAGCTCCACCCCGGCATCGATCTCGATGCGCATATCACCGATGTCGCGGCCCTGCTCGACGCCGAGGATCTGACCGGGGCGATCCTTGTCGGCCACAGCTATGGCGGCATGGTCATCACCGGCGCCGCCGACCGCGTGCCGGCGCGCACCGGCCACCGCGTCTATCTCGATGCCGCCTATCCCCAGGACGGCGAATCGCTGCACGAACATGCCTTCGCGATGATCGACCCGACCCGTCACGGCATGTATGTCGAAAACGGCGTCGAACTGGTGATGAAGCCCGACCCTAGCCATCCCGGCTTTTTCGGCATCCACGATCCCGCGCTCGCGCAATGGACCTATGAGCGGCTTTCGCCGCAACCCTGGGCCTGCTTCGCGCAGAAGCTCACGCTGCGCAACGAGGCGGCGATGCGCGCCATCCCCGAATCGCACCTGATCTGCACCTCGACGATCCCCGGCCGCGACATGGCGCTGCTGCGCGAACGCGCGCAAGGGCGGGTGTGGGATATCGACACCGGCCATGACCTGATGCTGACCGAGCCCGAATGGGTGGCGCAAAAGCTCGACCTCATCGCGCGCTCCTGACGCCGCGCGGCAAATCCGGGCTGCGCCAGGTCCGCCGTGTCGCATTGCTCATTGCCAATGATCGGTGGCCGCCGTCTGGGGCAATGCTTTCGCGCGAAACGGCCAATCCACCACCCCGCCCGCCCAAAGCGCCGCCCAGACCAGCACCGGCTGCAAGCCGAGGCGCGGGGCGTGATACCACCAGGACAGATGCATGCCGGCGATCGGGATGTCGTTCAGCGCCTGGTTGATATTGGCCGGAAAGACGCAGACCGCGTAGAGCGCGAGGCCCATCGCCGCCGCCCGGCGCAGCCGCGCCACCAGCAGCAGCGCGAGCGCGCCGGCGATTTCGGCAAGCCCGGTAGCCGCGATCACCAGCGGGATGCGGGGCACCCAATGCGGGGTGATGGCGATGAAATCATGCGGCGATTTGAGATGGATGATGCCCGCTGTCAGGTAGAAGAGACCAAGCAGCCAGCGCAGCGCCACGCGTCCCATGTCAGCCATCCTCCAGCAGCATCGCCGCGCCCTTTTCGGCGATCATCATCACCGGCGCATTGGTGTTGCCGCTGGTGATGACGGGCATCACCGAGGCATCGATCACCCGCAGCCGCGCGACCCCGCGCACCCGCAGCCGGGGATCGACCACCGCCTGCGCGCCCGCGCCCATCGCCGCGGTGCCGACCGGGTGGAAGATGGTGGTGCCGATCGCGCCGGCGGCGCGCTCCAGTTCCTCCTCGCTGGTCAGCTCGGCGCCGGGCCGCACCTCGGCGGGACGATAGCGCGCGAGCGCGGGCTGGGCGACGATGCGGCGGGTGATGCGGATCGCCTCGGCCGCGGTTTGGCGATCGCCTGTGGTCGCCAGATAGTTCGGCCGGATCGACGGGGCGGCGACCGGGTCCGCCGAGGTGATCGCGCTGCGCCCGCGGCTTTCGGGGCGCAGATGGCAGACACTGGCGGTGAAGGCGGGGAACGGATCGAGCGCGCCGCCGAAAGCGGCAAGGCTGAGCGGCTGGACGTGATATTCGAGATCGGCGGTGGCAAGCCGCGCGTCGCTTTTGACGAACATCCCGAGCTGGCTTGGCGCCATCGCCATCGGCCCGCTGCGCCGCAGCGCATATTCGAGCGCGATCAGCCCCTTGCCGAGCCAGTTCGCGGCGAGGCGGTTGAGCGTTGCCACCTCCGAGACGCGGAACGCGCAGCGCAATTGCAGATGGTCCTGGAGATTGCCGCCGACCTGCGGGCGATCGACCAGCGGCGCGATGCCCAGGCCCGAAAGCCGAGCCGCATCGCCGATCCCCGAGCGTTCGAGCACCGCGGGCGAGCCGATCGCGCCCGCCGCCAGCACCACCTCGCGCCGCGCGGTCGCGTGGTGCTCGACCCCGTGCTTCCTCCAGACGATCCCTGTCGCGCAATGCCCCTCGAAGCTGACGCGATCGACCAGCGCGCCGGTTTCGATGCGCAGATTGGGCCGCGCGCGCACCGGCTTGAGGAAGGCATCGGCCGCGCTCCACCGCCAGCCGCGGCGCTGGGTGACATCGAACAGCGCCGA
>JAGWPW010000061.1 GCA_028870315.1 Sphingomonadales bacterium | reverse complement strand
GCGATCCGCACCGACAAGCAGGTGCTGCTCTCGGGCGAGCGTGCCGGCGAGATTCGCGCGCTGCTCGAAGCGCGCGGCGTCATCGCCTTTCCGCGGATCGGCCTCAGCGATGCCGAGCAGATCGCCTTCACCCACACGCTCGGCACCTTCGCGCATGAGGAGGGCGAGCGTCGCGGCGACGGCGGGGACAGCGTCTATCCGATCACCATGGACGAGACGATCAACCCGATCGCCAGCTATCTGAAGGGCGCCTTTTACTGGCACATCGACGGCACCATGTCGGACAAGCCGATCCTCGCCTCGATCATGGCGAGCCGCGCGCTCTCGGCCCCCGGCACCGGCCAGACCGAATTCTGCAACACCTACGCCGCCTGGGACGATCTTCCCGCAGATGAGCAGGCGCGGCTCGAACCCTTGCAGGTGGTGCATGCGATGTGGCGCAGCCAGCTCTACCACGAGCCGGAGCCGAGCTTCGCGCGGCTGGAGCAATGGATGGGGCGCGGCACCAACACGCTGCCGCTGGTGTGGAGGCACCGCTCGGGCCGCAAGAGCCTGGTGCTGGGCGCGACCGCCTTGCAGGTGGTTGGCATGGAGATCGCCGAAAGCGAGAAGCTGCTCGTGCGGCTGCGCGACTGGGCGACGCAGCCGCGCTTCGTCTATCGCCACGAATGGCAGCTGGGCGATATGGTCATCTGGGACAATACCGGCACCATGCACCGCGCCATGCCCTATGATCACCAGAGCGGGCGGCTGATGCACCGCACCAAGCTCGAAGGCGAGGACGCCTTCGCCTGAGGCGGCGATGCGATGCGCCGCTCCCCGGAACGCCTTTCGCTTGGCGTCGAGGGGGCGCCTCGTTATAGGCCCGCCATGAGGTTTGTCCGATCGCCGCTGCGGCTCGTCCTTTTTGCTCCGGTCGCCGCTGCGCTGGTGCTTGCCGGTTGCGCCGGGCACAGCGGCCCCAAGGACACCGCCTATGTCGCGCATGACGTCGATTCGCTGTATATCGCCGCCAAGACCAAGCTCGACCAGCATGGCTACAAGGCCGCGGCCGAGCTGTTCGACGAGGTCGAGCGCCAGCATCCCTATTCGGTCTGGGCGCGCCGCGCCGAACTGATGAGCGCCTTTTCCTATTACATGGCGCGCGATTACACGAAGTCGGTCCAGGCATCGCAGCGCTTTCTTTCAATTCACCCCGGTAACAAGGATGCGGCCTACGCCTATTATCTCATCGCGCTCGATTATTACGACCAGATCAGCGACGTCAGCCGCGACCAGCGCGATACGCAGCAGGCGCTGTCCGCGCTCAACGATGTCGTACGCCGCTATCCCGACAGCCGTTTCGCCACCGATGCGAAGCTGAAGATCGATCTGGTGAACGATCACCTCGCCGGCAAGGAAATGGACATCGGCCGCTTCTACGAACGGTCGGGCAAATGGCTGGCGGCGGAAATCCGCTTCCGCAACGTCATCACCAGCTATCAGACCACCGGACATATCCAGGAGGCGCTGTTCCGCCTTGTCGAGACCAACCTCGCGCTCGGCATCCCGCAGGAAGCTCAGAAGAACGCGGCGGTGCTGGGCGCCAATTATCCGGGCAGCGATTGGTACAAGCGCGCCTTCCGGCTGATGAACCGCTACGCTCCGGGAACACAGGCCGAATAGCGCCGCCTGCCCGCCGCGACGGGAAAGCGGCGCCGGGGATCCGATTTTCTACTTGTGCGGTTGACTATAAGGGCGCGTCGGCGCGATAAGCATCGGTCCCGACCCCTTCTCCCGAAGCTTTGTGCTCTCGCAAAAGACCCGCTACACGATTCGCGCTTTCCAGCACCTCGCCGATCGCTGGCGGCAGGGGCCCGAGCGTCTCGATGCGATCGCCACCGCGCAGAACATCCCGCGCAAGTTCCTGACCGTGATCCTGTCCGAAATGGTGCGCGAGGGGCTCGTCCTGTCGCATCGCGGGCGCGAAGGCGGCTATGAGCTGGCGCTGGCGCCGGTCGATATCCGCTATGGCGACATCATCCGGCTGACCCGCGGCAGCCTTGCGCTTTCCCCTTGCGCCAGCCGCAACGCGCATGAGCATTGCCATAACTGCCTGCCCGAGGCGGATTGCCGCCTGCGCGGGCTGATGCTGAAATTGCGCGACGAGATGGCCGCGATGCTCGACCGCATCACCCTCGCCGACCCGATCGAGGCGGAACCGCCGTTTTAGTGCTCGGGAAACAGCGCGACGATATCGGCCAGCTTATCGACCAGCGCCGCGCGCTCGGCCTCGTCACTGTGGCCCAGCCGGACGAGCGTCAGCTGCCCGGCGGGGGCGACGAGGATATATTGGCCGAGATGCCCGACGCAGGCGAACAGGTCGGCCGGGCCGCGGGCGGGAAACAGCACCGCATGGCCATCGGGCTGCGGCAGGTTGCGCCACAATTGCGCACCGAAGCCAGGGTTGCCCGGCGCCGGCTCGGTCATGAACTGGACCCAGCCGCGCGGCAGCACCTGCGCGCCGCGCACCGCGCCCTGGCTGCGCAGCAATTCGCCGATGCGGCCCCAGTCGCGCGGGTTTGCCTCGATCATGCTGCCGCCGATCATCGTTCCGGCCGCGTCATATTCGGCCACCGCGCTTTTCAGCCCAACCGGATCGAACAGCCGGGTGCGCAGGAAATCGGAGAGTTCGCGCTGGCGCGTCGCCGGATCGGTGCTCGGGGTCAGCGCGCGCGCGGCGATATCGGCAAGGACGATGGTGCTCGCGGTCGAATAGCGCCAGGCGCTGCCCGGCGTCGTGGTCAGCGGCTGCGCTTCGGCATAGGCGGCCATGTCGTCGCGACCGTCGAGAAACAGCATCCGCACCGTATCGGCGTCGGTCACCGTATCGGCGGTCTCGCGATGGCGCAGGCCCGAACGCATCTGGAGAAGTTCGCGCAGCGTGATCGCGCCACGCGGATCGCCGGGGCGCTGCCACAGCGGCACCGGCGCCGGCTGGTCGAGCCGCAGCCGGCCATCGGCGACCATGAGGCCGATCAGGATTGCGGTCACGCATTTGCTCATCGACCATCCCTGCATCCGCGTGCGGCGGTCGTAGGGCGCGGCATAGCGTTCGGCGACAAGGCGGCCGCGGTAATAGACCAGAAGCGCGCGGGTTTCGCCCAGTCCGGGGGTGGTGAACAGCGCATCGACCGCGCGCGCCAGCGCGATGCGCGATACGCCCGGCTGCGCGACGACCGCGGCAAGCGCGGCCGGGCTGAGCGGCGCATCGCCCGCATCGCCACCATGGCAGGCGGCCAGCGCCGCGCACAGCGGCGCCAGCCAAGCGCCCTTGCGCAAAATTCGGAGCAGCCCCATGGCGCGGCGGTTCATGGGTCAGGGCGAAAGCGATGGCAACCGCAAAGCCGCAGGGAAAGTCACGCGCGCGCGCAGCGCTGCGCCGGCGGCTGGTGCTGGCGCTGGTCCTCGCGGCGGGCGGCGCCGCGCTCGCCTGGCCATGGCTCCAGCCGCGCGCGCTGCTGGCCACCGCCTATGGCGCGCGCATCGGCTGCACCTGCCATTTCATCGCGCATCGCCGGCTGGATGATTGCCGCAAGGATTTCGAACCGGGCATGCGGCTGGTGATGCTGAGCGCCGATCCGACAGAGCGCCGGGTCACCGCGACGATCCCGCTGCTCGCACGCCAGTCGGCGCAGCTTCGCGACGGCTTCGGCTGCCTGCTGCAAGCCTGGCCGCAATAACCGCGCGCCGACGGCGTTCAGGCGGTGGTCGTCTCGATCCAGCCGCCGCCGACCACGCGTTCGCCCGCATAAAGCACCGCCGCCTGGCCCGGCGCCACGCCATATTCGGGCGTGGCGAAGCGCAGCCGCGCCGCGCGGCCTTCGCCGAAGCTTTCGGGCGCATCGAGCACCACCGGCACCGGCCTTGCCAGCGAGCGCACCTTGGCGGTCAGCGCTTCGGCGGGCAGCGGCCCGATGCGATTGGTCTCGATGAGGCTTGCGCCGGTCACCGCCAGCAGCCGCTTCGGCCCGACCAGCACCCGCGCCGCCGCGGCATCGAGCGCCACGACGTAAAGCGGCTCGGGCCGGCCGCCGATCTCAAGGCCCCGGCGCTGGCCAATGGTAAAGTGGATGACGCCCGCGTGCCGGCCGAGAACCGCGCCGGTCTGCGCATCGACGATCTCGCCCGCGCGCTCCGCCTCGGGTCGCAGCGCGCGCACCACCGCGGCATAATCGCCGTCGGGAACGAAGCAGATATCCTGGCTGTCGGGCTTGCCGGCGACCCCCAGCCCCGACGCGGCGGCGAACTGGCGCACTTCGGCCTTGGGAAGATCGCCCAGCGGAAAGCGCAGGAATTCGAGCTGCGCATCGCTGGTGCCATAGAGGAAATAGCTCTGGTCTCGGGCCGGATCGCGCGCGCGGTGCAACTGCGGGCCATGCGCAGTGACCACGCGCCGCACATAATGGCCGGTTGCAAGGCAATCGGCGCCGAGATCGCGCGCCATGGCGAGAAGGTCGGTGAACTTGGGCCCCATGTTGCAGCGGATGCAGGGAATGGGGGTGCGCCCGGCGCAGTAATCCTCGGCAAACGCCTCGACCACCGACTGCCGGAAGGCGCTTTCATGGTCGAGAACGTAATGGGCGATACCGAGCCGGTCCGCCACCGCACGCGCGTCGCGGATGTCCTGGCCGGCGCAACAGGCGCCCTTGCGCTTCACCGCCGCGCCGTGATCGTAAAGCTGGAGGGTGATGCCGATGGTCTCGGCGCCACTGGCGGCGGCAAGCGCGGCGACGACCGAGCTATCGACCCCGCCCGACATGGCAACGACGATGCGCCGCGCCGCGGGCGGGCCGGCAAGCTGGAAGCGGTCGGCGTTGGCCGCGGCGAGGGCGAGCAGTTCATCCATCAAGGTCTGGCGGGTTCTCAAGCCGGAAGCATCGGGCGGCCGGCGCGGCGAAGGGCCGCAGACGCGCCGAGCGCCCGATGCTTCGATGCGAAGGACCGGCGCCCTAGCACGGCCAGGTCCGGGGCGCCAAACCTCAATCGCGATTAAGCTTGGTCACCACAAGGTAAAGGCCGCCTTTACCCTCCCTTGACCAGCCGCGGTGTAGAGCCCGCGCCATGAATAGCACAACCGAACCCCTTCGTCGCGCCGCGCGGCCGGACTGGCCGGCTATCGCGGCAAGGCGGATGGCGCAAACCGCGTGTCGCGCCGCCGCGCCGCGCCGCCCCGCATCGCCGCGCAGCGGCGCCTTTTCTCCCGCGCTCGCGTGCTTGCCCTTCACCACAAGCGGCGAGCAGGCGCGCGCCGCTGCGCAGCCGCGCAGCGCTGCCGGTGCGAGTTGCGTTAACCTTGCTGCTAAAGCCCATGGCAATTCTGGCTGCGCGATAGGGAACGTGCCCGAACGGGCAAACGAGGCCGGTGATCGAGGGTTGATATGATCGAAAACCAGAAGATCCGTCCCGCCATGGTCATTGGCCCGCTCGGTGAACCGCTGACGCTCGACACGCTGCCCTCGCCCGACACCACCCGCTGGGTGGTGCGCCGCAAGGCCGAGGTCGTCGCCGCGGTGAACGGCGGCCTGCTCAGCATCGACGAGGTCTGCGAACGCTATCGGCTCACGCTCGAGGAATTCGCCTCGTGGCAAAGGGCGGTCGATCGTTCGGGGATGCAGGGGCTGCGCGTCACGCGCATCCAGCATTATCGCGATCTCTATGAGCGCCAGTTGAAATATT
>JAGWPW010000004.1 GCA_028870315.1 Sphingomonadales bacterium | reverse complement strand
GCGCGGTCACCTCGACCGACGGCATGACCGCCGACGTCTATCCCTTCGACGCCGCCTTCCTGGGGCAGGTCGCGACGCGGATCATCAACGAAGTCAAGGGCATAAACCGCGTGGTCTATGACTATACGTCGAAGCCGCCCGGCACGATCGAGTGGGAATGATTTTCGCCCACCCAAGCCTGTCCGAAAATACGCCGAAGCACGCTCAGGGCAGACGGGAAAGACCTGTCGCGTCATGCAGGCGCCGCAGCGCCGCCTCGCGCCCGATCAGCGGCAGCAGCGCCGCCATGTCGGGACCATGGTCGCGGCCGGTGAGCGCCTGGCGCAACGGCAGGAACAGCGCCTTGCCCTTGCGCCCGGTCGCCGCCTTGAGCGCCCCGGTCAGCTTCGGCCAGACCTGTGCGTCCCATGCCAGCGACGCCGCCGCCGCGGCTGCGGCTTCGAGATAGGCACGCGTTTCGGCATCCACCGCGGGCGCGGCGATCGGCCCGGTGATGACCTGCCACCAGTCCGCCGCCTCGGCGACGGTGGCGAGATTGGGCCTTATCGCATCCCACGCCGCCTCGCCCAGCCCAGCGGGAAGGCGTGCAGCGACGCGCGCATGGGCAAGACGGTGCAGCACCGCGGCATTGACCCGCGCCAGTTCGGCCTCGTCGAAGCGCGCCGGCGCGCGGCCGAAATGGGCAAGCGTGAAAGCCTTCGCCAACGCATCGGCATCGAGCGCGGGATCGACCGGATCGCTGGTGCCGAGCCGGGCGAGCAGCGCGATCACCGCCTCGGGCTCGATTCCCTGTTCGCGCAGTTCCGCCATGCCGAGCGAGCCCAGCCGTTTCGACAGCTTGCCCTCGGCACCGACCAGCAGCGCTGCATGCGCGAAGGCAGGCGGCGCTGCCCCAAGCGCGGCGAACATCTGCAATTGCAGCGCGGTGTTGGTGACGTGATCCTCGCCGCGCAGCACCTGCGTCACGCCCATGGCGATATCGTCGATCACGCTCGGCAGCATGTAGAGCCAGCTGCCATCGGCGCGGCGCACCACCGGATCGGACATCTGCGCGGGATCGAAGTGCTGGGCCCCGCGAATGCCGTCGATCCAGGCGATCGGCTGCGCGTGGTCGAGCAGGAACCGCCAGTGCGGCGGCTCGCCCGCGGCGGCGCGGGCGGCATGATCGGCCGCGCCCAGCGCCAGCGCGGCGCGGTCATAGATCGGCGGCAGCCCGCGCCCCAGCCGCACCTTGCGCTTGAGGTCGAGCTCCTCTGCGCTTTCATAGCAGCGATAGACGCGGCCCGCCGCGACCAGCTTCGCGAACTCCCTCTCATACAGCGCGAAGCGCTGCGACTGGCGGGCCTCGCCATCGGGCTCCAGCCCCAGCCATGCGAGATCGGCGCGGATCGCCGCGACGTGTTCCTCGCGGCTGCGCTCGCGGTCGGTGTCGTCGATGCGCAGCAAGAAGCGCCCGCCATCGCGCTTCGCCAGCAGCCAGTTGTGCAGCGCGCTGCGGACATTGCCGATATGCAGCACCCCGGTCGGCGACGGGGCAAAGCGGGTGACCGTTGCCATCACGCCGTCCGGAACGCCTGGGTGATCGGATAGCGCCGGTCGCGGCCGAAATTGCGGCTGCCGAGCTTGACCCCGGGCGGCGCCTGGCGGCGCTTGTATTCGGCGAGATGGAGAAGGCGCTCGATCCGCACCAGCGTCGCGCGGTCGAAGCCCTCGCGCACCAGCTGATCGACGCTTTTCTCCTGCTCGACCAGCCCGCGCAGCATCGGATCGAGCACCTCATAGGGCGGCAGCGAATCCGAATCCTTCTGGTCCTCGCGCAATTCGGCGCTCGGCGGCTTGCTGAGGATGTTTTCGGGGATCACCAGGGCCTGCGGTCCCAGCGCGATACGCGGCCGCGCGGTGTTGCGCCAGCGCGCGACGGCAAAGACCGTCTCCTTGTAGGCGTCCTTGAGCGGATTGTAGCCGCCCGCCATGTCGCCATAGATCGTCGCATAGCCGACGCTCATCTCGCTCTTGTTGCCGGTGGTCATCAGCATCGGCCCGAATTTGTTGGACAGCGCCATCAGCGTGACGCCGCGGATGCGCGATTGCAGGTTCTCCTCGGTGAGATCGGGCGCGCGGCCCGCGAACGCCGGCGCAAGCATCGCCGCATAGGCCTCGACCGCCGGCGCGATCGGGATGGTGTCATAGCGGCAGCCGAGCGCGCTTGCGCAAGCTTCGGCGTCCTCCAGGCTCTCGCGGCTGGTGTAGCGGCTGGGCAGCATCACCGCCCACACCCGCTCGGGGCCCAGCGCATCGACCGCGATCGCCGCGCACAGCGCCGAATCGATTCCCCCCGAAAGGCCCAGCACCACGCCGGGAAACCCGTTGCGGTTCACATAGTCGCGCAGCGCCAGCAGCATCGCGCAATAGACGTCCTCGGGGTGGCCGACGAGTTCGGCGATCTCGCCGCGGTCGCAGCGCCAGCCCTGCGCGGTGCGCGTCCAGCGGGTGAGCACCTCCTGCTCCTCCCAGTCGATCATCTGCACCGCGCGCGCGCCGTCGCCGTTGACCACGAAGCTCGCGCCGTCGAACACCAGCTCGTCCTGCCCGCCGACGCGGTTGAGATAGGCGAGCGGCAGCCCGGTATCGACCGCGCGACGCTTGGCGACGCCGTCGATGCGCAGCGTGTCCTTGTCGATCTCGTAAGGGCTGCCGTTGGGGCAGATCAGCAGTTCCGCGCCAAAATCGGCGAGATGGCGGCAGACGTTGGGATGCCAGATGTCCTCGCAGATCGGCACGCCGATCATCGTGCCGCGCAGGATCACCGGCTCGGGCAGCGGGCCGGGCTGGAACAGCCGCATCTCGTCGAAGGTGCCGTAATTGGGCAGCTCGTGCTTGAAGCGGGTCGCCGCCACCCTTCCGCCATCGAGCAGCGCCACGCCATTGTGCAATGCCCCGTCCTTGACGAAGACGCTGCCGACCAGCATCGCCGGCCGGTCGCGCGCGGTCGCCTCGGCGAGCCGCGCAAGCTCGGCGGCGGCACGCTCGACCAGCGCGGGCTTGAGCACCAGATCCTCGGGCGGATAGCCGATCAGGTTGAGCTCGGGAAAGACGACGAGATCGGCCTTTGCCTCGGCGGCACGCGCCTGCGTCGCGAGCATCGCGCTTGCATTGCCGGCAAGATCGCCGACCGCGTGGTTGAGCTGCGCCAGCGTGATCTTGAGCGTATCGGCCATGTCCGGGTTCCTAGTGGATTGATTTTGACATTTGCATCCCGCTAGCCGGCCACGACGGTCGCAAATGTCAAAATCGTAAAATCCACTAGAATCAGAAGTTTCTAGTGGTCCTTGAAGATTCTGACATTTGCACACTACCCAGCCGATGGCGGATGCAAATGTCAGAATCGGACCACTAGAGCATCGCGCCAAAAAATGGGTATCGGTTTTTCACCTGCGGTGAATGCGCGTCGGCAAATAGCGATGCGACAACAGCGACCTGGCGCATATTGCGCGATTCGGAAATCACGCAATATGCTACAGGGCGCGCCGGCATGAATCCGCGTCCGCGTGGCAGGGCCGGCTCTGGCCCGGCGCAAGGAGCGAGAAAGGATGATCGTGAAAGCTGCAAACCGCTTGCGACGGGCGCTGCTCGCCTGCCTCCTTGCGGTTTGCAGCGGCGGCGCGCCGGGGCAGGCGCCCGACCCCGCGCCGCCCGGCGCGGACAAGCCGGCGGTGGGCGCCTTCGGCCTCGATCTTGCCGGCATGGACCCGACGGTTGCCCCCGGCGACAGCTTCTATGACTATATCAACGGGCGCTGGCAGCGCGAAACCCCGATCCCGCCCGACAAATCGGGCTACAGCGTGTTCAACCAGCTCGACGATCTGTCGCGCGCGCGCACCCGCGCCATCCTCGAACAGGCGGCGGCCGATCCAGGTTCGAAGATCGGCATCGCCTATACCAGCTTCCTCGATACCCGGACGATCGAGGCGAAGGGGGTGGCGCCGCTGCGCCCGTGGCTCGGCCGCATCGCCGGCTTGCGCACCAGGGCGGGCTATGCCGCGCTCGCCGCCGCCGCCGCGCGCAACGGGATCGAGACCCCGTTTGTGACCGGGGTCGAGCAGGACGCGCGCCGGCCGAGCGTCTATGCGGTCGAGCTCGCGCAGGACGGGCTCGGGCTTCCCGATCGCGATTATTACCGCAAGCCCGCATTCGCACCGCAGAAAGCCGCCTATCAGGCCCATCTCGCAAGGATGCTGGCGCTCGCCGGCGAAAGCGATGCCGAGCCCCGGGCGAAGGCGATCCTGCGCTTCGAGGACGCGATCGCCGCGGTCAGCTGGAGCCGCGCCGACAGCCGCGATGCCACCCGCACCTACAACCGGATGACCATCGCGGCGCTGGCCCGCCGCGCGCCGGGCTTCGATTTCGCCTCGTTCCTCAGCCATATGGGGCGCGCCAGCCCGGCGGTGATCGTCGCCCAGCCCTCCGCCGTTGCCGGCATCGCCCGGCGCATCGCCGCAACCCCGCTTCAGGTGCTCAGGGACCAGTTGCTGGTGCGCTCGCTCGATCATTACGCCGCGGTGCTGCCTTCGGCCTTCGATGAAGCGCATTTCGCCTTTTACGGCCACACGCTGTCCGGCACCCCCGAGCAGCGGGCGCGATGGAAACGGGCGGCGGACTTTGCCACCGACGCGCTCGCCGACGATATTTCGCGGATCTATGTCGCGCGCTATTTCCCGCCCGCGACCAAGGCGGCCGCGGACCGGCTGGTCGCCAACCTCATCGCCGCGATGAACGCGCGGATCGACCGGCTGGACTGGATGAGCGCCCAAACCAGGGCCAGGGCGCATGCCAAGCTTGCCGCCTTCACCCCCGAGATCGGCTATCCCGGCCGCTGGCATGACTATAGCGCGCTCGCCATCGTCAAGGGCGATGCGCTGGGCAACCGGATGCGCGCCGACCAATGGCAGTTCGATGACGAGACCTCGCGGCTCGGCCAGCCGATCCGCCGCTGGGAATGGGGCATGACACCGATGACGGTCAATGCCTATGCCTATCCGCCGCTGGTCGAGATCGTCTTTCCCGCCTCGATCCTGCAACCGCCCTTCTTCGATCCGCATGCCGATCCCGCGGTCAATTACGGCGCGATCGGCGCGATCATCGGCCATGAAATGAGCCATCATTTCGACGACCAGGGCGCGAAATATGATGCGAAAGGACGGCTCGCCAACTGGTGGACGCCGAATGACATGCAAAAATTCAATGCTTTGGAAGACAAGCTCGTCGCACAATATGATGCCTATGAGCCCATTGCCGGCATGCATGTGAACGGCCGGCTGACGCTGGGCGAAAATTCCGCCGATCTTGCCGGGCTGTCGGCCGCCTATGACGCCTATCATGCCGCGTTGCAGGGAAGGCCGGCGCCGGTGATCGACGGGCTGAGCGGCGACCAGCGCTTCTTCATGGCCTGGGCGCAGGCGTGGCGCGGCAAATTCCGCCTCGAAGCGCGCAAGCAGCGGCTGGTGACCGATCCGCATGCCCCGCCCGAGCAGCGCGCCGACATCGTGCGCAACATGGACGCCTGGGTCGCCGCCTTCCATCCGGCGCCGACCGCCAAGCTCTATCTGCCGCCCGATCAGCGGGTGCGGATCTGGTAGCCGCCGGCCAGAAGCCGGGTTTCACGCCTTGGCGCGCCGCTCCAGCCGGCGCATCAGCGCACCCTGCCATTTGCGCAGCCGCACCAGCGGCGAGCTGACCGCGGCCTCGCCCGCCGCCATGCGCTCGACCAGCACCTCGGGCGGGCAGGGCAGCCGCGAGACCGGATCGAGATAGCGCGGATAAAGGATCAGCACCGCCGCGACCAGCTCGTCGAGGCGGCGGCGGCGGGTGCGCCGCGCCGGCACCGGCCCGAGATCGCGCGTCAGGCCCCAGCCCGCATAGAAGGGGACGCCATGCGTCGTCACCGCGACCCCGCGGCACAGCGCCTCGAAGCCGGTCAGCGAACTGATGACATGCACCGCATCGACGCTGGCGAGAAGGGTGCCGATCGGCGCGGCACGTTCGATGCGATCGGCGCTTGCCAGCACCTCGGCATCGGCAAGCGCGCCGCGGCGATGGCCCGCCTCGACATCGGGATGCGGCTTGTAGATGATCTCGGCGTCGGGCTCTGCCGCGCGCGCGCGGACCAGAAGCTCGCGGTTCGACGTGCCGGCGCCGCCCAGCAGCACCGCCCGGTCATCCTCGACCTGGCCGGTGACCAGCACCCGGCGCCGCGCTGCATGTGCACGCGGCGCGGCGGCAGCGGCGGCGCTGCCATATTTGCCGATGCCGGCGGCGACCAGCCGCTCGCGCAGATGCCGCGCCCGCACCAGCAGCGCCTCGGGCATGTCCTCATGCTCAAGGATCGTCTCGAGCGTGCTGGGCTGGCCGGGATCGAAATGCGCGCCCTGCGGATCGACGAGAATCGAGAGCGGCGGCACGCAATGCGCGCCAAGCCCGCTCGACCGGATCATGCCATCCTCGATCTCGCCCGGAACGATGCCGCGCGCGGCGAGCAGGGCAAGCGTTGCCGGCGGGGTGCGCGCCTTCCAGGCGAGCACCCGCGCGCCCGCGGCAAGGCTGCGCGCGCGCGCGGCGCCGGCATGGCGAACCGGGCCGCCGCCATCCCACAAGAGCGCATCCATCGTCACCCGTTTCCAGCGCGCGACGCCGAACACCGCGGCGATCTCGCGATTGGCATCGATCAGCCGCCGCCAATCGGCAAGGCGGGCGATCGCCGCCTCGGCCGAAAGCTCCGCGCCGCTGAACGGATCGCGCCAGCGCCGCGCGGCAATGGTCTGCTCCACCACCCGTGTCAGCCCCGCCGCCCCGTCGGCGAGCGCGGCAAAGCGGCCCGAACCGTGGAGCGCCAAGGCACGTCCGAGCAGCGCGCCGACCAGCGCCCATTCGCTGCGCGCACTCACGCGCAGCTCGCGCGCCTGTTCGATGCAATGCCAGGGATCGCAGGACGCCGGGATCACCGGCAGCTTGCCCGCGCCGGCAACACCGACGAGCACCGCGCGCGCCGCCGATCCGTCGCGTCGCGCCGCCGCGAGCATGGCTGTGGCCTCGGCGCGGCCGGATGGCACCATGAGCAGGTCGCGCCCGGCGGGAAGCTGTGGTCGCGCGCCCCAGAAGCTGCCGCCCACCCGGTTCTCGCACAGCGCGCCGATGAGCGGCGCTGCCTCTCCGGGCGCTGCGGTTTCGCCTTCGAGCACCAGCGAACGCAGACGGCGACCGGGAAACGGCGGGATACGCAGGAAGGGCGCGGGCTCAGCCATCTCCATGCTTGACCGCGCGGTCCACCGCCTGGACCGCGCGCAGCAGCGGTTCCAGCTCGGCAAGCGGCAGCGCCGATGGCCCGTCGCACAAGGCGCGGGCGGGGTCGGGATGCGTTTCGATGAACAGGCCGGCAAGCCCCAGCGCCATGCCGCTGCGCGCCAGCGCCGCGGCCTGCGCGCTGCGTCCATCGGCGCTGTCGGCGCGGCCGCCGGGGCGTTGCAGCGCATGCGTCACATCGAAGATCACCGGCGCATAGGCCTTCATCAGATCCATGCCGAGCATGTCGACAACGAGATTGTTGTAGCCAAAGCTGGTGCCACGCTCGCACAGCAGCACGCGCTCGTTGCCGGCTTCGGCGCATTTGGCGATGATGTGGCGCATTTCCTGCGGCGCGAGGAACTGCGGCTTCTTGATATTGATGACCCGGCCGGTGCGCGCGAGCGCGGTGACGAGATCGGTCTGGCGGGCAAGAAAGGCGGGAAGCTGGACGATGTCGGCAACCTCGGCGACACGCGCGGCCTGCGCGGGTTCATGGACATCGGTGAGAACGGGAAGCCCGTGGCGCGCCTTGACCTCGGACAGCAGCGCCAGCCCCTTGTCGAGCCCCGGTCCGCGATAGCTGGCGATCGACGAGCGGTTGGCCTTGTCGAAGCTCGCCTTGAACACGCAGGCAATGCCGAGCCGCCGGCTGACCGTGGCGCAATGTTCGGCGACCTCGTCGAGCAGCCCGGCACTTTCGATCACATTCATCCCGGCGATGAGCACGAAAGGGCGATCGTTCGCGAAGCAAATGGCCTCGGTGCAGGCAACGGCGCGGATCATCGCCGGGCTTTAGAGCATCGCGCAAAAAAGTGGGAACCGGTTTTTACAAAAGGCGATGCGACAACAAATATATAAGGCCGCTGGCGTGTTTCGGAAATCTCGCCAGCGGCGGTGGAAACGAACGCGCGCGAAAGCACCGCTCAGACAAGCCCGCGCCGGCGCAGCACCGCCTCGATCACCGGCACATCCTCGGGATTGTTGAGTTCGATGCAATCCCAGCCAACCGGCTCGAAGGGGACAAGGCGGATCGGCTGGCCGCCTTCGAGGAAGCGCAGCTGTTCGAGCCCTTCGAGCGCTTCGAGCCGCGACGGCGGCATCGCCGCATAGGCGGCCAGCGCCGCCGGGCGATAGGCATAGACGCCCAGATGCAGCAGCACCGCGGCATGCGGATCGGGCATGGCCGCGGGAACATGCGGGATCACCCGCTTGGAGAAATAGAGCGCATGGCCCTTGCCATTGGCGACCACGGTGGTGCCGCCGACCCGGCCCTGCGCCTGATCGCCGACAAGATGCGCATAGGTTTCGGGTGAACAGCGCAGCCCCGCGGTCGCCATCGCCGCGTCCGCGTCCGCCGCCAGCGCGGCGACAAGCCCGGTGACGATGAAGGCGGGGGTGAGCGGTGCATCGCCCTGGAGATTGACGATGATGTCGATGCCGGGATCGAGCGCGGCGAGCGCCTCGGCGCAGCGTTCGGTGCCGTTGCGCGCCGCAGACGAGGTCATCACCACCGCGCCCCCGAAACCGCGCACCACCTCGGCTATGCGCGTATCATCGGTGGCGACCACCACCGCGCTTGCCCCCGGAACCGCGCAGGCGGCTTCCCAGCTGCGGCGGATCAGGGGCTTGGCCTCGCCGCTCGCCCCCATCAGCGCGGCGAGCGGCTTTCCCGCGAAGCGCTGCGAGGCATAACGCGCCGGGATGACGATGGCGAAGCTGGCAGACATGCGATGGTTCCCCGCCGCGACGGCGGACCACGACCGGCGCTCAGTTCAGGCCGTATTGCAGCAGATCGTGGATATGAACAATGCCGAGCGGGCGCGCGGGGTGCACGGCATCGCGCCGGTTGACGACGAAGGCGGCGGTGATCTTGGCGTCGTTGAGGAACAGCAGCGCGTCCGAGGCGAGCATGTCCGAAGCGATCGACTTGGGCGAGCGGGTCATCACCTCGCCGGCGCGCGCCGAGGACAGCGTCTCGAAATGGCGGCGCAGGTCGCCATCGGTGATGACCCCGATCAGATCGCCGCTGTCATCGACCACCCCCGCCAGCCCGAAGCGGCAGCGGGTGATCACCGAGATCACATCGGCCATGCTGCTGTCGGCATCCACCAGCGGCAGTTCGCTGCCGGTATGCATCAGTTCGGAAATCGGCGTGAGGCGCAGCCCGATCGTGCCCGAGGGATGCAGCGCGCGCAGCCGGTTCCTGGAGACGCCGCGCGCATCCATCACCGCCAGCGCCATGGCATCGCCCAGCGCCAGCTGGAGCGTGGTCGAGGTGGTCGGCGCGATATTCGCCGCGCAGGCTTCGCGGTTGGTCGGCAGGCAGATCGCGACATCGGCGAAATCCATGACCAGCGATGCGCGGCGCGAGGCGATGCCGATGATCGTGTTGCCCATCTTGCGCGCATAATCGAGCACCGCGCGCAGTTCGGTGGTGTTGCCCGAATTCGACAACACCAGCAGCACGTCGCCGGGCGCGAGCATGCCGAGGTCGCCATGCCCGGCTTCGGCGGGATGCATGAACAGCGCGGGCGTGCCGGTGGCGGCGAAGGTCGCGGCGAGCTTGCGCCCGATGTGCCCCGATTTGCCCATTCCGGTGACGACGAGGCGGCGGTCGGCGGCGAGGATCACCCGGCAGGCGGCAACGAAGCCGGCATCAAGGCAGTCTTCGAGCCGGTTCAACGCCTCGGCCTCGACCCGGATCACCTCGCGGCCGCGCTCCAGCAGCGCTTCGTCATCGACATTCGGGGTGAGGCTTAGAATGATGCTCACGCAGCGGTTCCACCCTGACTAGCTGTGCAGTCTGCCTTGCGCCGACACCCTCAATGGCCCTGCTATTCTTGTGTGGCCATCTTGTTGTTGCGCAACGAAAATCCGGAGTTCGTCCATCTGCCGCGAGAGGCAAGCAAAGACCCGATTCCCGGATATTTGCAATGGTAAATGTGCCGGGCGCGCGCGATTTGGGCCAGGGTGTTGCATTGCGGCACCGCCGCGCCGCGTGGCGCGCGAAGCTGCGTTCAGCGGCCACTTCAACACGGCTGGCTCAACAGGGCTGGGCGAGAAGCGCGAGCCGGCTCTCGCCGAAATCCACAGCATCGATCGTATCGGCGAGCGCGCAGCCGCCCGGCGCGATATGCTCGCCACCGATGCCGATCGGCCCGGCCAGCGGGATCACGAGCAGCGGCCGCGCGCCATAGGCGGGGCGCAGCGCCGCCGCCGGCGGCCCGGCGATGCGATCGAGCCGGAAAGAGGGTCCGTCCACCAGCTGCGCCGCTTCATCGGCACCGAGCCGGCGCCGCCGCGGATCGGAATAGGGCTCGCCACAGGCGACCGCGACCGCCTCGTCGAGATGGAGCGCGCGCGGCCGTCCGTAATCATAGAGCCGGTAAGTGATGTCGCTGTGCTGCTGGATCTCGATCAGGCTGACCCCGGCGCCGATCGCATGCACGGTGTTCGCCGGAATATAGAAGAAGTCGCCCGCCTCGACCGCATGCCAGCGCATCCGCGCCTCGATGCTGCCATCGCGGGCCGCCGCGCGCATCGTTTGCGCGTCGATCGCCGCGGCAAAGCCGATGCCGATCCGCGCGCCGGGCTCGGCGGCGATCACCAGCCAGCATTCCTCCTTGCCCTGCCGCCCGAGCCCCTTCGCCAGTGTCTGGGCGTCGTTCGGATGGACCTGAACCGACAGTGCCTCGCTGGTGAAGAGATATTTGACCAGCAGCCCCGCCAGCGCCGCGGGCGGCTCGAACCAGATCTCGCCGATCCGTCGGCCCTGCGGCGCGGTGAACGGCGGCGGCAGGCGATCGCACCCCCATGGCTTGTCCACCATGCGCGCGGGCAGCGCCGCGCTCACTGCCGCATCGCCCCCGTCAGCTTGCCGACGAGCTGCGCGCCATCGGCGCTGGTCACCAGCACCTCGTTGCCATCGACGACGATGATCACGTTTTCGAGCCCGATCACCGAAACGCGCGGGCCGTCGGTTTCGACCAGCAGATTGCGGCAGCCGACCAGCTCGACCGTGCCAAGGACCGCATTGCCGTCAGCATCGCGCGCGCGGGCGGCGTGCAGCGCCTGCCAGTTGCCGATATCGGACCAGGTCATGTCGACAGGGACCATGGCGGCGCGGTCGGTATTCTCCATCACCGCGTAATCGACCGATTCGCCGGCGATCGCGGCGAAGGCTGTGGCATCGGGGTGGAAGAGATCGCCTTCGGCATGGCCGGCGGCCACCGCCTGGCGCACCGCCTCGGCCATTGCCGGGCGATGGCGGGTGAGTTCGGCAAGGAAGCTGCCGGCGCGAAAGGCGAAAATGCCGCCGTTCCAGCTGTAGCCGCCTTCGGCGAGGAAGGCTTCGGCGCGAGCGCGGTCGGGCTTTTCGACGAAACGGTCGACGCGGAAGCCCTGCGCGCCAAGCGGCTCGCCGCGCCTTATATAGCCATAGCCGGTCTCGGGCGTGGTCGCGGCGATGCCGAAGGCGACCAGCCAGCCCTGTCCGGCAAGGTCAGCGGCGGCACGCGCCGCGGCAACGAAGCGCGCCGGATCGCCGATATGATGATCGCTCGGACAGACGAGCAGCAGCGCATCCTCCGGCAGGCTCGCCGCAGCCAGCGCGATCGCGGCGGCGGTGTTGCGCGCGGCGGGCTCGACGATGATCCGCGCCCGCCCCGCCGCGCCGATCTGCGCGCGGACATGGCGCAGATGCGCGGCGCCGGCGACGACGACCGGCGGGTCGAAAACCGCCGGATCGCCGGCGCGCGCCAGCGCCTGCTCGAACAGCGTCTGCTCGCCGACCAAGGGCAGGAACGGCTTGGGGCGGCTCGCGCGGCTGCGCGGCCACAGCCGCGTGCCGCTGCCGCCGCACAGGATGACGGGTGTGATACGCATGGCCGGTCCGCGAACTCCCCAATCACCCCGGATGAACGGCGGCTCCCTCGGCCAGAAGCTGGCGCAGGTAGCGGGCATAATCGCTCTTGCCGAGCCGCGCGATGCCGCGCTCCAGCCCGGCATCGTCGATAAAGCCCATGCGCCAGGCGATTTCCTCGGGGCAGGCGATCTTCATGCCCTGGCGCCGTTCGAGCGTGGCGACGAAATGCGCCGCCTCGAGCAGGCTTTCGGGGGTGCCGGTATCGAGCCAGGCATAGCCGCGCCCCATCATTTCGACACGCAGCCGGCCCGATTCGAGATAGACGCGGTTGACATCGGTGATCTCCAGCTCGCCGCGCGCCGAAGGGGTGATATTGGCGGCGATATCGACCACCGTCTCGTCGTAGAAATAGAGCCCCGTCACCGCCCAGTGCGAGCGCGGCCGCGCCGGCTTTTCCTCGATACTGAGCGCGCGGCGCTGGTCGTCGAACTCGACCACGCCATAGCGTTCGGGATCGGCGACCTGATAGGCGAAGACGGCGGCGCCATCGAGCGTGCGCCGCGCCTGGCGCATCGCTTCGGGAAGGCCGTGGCCAAAGAAGATGTTATCGCCCAGCACCAGGCACGAGGGACCGCCGGCGACGAAATCGGCGCCGATCGTATAGGCCTGCGCCAGCCCCCTGGGCTCGGGCTGCACCGCGTAGCTGAGCTTCACCCCCCATTGCGCGCCATCGCCGAGCATCGCCTGAAACTGCGCGGCATCATGCGGGGTGGTGATGATCAGAATCTCGCGGATCCCCGCCAGCATCAGCGTGGTCAGCGGATAATAGATCATCGGCTTGTCATAGACCGGCATCAGCTGCTTCGAGACCGCCAGCGTCATCGGATAGAGCCGCGTGCCGCTGCCGCCGGCAAGGATGATGCCCTTCATGCCGCGCCTGCCCCTTCCTGCGCTTCGCGGACCAGCCGCGCGACCACCGCCGCGGTGCTGGCGCGCCAGTCCGGAAATCGGACGCCGTGCCGGGCGGCAAGCTTGCCGCAATCGAGCCGCGAATTGGCCGGGCGGCGCGCGGGGGTGGGATATTCGGCGGTGGTGATCCGCCTCACCCGCGCCGATGGCCCGCCATGCGCGCGCGCGGCGGCGAAGATTTCCTCGGCGAAATCGGCCCAGCTCGCCTCGCCGCTGCCGGTCGCATGGAACACGCCGCGCAAGCCCGCGTCGGGCCGCGCCCCGAGATTGGCGGCAACGCGCATCGCCGCCTCGGCCAGATCAAGCGCGCTGGTGGGATTGCCGCATTGGTCGGCAACGACCCCCAGCTCGTCGCGGCCGGCCGCCAGCCGCAGCATGGTCTTGACGAAATTGGCGCCGAACGGGCTGTAAACCCAGGCGGTGCGCAGGATCGCGGCATCCGCGCCCGAGGCAAGCACCGCCTCCTCGCCGGCGAGCTTCGAGGCACCATAGACCCCGGTCGGCCCGGTCTGGTCATCCTCGGTGTAAGGCGCAGGCTGATCGCCGGCAAAGACGTAATCGGTCGAGATCTGGACCAAAGGCACGCCGAGCCGCAGCGCCGCCCGCGCGACCGCGCCCGCGCCCGCGCCATTGATCGCGAAGGCAAGCGCGTGTTCGCTCTCGGCCTTGTCTACCGCGGTATGCGCGGCGGCATTGACGATCGCCTCGGGCCGCGCTTCGGCGAGCGCGGCGAGGATCGCGACATCGTCGGGCGCGGCGAGATCGAGCGCGGGCGGACCGACCGCGATCACCTCATGCCCGCAGCCGGGGCCGCGTTCGAGCATCGAGAGGACGAGCTGGCCCGGGCCGCCGGTGACCGCGATCCTCACCGCGCCGGCGCCTTCGCCAGCCCCAGCCGTTCGCCGTCGTAGCGTGCGCGCAGCGGCTGCCACCACCAGTCATTGTCGAGATACCAGCGCACCGTCTTTTCGATCCCGCTTTCGAAATCCTCCGCGGCGCGCCAGCCCAGCTCGTCCTCGAGCCGGCTCGCGTCGATCGCATAGCGCGCATCGTGCCCGGGCCGGTCGGTGACGAAGGCGATCAGCTCGGCGCGCGGCCGGTTGTTCGGCACCAGCCGGTCGAGCACCTCGCAGATGCGATGGACGACATCGATGTTGCGCCGCTCGTTGCGGCCGCCGACATTATAGGTTTCGCCCGGCCGGCCCTTTTCGGCGATGAGATCGAGGGCGCGGGCATGGTCCTCGACATAGAGCCAGTCGCGGATGTTCTCGCCCTTGCCATAGACCGGCAGCTCGCGGCCCTGAAGCGCGTTGAGGATGGTGAGCGGGATCAGCTTCTCGGGGAAATGGAACGGCCCGTAGTTGTTCGAGCAGTTCGACACCACGACGGGCAGGCCATAGGTGCGGTGCCAGGCCTTGGCGAGATGGTCGGACGCCGCCTTCGAGGCCGAATAGGGCGAGGAGGGATCATAGGGCGTGTCCTCGCGGAACAGGCCCTCGGCGCCGAGCGAGCCATAGACCTCGTCGGTCGAGACATGGAGGAAGCGAAAAGCCCCGCGTGCCGCGCGATCGAGCGTCTGCCAGAAGCCGCGCGCGGCTTCGAGCAGGGTGAAGGTGCCGATGACGTTGGTCTGGATGAAATCGGCCGCGCCGGTGATCGAGCGATCGACATGGCTCTCGGCGGCGAGATGCATCACCCGTTCGGGGCGAAAGCCGGTCATCGCCGCGGTCATCGCCGCGCCATCGCGGATGTCGGCCTTGCAGAAGCGGTAATTGGGCTGGCCCTCGACGCCTTTCAGCGAGGCGAGATTGCCGGCATAGGTCAGCGCATCGACATTGAGGACCTCATGCCCCGCGCCGACGAGATGGCGCACCAGCGCCGAGCCGATGAATCCGGCGCCGCCGGTGACGAGAATGCGCATCGGCTCAGCGCTCCATCCGGAACGGCACGCCAAGCTCGGCAAGCCCGGGCTGGACGCGATCCTTGGCCGAAAGCGTCGATGCATCGGCAAGCGCGGGCCATGCGATCGCGAAGGCGGGATCGTCCCACGCCACCCCGCCATCATGCGGCGCGCTGTAACCGGCGGTCACCTTGTAGCAGACGGTGCTGTTTTCCTGAAGCGTGCAGAAGGCATGGCCGAAGCCCACCGGAATCCAGAGCTGGTTGGCCCGTTCGGGCGTAAGCTCGACCGCGATCCAGCGCGCGAAGGTCGGCGAGCCGTGCCGCAGATCGACCGCGACATCGAAGATCGCCCCCGAAGTGCAGCGCACGAGCTTGCCCTGGGCGAAGGGATCGGTCTGGAAGTGGATGCCGCGGATCGTCCCCTGACGGACGCTGAGCGACTGGTTCTCCTGGACGAAGCGGGTTTCCCCCGCTTCCGCGGTGAAGCGGTCCTCGCGGAAGATTTCAGCGAAATAGCCGCGTTCGTCGCTATGGCGGGTGGGAATGATTTCCAGGAGACCGGAAATATCGAAGCGTCGGAACTGCATGAATAACCCGATTGCGCGTGAAGGACGCGCCGCCGCCATAGGCTG
Organism: Sphingomonadales bacterium; assembly: GCA_028870315.1. Lineage (GTDB taxonomy): Bacteria > Pseudomonadota > Alphaproteobacteria > Sphingomonadales > Sphingomonadaceae > Novosphingobium. Next base: position 53,006 of record JAGWPW010000004.1, on the reverse strand, counting down.
CGGCCACCGCGCGGTGCAACCCCCATTCATCACCCCGGCGGTCATGCCGCGGGCCGCCGCGCCGGCACGGATGCCGTTTGGCCTTGATCTGCGACGGCGATTTCCGGCAAGGGCGAGGTGGTGAAGATGCGACACGAGCCGACACCTTGACCGTCTCGCCAGCGCGGGATCGGAGCTTTCTGTTCCTGCAGGGGCCGCCGGGCGCCTTCTTCCGGCAATTGGGGCAGGAGATCGAGGCGCGCGGCGCGCGCGTGCTGCGGATCAATCTCAACGGCGGCGACCAGGCCGACTGGGACGGCCCGGCGACCTGCTATCGCGGCTCAAGCGCCCGGTGGACCTTGTTCATCGAACGGTTCCTGCGCGACGAAGCGGTCACCGATCTCGTCCTGTTCGGCGATTGCCGGCCGATGCATATGACGGCGCATCAGATGGCGCGGCTGCGCGGCATCCGCGTCCATGTCTTCGAGGAAGGCTATATCCGGCCGAACTGGCTGACGCTCGAACGCGACGGGGTGAACGGCCACTCGCGCCTGCCGCGCACCCCCGAGGCGATTCTCGCCGCGGCAAACGGCATCGCCGCGCCGCCGGCCAAGGCGCCGATCGTGGCGACGCTGGGCCGGCGGGTGCGCGATACCACGCGCTATTTCCGGCATTCGTTCCTCGGCAAGATCAGCCTGCGCTATCCTTTTTACAATTCGCACCGTCCAGGCTCGATCACGCTCGAAGGGATCGGCTGGGCGGTGAAGCTCCTCACCCGCAGGCTCTCGGCGGAGCGCGCCGAAGCAACCTTGCGGACCATTGCCGGGCACAGCTATTTCCTGTTCCCGCTGCAATTGAGTTCGGATTATCAGATCCGCGCGCATTCCCCGTTCAGCAGCATGCGCCAGGCCGTCGATTACGTGCTGGCGAGCTTTGCCGCCCATGCCCCGCCCGAGGTGAAGCTGGTCATCAAGGCGCATCCGCTCGATTCGCGGCTGCTGGGCTGGGGGCCTTGCATCCGGCGCTGCGCCGCAAGGCTCGGGCTCGGCGACCGGCTGATCGCGATCAACGGCGGCGATCTCAAGACGCTTGCCGATGCCTCGCGCGGGCTCGTCGTCGTCAACAGCACCTCGGCGACCTTCGCGCTCGAAAGCGGCGTGCCGGTCATGGCGCTGGGCAGCGCGGTCTATGCGATGCCGGGGATCACCCATCAGGGGCCGCTCGACAGCTTCTGGACCGCGCCGCAGCCGCCCGATCCCGCGCTTTACGACGCCTTCTGCCGCGTGCTCCACAAGCATTGCCTGGTGCGCGGCGGACTTGCCAGCGAATCGGCGATCCGCATCCTCGTCGCCAATGCCACCGAACGCCTGCTGAGCTGAGCGTTCGTGCGAAAATCCGCCGACGACGCGGCGGATTTCGTGCCACCGCCCGCCCCGCCTGCGCCGCGCGCTATTTGATCACCCCGGTTCCGATCAGCCCGCTCTCGACCCCGACCACCGGGGTGAACAGCTGGCTGATGAGGTTGATGAGCTTGCTTGGCTGGTTCGAGGCGGCATTGCCGATATAAAGGACATCCTTGTCGCGCATTTCGAAGCGCTGCGACAGGAAGAAGGCGCCCGCGCGCATCATGTTGATGTGATAGACAACCGGCGCCAGCGTCCCGTCAGCCGCCGGCTGAAAGCGGAAGACGAAGACCGCCTTGGCATCGCCTAGGCCGGGATTGGCGCCGCCTGCCATCGCCACCGCCTCGGCGAGCGAGACCGCGGGCGCGGGAAACGGCATCTGGTCCACCTTGCCCGATGCTCCCATCACCGCGAAGGTGAGCGGCTGGCTCACCACCTCGATGCGGTCGCCGGGAAGCACCGGCATGTCGCGGCTGGGTCCGCTCAGCACGTCGGACAGGCGGAAGCTGTAGGACTGGCCGCGGCGCACCACCTGCGCGGTGAGATCCCTTGCTTCGCCATGATAGCCGCCCGCCAGCGCGATCGCATCGGACAGCGTCTCGCGATTGGTGGTCAGCACCAGCCGCCCGGGTTTCGTCACCTCGCCGCCGACGATCACGCTGTTGGCGATCGTCTGCTGGATGTTCACCACCACCTGCGGGTCCTGCGACATGCCGCGCAGCGCATCGCGGATCATATGCGCAAGCTCGGCCGGGGTATGGCCCGCGGCGCGCAGCCGACCCGCATAGGGCAGCCGGACATAGCCTTCGTCATCGACCCGGATCAGCGGCAGATGCTCGGCCTGCGCGCCGTTCGAGGCGGCCTCGGGCAGCGTGCCGCGCACGCTTGCCCCCGGCCCCGAAAACAGCGTCACCCCCGCTTCATAGATGGCAATGTCGAGGACATCGTCGGGGCCGATGAGGTCGCTTGGCGGCGGTGGCGTCTGCTGGAACTCCACCGGCGGCGGCGCGGGAGGCCTGGGCAGCACCGCGAAATCCTCGACCTCGACCAGCTTGAACTTGAGCGGCTGGTGCTTGCTGCGGTTCGCGGCCTCCACTTCGGAACCCGTCGGCCCGCTGATCGGCAGCGTCGCGCAGCCCGAAAGAAGCGCGCAAGCGGCGAGCAGCAGCGCCGCGCGGCGCCGCCCATGGGCGCCACGCCCCGAAATCACGACCATGCGCGCAACCCTCTATGCCGCCATTCTGTCACCCGGCGGGCCTTATCACCGCTTCGCGCGACAAGGCAATCGCGCTGCGACGATGCGCGCGCGTCCGGATTGCGCGCGCATCGTCGCAGCACCACCATCGCAGGGGACATACGCAAAACCGGCGTTGACCTCGGCGGCGTGCTTATGGCAAGCGGCGCGCGTCCGCGGGCGTGCGCCGCTCCGTCAGGCGTTGCGGGTGTAGCTCAATGGCAGAGCAGCAGCTTCCCAAGCTGAATACGAGGGTTCGATTCCCTTCACCCGCTCCATTTTCCTACCCGCCGATTTCCGCAGGCGCCTGGACAAACCCCCAAAAACCAAGGTATTCAGCGGTTATCAGGCCGCAAACGTCCACCCGTGTCCGCACCTAACCATCACGCAATGGGGGTATCGATGGGGGCGGAATGTTCCTGCTTGTCACCCCGGCAGGCGGTAAATTGTGGCGGCTCAAATATCGGATCGGCGGGCGCGAGAAGTTGCTGGCTATGGGCGCCTATCCCGAGATCGGCCTGGGCGAAGCACGGCGACGGCGCGAGGAGGCGCGCGAACTGATAGCACTTGGCAAGGACCCATCACGCGAAAAGCAGCGCGAGAAGGTGCGGTCACGTTTGCAGGCGGCGGACACGTTCAACGCGATCTGCAAGGAATATTGCGACAAGCGCCGGCGCGACGGCTCAAAAGGCTGGGCTCCAGCAACAGCGATCCGGAGCGAGTATCTGCTGTCGCTGGTTTGCGGATCGATCGGCAAATTGCCCATAGGCGAGATCGAGCCGGCGGACGTGCTGACGGCTATTCGCCGCATCGAAGGCAAGGGGAAGCTGGACAATGAAACTGCCATTCGCACCGGCAAGCCACTGAGCCGTGCCACCGTCAATTCCACCCTGTCGGCCTTGCGCGCGTTCTTTGTCTGGCTGGCCGGGCAACCCGGCTACAAGTCGCACCTGCACTATGCCGATGCCGATTATTTCAACCTGGCCGAAACCGAGGTGCGGATTGCCAAGGCGGTACGCCACAAGGCGTTCCCGACGCTCGAACAAGTCCACCACGTCCTATCCGCCATGCCCAGCGGCACCGACATCGAGAAACGCAACCGGGCGCTGGTGGCCTTTGCATTGCTGACCGGAGCACGTGACGGGGCGCTGGCGATTGTGCAGGACTGGTGCGGCCATTTACGCGAGTCGATGCTGTGGGGCGATGATGACCCGCTGTTTCCGGCTACCCGGATCGGCCTGGGCGATGGCGGCGGGTTTACCGCTGTCGGGCTTCGCCGGGATGGCTGGCATAGCGCGGGACCGGTGCGCGACATATTCCGGGCGGCGTTTGAAGCGGCTGGCCTGCCCTATTTCAATCCGCATTCGTTCCGCGATACGCTGGTGCAGCTTGGCGAGAAAATCTGCCCGACGATTGAGGCATTCAAAGCGTGGTCACAGAATCTGGGGCATGAGCGGGTGATGACCACGCTGACCAGTTATGGCGCTGTGGCAGCCCATCGACAGGCGGAATTGATCCGGGGCATGGGAAAACGCGACAACGCGCCCGCTGCATTGACGCGCGATCAGGTCTTGGGACTGCGGGCGCTACTGGCGCAGGCCGGCGATCACCGGAGTCTGTCATAATTCGCAAATCGAAGTCTCTCAGTGACTTGCTGCCTCGGCCTTGGCATGAAGCCGTTCACGATTGAATGGGGAACATTTTGCTTACCGAACAACACAAAGAGATCGCTGGAAAGATATGGGAAATCGCGAACCGGCTGCGCGGTCCCTATCGCCCGCCGCAATATCGGCTGGTGATGCTGCCCATGATCGTGCTGCGGCGGTTCGATTGCGTGCTGGAGCCGACCAAGGATGCCGTTGTCAAAGAACATGAACGGCTGATCGCAGCGGGCAGGGCGGAAGAGGCCATTCCGCGCCTGCTGACCAAGATCGTCGATCCCGACCGCAATCAGCCGCTTTACAACGTCAGCCCGTTCACCTTCGCCAGGCTGCTGGGTGACAGCGAGAACATCGCGCCCAACCTTGTTTCCTATATCAACGGCTTCTCCGCCACCGCGCACCGCATCTTCGAGAAGTTCAAGTTCGGCGAGCAGATCGAAAAGCTCGATGCCAGCAACCGGCTGTTCAACATCGTCAAGGCCATGGCCGACATCGATCTGCACCCGGACAAGATCGATAACATCCAGATGGGCTATGTCTTCGAGCACCTCGTCATGCGCTTCAATGAGCAGGCGAACGAGGAAGCCGGCGACCACTTCACCCCGCGCGAGGTCATCCGGCTGATGACCAGCCTGATCTACACGGGCGAGGCGGACGTCTACAAACCGGGGGTCTACAAGGAGGTCTACGACCCCACCTGCGGCACGGGCGGCATGCTGTCGGTGTCGGAAGAGACGATCCTGCGCGGCAACCAGTCTGCCAATCTCGCCCTGTTCGGGCAGGAATACAACGATGAGAGCTGGGCGATCTGCTGCGCCGACATGCTCATCAAGGACGAAGAGACCGACAACATCGCGCTCGGCGACACGCTGGGCGACGGCAAGACCGGCGACGGCTTTGCCGGCCGGCAGTTTCACTACATGCTGGCCAACCCCCCGTTTGGCGTGGAATGGAAAGACCAGCAAAAGCTGGTCGCCAAGGAACATGCCGAGCTGGGCTTCTCCGGTCGCTTCGGCGCGGGGTTGCCTGCCATCAACGACGGATCGCTGCTGTTCCTCCAGCACATGATTTCCAAAATGCACCCCGCGCCCGCACACGGTGGCGAGGGTTCCAAGATCGCCATCATCTTCAACGGCTCGCCGCTGTTCAGCGGTGATGCCGGGTCCGGCCCGTCCAATATCCGGCGCTGGATCATCGAGAATGACTGGCTCGACGCCATCGTCGCCATGCCTGACCAGCTATTCTACAATACTGGCATCTTCACCTATATCTGGCTCGTCACGAACCGGAAGGCACCCGAACGGCGCGGCAAGGTGCAGTTGATCGACGGCACCCGCTTCTTCCGCAAGATGAAGAAGAGCCTGAACAACAAGCGCAACGAGATCAGCGACGCGCCGGGCGACGATCAGATTGCCGAGCTGACCCGGCTCTATGGCAACAACCGCGATGGAGAAACCGCCACCGTCACCATCGACGGACAACCCGAAGCGCGCGTTGTCAGCCGGATTTTCGAAAACCACGAGTTTGGCTTCCTCAAGGTCACGGTCGAACGCCCGCTGCGCATGAACTTTGCGGCAGCGCCGGAACGCATCGCCCGGCTCGACGATCAATCGGCCTTCGCCGCCCTCGCCACCTCCAGGAAGCGCAAGGATGCGGCGGCGGCGGCGCAAGAGGAAGCCGAGGGCCGCGAAGAGCAACAGGCATACCGCGACATCTGCTCCACGCTGGCGGACAAGGGTCGCTATATGGATCGCGACACCTTCGAGGTGGACCTCGACCGCGCCGCCAGGCGGTTCGGGCGCAAGCTGCCCGGCCCGATCAGGAAGGCGATCTTCGCCGCGCTGGGCGAGCGTGACAGCCAGGCCGAAATCTGCCGCGACGGCAAGGACCGCCCCGAGGCCGATAGCGAGCTGCGCGATACCGAGAATATCCCGCTGCCCGCCTATCCCGCGCTGCCCGCCGCCTTCGCCCGCACCATCAATGAGCCGGTGAACGCCGCCCACCGCGGCGCGAAACTGCCGATGTTCTTCGGGCCGGACCAGCCGAACGATGACCTCGTTGCCACCATGCGCGGCGTGATCGACGCCTACATGGCTGCCGAGGTGCTGCCGCATGTGCCCGATGCGTGGGTGGATTATGCCAAGACCAGGGTCGGCTATGAAATCCCGATCAACCGGCATTTCTACGTCTACAAGCCGCCGCGCCCGCTGGCCGAGATCGAAACCGACATCACCGCGCTGGAAGGCGAGATTGCCGGTCTGCTCAAGGGGCTGGTGGCGTGACAGCCGTTTTGCCTGACGGTTGGAGCAACCGACGGTTGCGCTTTGACGCCCAGCTCAATCCGGTAAAATCGGAGATCAACCTTCACGACGACGACGAAGTTTCATTTGTGCCGATGGATGCGGTGGGCGAGCTAGGCGGCTTACGGTTGGACGAAATCCGGTGCGTGGACGATGTCTACAACGGCTATACCTACTTTTGCGATGATGACGTGGTGGTTGCGAAAATCACGCCCTGCTTTGAAAACGGCAAGGGTGCCCATGCATCTCGCCTTCACAACGGTGTCGCGTTCGGGACCACTGAACTGCACGTCATCCGGGCAAGCCCCAATGTGGACGCCCGCTTCTTGTTCTACGTGACGATTGCGCACGACTTTCGCAGCTTTGGCGCGGCAGAAATGCTTGGTGCGGGCGGTCAGAAGCGCGTCCCGGAGAGGTTTCTCAAAGACTGGCAAACGCCAATGCCTGCCTTCGGCGTGCAGCACCGCATCGCCGCCTTTCTGGATGAGAAGACGGCGCAGATCGACGGGCTGATTGCACGCAAGCAAGCGCTGCTGGAGCGGCTGGCCGAAAAGCGGCAGGCGATCGTCACACAAGCCGTCACCAAGGGCCTGAACCCCGCCGCCGCCATGAAAGACAGCGGCATCGGCTGGCTCGGCCAAATCCCCGCCCATTGGGAGGTGAAGCGGCTGCGATTTTTGGCCCGCTTGCAAAACGGGATAAACATCGGAGGGGAGTTTTTCGGAACGGGATACCCGTTTGTCAGCTACAGTGATGTATATCAGAATTACGCGGTTCCGGCGAATGTGACAGGCCTTGTCGAGAGCACCGCAGAGGACCGGTCACGATATTCTGTTCGCCGAGGCGACATATTTTTTACTCGAACTTCTGAAACCATAGAGGAGATTGGGATCGCCTCGACGTGCCAAGCGGATATTCGGGATGCCTCATTCGCTGGATTTCTCATTCGCGCCCGTCCTTGGAAAGGAACGCTAGTTCCCGATTTTTCAAAATACTATTTCCGTCAGACGGGCATCCGCTCCTACCTTGTCAAAGAAATGAACCTCGTCACTCGCGCATCTCTAGGACAAACGCTGTTGGGCGATCTGCCTGTGCTTTTGCCGCCTGAAAACGAGCAGATCAACATCGGTGCGCACGTCGATATTGAGACCGAGAAACTCGACAAAATATGCTGCTCAATTGGTGTGAGCATGAAGGCTCTCACCGAATACCGCTCCGCGCTCATCACCGCCGCCGTCACCGGCCAAATCGAGGGGCTGCGCTGATGTCTGGCCACACCGAAACCGACTTCGAGCGCGCCATCGAATATGGGCTGCTTCAAACCAAACGCTACGCCAAGGGCGATCCCAAGAAGTATGACGCGGCCTTGGCACTGTTTCCCGACGACGTAATCGCGTTTGTCCGGGCCAGCCAGCCCACGCGCTGGGATGCGCTGGAAGCCATGCTCAAGGATCGCACTGCCGCCACGGTGCTCGACAGTCTGACCAGGGAACTGACCAGCAAGGGTGCGCTGGGCGTGCTGCGCCACGGCTTCAAATGCTATGGCAAGACGCTGCGCCTCGCCTGGTTCCAGCCCAACTCCGGCATGAACCCCGAGGCGGCGGCGCGCTATGCGGCCAACCGCCTGACCATCACCCGGCAAGTGGAGTTTGTCTCCGAGGTGCTCAAGCGCCCGGACGGCGGCAAGCGCAAATGCATCATCGACGTGGTGATCGCCATCAACGGCCTGCCGGTGGTGACAGCGGAGCTGAAAAACCCGCTGACGCACCAGCGTGCCGACGATGCCTGCAAGCAGTACATGACCGACCGCGACGGGCGCGACCTGCTGTTCAGGTTCAAGGAACGCGCGCTGGTCCATTTCGCGGTCGATCCCGACGAAGTGTGGATGGCCACCGAGTTGAAGGGCAGCGAGACCACTTTCCTGCCGTTCAACCGGGGGCACAACTTCGGCGCGGGCAATCCGCCGGTCGAGGGAAACTGGAAAACGCACTATCTGTGGGATGAAGTGCTGGCGGCTGATAGCCTGCTCGATATTCTCCAGCGGTTCATGCATCTGGAGATCAGCGAACGCACGGTGCAGACGCCGAATGGCCTGCGCACCGTCCGGCGCGAACGGATGATCTTCCCGCGCTATCACCAGATTGATGCCGTGCGGCGGCTGGTTGGCCATGCCCGCCAGCATGGTTCGGGCCACAACTATCTGATCCAGCACTCGGCTGGATCGGGCAAATCGAACAGCATCGCCTGGCTCGCCCATCGGTTGGCGTCACTGCACGATGCCGATGACGAGAAGGTGTTCCATTCGGTCGTCGTCATCACCGACCGGCGCGTGCTCGACCAGCAGTTGCAGAACACCATCTATCAGTTCGAGCACAAGACCGGCGTGGTCGAGAAGATCGACGAGAACACGCAGCAGCTCGCCCGCGCGCTGTCGAACGGCACGCCGGTCATCATCTCGACCATCCAGAAGTTCCCCTTCATCAGCCAGGCCATCAAGACGATGGCGGGCAAGGGCGAAACGCTGGCGCTGGAAACCCGCAACCGGCGCTTCGCGGTGATCGTGGATGAAGCGCATAGCAGCCAGTCCGGCGAGACCGTGAAGGCGCTGAAAGGCATCCTCAACAAGGACGGCATCGCCGACGCCATCGCCAGCCAGATCGACGAGGTGGAAGACGATGACCTGTCCGACGCCGCCAAAGCAGCTATCAGACAGGAAGTGCTGCAACGGGCACGCCAGCCCAACTTGAGCTTCTTCGCCTTCACAGCGACCCCCAAGTTCAAAACCAGGGCGGTGTTCGACGAGCCGGGGCCGAGCGGCGCTTCGCCCTTTCACGAATATACCATGCGGCAGGCTATCGAGGAAGGCTTCATCCTCGACGTGCTGGAGAACTATACCACCTACAAACGCTTCTTCGGGCTGGTGAAGCAGATCGAGACCGATCCCAACGTGCCCAGGAAGGCGGCGGCCAAGGCGCTGGGCCAGTATCTTGAGCTGCATGCGGTCAACATCGGCCAGATCGTCACGGTGATTGTCGAGCACTTCCGCTCGAAGGTCATGCACGAGCTGGGTGGCAGGGCGAAAGCCATGGTCGTGACCGGCTCGCGCCTGTCAGCGGTGAAATACAAGCAGGCGTTTGACGCCTATATTCGCGAGCGCGGCTATCACGGCATCCGGGCGCTGGTGGCGTTTTCAGGCACAGTGGAAGACCCCGATGCGCCCGGCACCTCCTTCACCGAAGTGGGCATGAACGATGGCCTGCCCGAACGGGAACTGCCCGAACGGTTCGGCGGCGATGATTACCGGGTGCTGATCGTCGCCGAGAAATACCAGACCGGGTTCGACCAGCCGCTGCTCCAGACCATGTATGTGGTGAAGAAGCTGGCCGGGGTGCAGGCGGTGCAAACCCTGTCACGGCTCAACCGCACCGCACCGGGAAAGAAAAAAACCTTCGTCCTCGATTTCAAGAACGAGGAAGCCGACATCTTCAAAGCGTTCAAGCCCTATTACGAGGCGACGCCAGTCGGCGAGAATGCCGATCCGCACAAGCTCAACGAACTGCACAATAAGCTGCTGCAACCCGCCGTTTTCACGCCTGCCGACATCACCGAGTTTGCCGAGGTCTGGTTCAAGAAGCGGCGCGAGCCGACCGGGCAGGATCACCGGATTATGAACGCCGTGCTCGACCGCGCGGTTGAACGCTTCAAGGCCCTTGATGAGCCGGTGCAGGAAGAGTTTCGCGGCCTGCTTGCCGCGTTCCGCAACCTCTATTCGTTCTTGTCGCAGATCATGCCCTATTTCGATGATGGGCTAGAGCAGCTCTATGCCTTCCTGCGCAACCTTGGGCCCAAGCTGCCCCGCCCCGGCGACGGTGAGCGGTTTGCGCTCGACGATGATGTTGCGCTCAAGTTCTTCCGTCTCCAGCAAATCGGCGAAGGTACCATCGACCTGTCGGACGGCGAGGCGCTGCCCCTGAAAGGGCCGACCGATGTTGGCACGGCGCGCGAAAAGGATACTGAAGTCGCGCTCTCAGCCTTGGTGGACACGCTGAACGAGCGGTTCGGCACCGACTTCACCGAGGCGGACCAGCTCTTTTTCGATCAGGTCCGCGCCACTGCCGAGAACAACGAAAAGATCGTGGAGGCCGCACAGGCCAACAATCTGACGAACTTCTCCGCGTTCTTCGGGCGCATCCTCGACGACCTGTTCATTCAGCGAATGGAGGGCAACGACGAGATTTTCAACCGGGTGATGAGCGACAAGCAGTTTCGGACGGCGGCACAGGATCACCTGGCGCGCGAAGTGTATGAGCGGATTCGGGGCGATGAATCTGGCGCGCTGTGAGGAAAATACCCCTTTGGCGTCCGTCATTATCCGCCCCTATCCGAGCAGCTTGGGGGTATTATTGGGAGTACTTTGAACACTTATTTTTATAAAAATTATGAAAACCAATATTTTATTGTATATTATCGGTTCCCTTCACCGCTCCATTTTCCTACCCGTCGATTTCCGCAGGCGTCCTGTTGCAGGCAAAATTGGCGAGCGTCATCCTGGCTTGCGCGCACTTGATGGCGATGGGGCGGAAGAACCGGCCCATGCTGGCCCTGCGCTGAGCGGACACATGCCCGACGCGGGCGCGGACCGTTGATTTGGCGGCGTTGGCCCTGGCTTATCGGATGACGCCGAAGGCCCGACAGATCGAGATGCCGCTCTTGTGCCCGAAGCTGGCGATGGCGATCCCCGGCTTGCCATCGGCGGTGGGCTTCGCCCCGGCGAACGTCAGTGTCCAGCGCGCGTCGGTGTCTTTTTGCGCCGCCAGTATGAACGCTTTGAGTATCGCCGCCTGCCGTCAGGGGAAGAGAACCAGATCACCCGCAGAATGTCGAGGGGTTGGGGACGGCTCCCAAAGTCCCCGCACCGTCATTTTCTCTATTAAATCGCGCTCTTGGTCAGGAGTGAAAAAATACCGATAAAGAATCGGATTACTATTATCTCTGTTGCGATCAGAAATAAATTTCTGAATCGACTTTACATCAATGAACAGTAATTGTGAAGGCGCATCGACAGATTTATTAATTTTAACCGGCCCGAATTTTTTAAATCCTAGCATTTTTTCGTAGAAAATGACGTGCCTTGGGTTAACTTCAGCGAGAAGTCGATTGCCGAACTTGTTTGCCGTTCCATACAAGAATGCAAAATGGAACATGGACGACAATATATTTAGCGATTTACAACTTGAATCAATCGCCAATTTTTTCAATTCGCAAAGTTCAACTCCTCTCTGTCCACGCAAGAATCGTGTTTCTTCTGGAAATGTTGTTTCGACATCCAGTCCTCTGGATGATTCGGTTGCCAGCGTTACGGTGCCAATTACGACATTGCCCGTACAGGCGGTAAATGTCGCCTCATTTTTGCGCCCCGACAGTTTATGGTTACTGCCATAGCCGCGCCACGCATAGCGGCGGTTTATAAGGTCCAGCGTCGCATGCCGGGTAGTTGCTTCCCGGGTCAGGATAATGGAGGCATCGCCTGCCTGGCCGTTAAAATTCAAGCCGCGCAATGAAAATGCTTCATCAAACTGCTCCACCCTGGGCGTTTCTCGCGCCGGGTATGGATCTGAAATATCCATTCGCAAATTTGCAAAGGAGTTCATCATAATATTAGCCCCACTCCCTGAAAGATTTTCCCCGATTGCGTGGAGGTGGTCTGTCCATGCGATGACGCTATCCGGCCGGGGTCTCTTTCAAGTTTAAGGCGATGGTTAACCAATGTTAATGTCAAGTCCCGGATAGCTCTCGATACTGGTATGATATTAAAGGATAAAGGCAGCGTCCGATCACCGGGGCAAGGCACGCTCGCGGTCAGCACGCGGCGTCAGCACGCGGCGGGGCGGTGGCGCAAAACGCGCCCCTTCGCGCGTTTTGAAGCCGACTTCAAGCACGGTGTGCGCCGCAAGCTTGACGCGCGCCGCGGCGCTGAGCAAGGAGGCGGGCGAGTGCAGCGATGACGCAACAGGCCGCCAGGGCGCATCCCCTCTTGCGCAAGCGCGGCGCCGCGCCGGGCTGGCTTGTGGCGATCTGGCTGCTGACCCCGCCGGTGCTGCTCGCGCTCAGCCTGACCCGGCCGGGCGACGATGTCCCCTATCTGCTGATGGTCCGCCAGAACCGCGAGCTGATCGTGGCTTTCCTCGCGCTCGCGGCGCTGACCGTGCTGCCGCTCGGGCCGCGCGTCGCGCGGCTGCGCCTGTCGAACCGCGGGCTCGGGGGCATCGCGCTCGCCCTCGCGCTTGCCGCCTGGGCCGGGCACCATGCGCTGCTGGCCGGCTATGACCTGTCGCGCGACGAGCAGATGGCGAGCTTCGATGCGGCGATCTATGGCGCCGGCCGGCTCGCATGGCCGCTGCCGGCTTTGTGGCAGCGCCAGACCGCGCCGCTCAACATGCTGTTCATGCTGCCGATCGATCGCCCCGTCGCCTGGGTGTCGGCCTATCTTCCCGGCAATGCGATGCTGCGCGCGCTGTTTGCCCGGCTCGGCGATGCGGCGCTGACCGGGGCGGCGCTCAATGCCGCAAGCATGCTGCTGCTATGGGGCTGCGCGAAGCGGATCTGGCCCGGCGCGGATGAGCGCAGCGCCGAGCCGCGCGTGGTCGCGGTGCTGCTGCTCGCGCTGTCGCCGCAATTCGTGGTCACCGGCATGACCGCCTTTGCGATGAGCGCGCATCTTGCCTGCAATCTTTTGTGGCTGTGGCTGTTCCTGCGCGACTCCCGCGCCGGCGATGGCGCGGCAATCGCGGTTGGCGCCTTTGCCACCGGCCTCCATCAACCGCTGTTTCATCCGCTGTTCGTCGCGCCGTTCCTGGTGCTGCTCTGGCACGAGCGGCGGTGGCGCCGGCTGGCGCTGTTCACAGCCGCCTATGCGGCGATCGCCGGCTTCTGGCTGGCATGGCCCGAGGTGACGCGGATGCTGGTCAGCGGGCCGCATTCGGCGCTCGCCAGCAATGCGGGCGGCGCGGGTTATGGTGCGCGGCTGCGCGACGCACTGGCGAGCAATCATGACAATGTCGCGATCATGGCGGCGAATCTGTTGCATTTCATCGTCTGGCAGCATGTGCTGCTGCTCCCGCTTCTCGCCGCGGGCGTTCTTGCCGCGCGCCGCGCGCCACTGGCGGCCGCGCTTGCTGCGGGATTTGCCGCGCCGGTGGTGGCGATGACGCTGCTCATGCCCCCGCAGGGGCATGGGATGGGCTATCGCTATCTCCATGGCGTGCTCGGCAATGCCGCGCTGCTTGGCGGCTATGGCTGGTGCTGGCTGGCGCCGTTCCATGCGCGGTTGCGCCCGCTGCTGCTGCGCGCGAGCCTTGCGACGGCCCTGGTGCTGCTGCCGCTCGATGGCTGGCTGACGCATGCGCTTTATGCCGCCTATGCGCGCACCGATGCCCGCATCGCGGCAAGCGGCGCTGATTACATCGTGCTTGGCGAGGACGATGTGCCACTCGCGCTCGATCTCGTGCTGAACCGTCCCGATCTCTCCAATCGCCCGCTGCGCCTCGATGCCGACCAGATCGACGATGCCGATGCGCTGGGCGCGGCGATCTGCGGCAAGCGCGCGGTCATGGCGCTGCCCGCCGACAGCTTCTATGCCGATGTCCTGCGCTGGAGCCGTCTGCCGCCGCGCGGCCATGCCGATGCCCGGCTCGCCGAATTCGGCGCGGCCTTCGGCGCGGCGGGCTGCAAGGTCCGCGTGCTGCGCTGAAGGCGGCGCTGGGCAAAGGCGCAAGCGCGCGTTAACCATTCTCCCCTAATTCCAGCACTCGGTTCACCGAGGGAGGCGCGCGAAGTGGACATGGATGCTGAACGCTTCGGCGCGGCGGTGCGCGCAGGCGCCGTGCCGGTGCCGGACGTCGCGGTGCTGCTGCCCTGCTACAACGAGGCGCCCGTCATCGGGCGGGTGATCGACCGCTTCCGCGACGCGCTGCCGCAGGCGCGCATCTATGTCTATGACAACAACAGCCGCGACGGTTCGGCCGCGGTCGCCACGCGCGCCGGTGCCATTGTCCGGCGCGAGCCGCGCCAGGGCAAGGGCCATGTCGTGCGGCGGATGTTCGCCGATATCGACGCCGACATCTATGTGATGTGCGATGCCGACGATACCTATGACGCGGCCATCGCCGCCGAACTGGTCGAGGCGCTCATCGCGCAGGGCCTCGACATGCTGGTGGCGAGGCGGGTCGATACCGGCGGCAGCGCCTATCGCCCGGCGCACAAGTTCGGCAACTGGCTTTTGACCGCGCTGGTGCGGGCGATGTTCGGCAGCGGCTTTTCCGACATGCTGAGCGGCTATCGCGTGTTCTCGCGCCGCTTCGTCAAGAGCTTCCCGGTGATGGCGCAGGGCTTCGAGATCGAGACCGAGCTCACCATCCACGCGCTCGAACAGGAAATGCCGACCGCCGAGGTCCCGACCCGGTTCCAGGAGCGGATCGCTGGCTCGGCCAGCAAGCTCAACACCGTGCGCGATGGCATCCGCATCCTGTGGACGATCGCCGCGCTGCTGAAGCAGGAACGCCCGCTCTATCTGTTCGGCGTGGGGGCGCTGGTGCTGCTCAACATCGCGCTGCTGCTCGGCGTGCCGGTGATCGCCGACTATGCGCGCACCGGACTGGTGCCACGGCTGCCGACCGCGGTGCTGGCGACCGGGTTGATGATCCTCGCCTTCCTGAGCTTCTTCAGCGGGCTCATCCTCGATACGGTGACGCGCGGGCGCAAGGAAGTGAAGCGGCTGCGCTATCTGGAGATTGCCGGGGTGCATGCGCGGGGTGAAGTCCAGATGGCAGGCTGCACCAGCGCTGGCACCGGTCGCTGCACCACCCTCGATCGGGCCTTCGGCGATGCATATCTGCCTCGTCTATGATTGCCTGTTTCCCTGGACCGTGGGCGGCGCCGAGCGATGGTATCGCGCGCTTGGCGAAAGGCTTGCCGTCGAGGGGCATGCGGTCACCTATCTCACCTTGCGGCAATGGGACGAGAACGCGCCGCCGGCGATCCCCGGCGTCGAGGTCATCGCCGTCGGGCCGCGCATGGCGCTGATGGCGGGGGAGCGGCGACGCATCCTGCCACCGCTGCGCTTCGGCGCCGGCGTCCTGATCCATCTGCTGCGCCACGGCCGACGCTACGATCACGTCCATTGCGCCAGCTTTCCGTTCTTCTCGCTGCTCGCGATCGGGCTTGCGCGGCCATTCGCCGGGTTTGGCGTTGGCGTGGACTGGCACGAGGTCTGGACCTGGCGCTACTGGCGCGAATATCTCGGGCCAGCGGGCGCGATCGGCTGGCTGGTGCAATGGCTTTGCGCGCGCGTGCCGCAGCGCGCCTATGTCTTCAGCCGGCTGCACGGCGGACGACTCGCCGCGCTCGGCTGCGGCTCCACCTTTCTGAGCGGCGAATATGCCGGGTGCCAACACGCCTCGCTGCCCGCTGCGCAACCGCTGCGGTTCGTTTACGCCGGCCGCTTCATTCCCGAAAAGCGCGTCGTGCTGCTCGTCGAAGCCTTCGCAATTGCCTATCGCCGGTGCCCCGAGCTTCGGCTTGAACTCTATGGCGACGGGCCGCAGCGCGCGCGCATCGCCGCGCTGGCCGCACCGCTGGGTCATGCCGTCGCCATGCCCGGGTTTGTCGATCAGGCAACCCTCGACCAGGCGATGGGAGAGGCCTGCGCCATCGTCCAGCCGTCCGCGCGCGAGGGCTATGGCATGGTCGTGGTGGAAGCGGCAGCGCGCGGGGTGCCAGCGATCCTGGTTGAATCGCCCGACAATGCCGCGGTCGAATTGATAACGCCGGAGGAAAACGGACTTGTTGCCTCCGCGAGCGCCGAGGCGCTGGCGGAGGCGTTGCTCGCGATCGCTTCAGACGCCACCAAGTGGCGCCGACGCACCGCCCAATGGTACCGGATCAACGCGAACCGGCTGTCCTTGACGCATTCGCTCGCGATCGTTGACAGCGATATTTCGCTCAGCGCTCCTCAGCCCCGATGATTGGGATCGGCGCGTCACTCGCGCGTCAATCCTCATCTTCTTCTTGTCGAGGTGGGTGTCAGTTTTCGGCGGCAGTCATTTTATGCAACCTGTAAAAACTACCAGCGCCGTGCCCGATCGCCGGCGGCCATCGCAATCCGCGGCTGGCTCTTCGCTAAAGGCCTTGAAGGCCGCAATTAGCCAAAGAGAAAGCATAAGTCAAAAAATAAAAAATAAGATTTTTATCTCAATTATATGGTCTCTGATAATTTTAGTGACCATATTTCGAATATGTCTCGCCAAATACTCATTCCTGTTCGACGAATATGCGTCCCTAATATTTGCCGGTGAGCCGTTGCGTATGCTGTGGAGCGGTTGGATGGTGCGGGAGACCAACCCGCCCCTGTTCTACAGCGCGTTGCATCTATGGCTGATGCTAGTTGACCCAACAATTGTTTCGCTGCGACTTCTTCCTATTCTAGGCGGGGCTATCGAACTGGCGCTTCTCGCCGCGATCTCCCGCCGCTGTTTTGGCTGGACGGCGGCCATTGCCTGCGTGAGCATCGCCGGGATTTCCGCGCAAACCCTCTATTACAGCGAATTCCTGCGCAGCTATATTTTTGTAACCGACGCGGTGCTCGTCTCACTGCTTGGCCTGTTGATCGTGCTCGGGGGCCGGAAGCGGCGGCTGTCGGGGCTGGCGCTCTATGCCGCGGGCGCGGTTGCTGCCGGCTATCTGCATACGACCCTGCTGCTCTGGCCGTTCATTGCCACCGCAGCGGCGGTTTGCGCTTGCCGCAACGCATTAGCAGCCAACGGTTTTCGCTTGCTGCGCGACCTCGCCGCCGCCGATGGCGCCATCCTGCTCTGCCTGTCCTGGTGGGTTGTGATTTCGCTCCGCCAGATCGGCGCGAATTCGGAAAACATAGACTGGATTGCGCCGCGGTCGCTCGTCGAGTTTTCGATGATGGTAGCCGAGAGCGCGTTCGCCGTCTCGGTTACCTCGGTCGCCGATTTTGCCTGTCTGGCGGTCGTGCTTGCCGTCTTCAGTGTGTCCGTCATCAAAGGCAGGCACGCCCCGGCGGTGCGATTGCTCTTTGCGATCCTTGCTCTCGGCCTGGGGACGTTCAAGCTTGCCGACCTGGTGCACCCGATCACCACCCCGGCGACATTGTTCTGGCTTTCGGTCTTCCCGCTGATCTTGATCCCGAGCCTCCTGGCTGCCGGCAACAGCGGGCGATGGCGATGGCTCGCGATCGCGGCGGTGGTGGTCGCGCTGGCGGCTAATCTGTTTCACACCGGAAACAGCTTCGAATGGGAGAAGTGGGACAAGGCGTTCGACACCATGGTCGAAACCCCTGGCAGCACGCTCCTGGTCGAGCAGGAGGCGATGGGGGTAGTTGCCGGCAAGGCGTGCCGGTTCCATTTTCGCAGCCTGCACTGCCCGATCCCGGTGCTGACGCTGGTATCCACAGCGACGGGCAACAGGTGGGCACATGGGCTTGGCCCAATCGATTACGTGGACGCGGCCGCAATCGGCCGGCTGCCACCGAGCACACGGCTGTTCACAATAAGGCTCAATTCCTACGATCCGCTGGTCACGCTCGGCAAAGTGCCGGCATCGAGGCGGCCGAGTTGGGTTGTGCCCTTTTTCGAAGGTCCCTTCGCCCCATCTGATCTGTAAGCTCCGGAACGGGCGCGACAGGATTTCAGTCGGCCGATCGATACGTCTTGCTGCGCTGCCCTACTGCCCAGAAACTGCTGGTGAAGTTCCAGAAGAACATGAGGACGGTGATGATCGGCGCCGCGAACGCCATCGCGAGCCGCAACTGTCCGCACAACAGCCACGACAGCACCAGACCCGCGGGCGTATTGACCGCCTGCGCCGCGGCGTACGGCCAGAACGTGTTCCAGGCTCGGGGTGTCCGATAGGTAAAACTGGTATGAAGCGCGTAGCTGAGCGGCGTCAGCACCAGGCCGGAAACGATGACGCAAAGCGCGTAATGCAGGTGCAGCGCGGCAAGCCCGATCAGCAGGGCATTGCTCGTCAGGAAGCAAAAGCCGCTGATTGCGAGATAACGCGGGCTCGTCGCCAGCAGGACGCGCATCGCTCAATCCGGGTCGGGCACGGCGGGTGCCGGCGTCTGCCGCGCGGCGCCGAGAAGATCGGCATCGTGCCCGGCGATGATCGCCAGCACGAATCCGCCAAGCGCGGTCTGCGCCCCGACCGCGCCGATCGCCAGCGCCATCGTCAGCGGCAGCACCGAGGGAAGCGCCACGAAGCCGCCAGCGCTCCAGCGGATGCCGATCACCCCGAGCACCAGCACCGCGCCGACAACGAGGACCGAACCCAGCGCCAGTGCGTGTTCCAGCGTCACCACGTGGCCCCAGCGTGCGATCGTCGGCCGCAGCCTGCGATAGCCATTGTGCACGCCATAGAGATGCGTCGCCAACGCCATGAGCAGCGCGAAATGGCCCGTGCTGAGGAGAAAGCCGGCAAGTATCTGCCAGCTCGTTCCAAACGGCGTGGTGCCGGAAAGCAGGCGGAGTTCGAACAGCGCCGCGACCGAAAAGATCGAAAGGGCCGCCAGCATCGCCATCAGCGCCGGCACGCCGAACACCCAGGTCGGGCTCAGCATCAGAAGGTAGCGCAAATGCCGCCAGCCGTCGCGCCAGGGGCGCAGATGCGGGGCGCGGTCGCGCAGGTCGAGGGACAGCGTCGCCGGCACCTGGTCGATCCGCATGTCGCGCAAGCTGGCCTTCACCACCATCTCGCTGGCGAATTCCATCCCCGAAGCCGACAGGCTGCATTCGAGAAACGCCTGCTTCGAGATCGCGCGAATGCCGCAATGCGCATCGTCGATCCCCGATCGGAAGAACAGGTTGAGCACGCCGGTCAGCGCCGGATTGCCGATATAGCGGTTCTTCCAGGGCATCGCGCCCTTGGCGATGCCGCCCTGGAAACGCGAGCCCATGACCAGCTCGGCGCCGTCGATCAGCCGCCCGATCATGGCCACGCCATCGCGAAAATCATAGCTGCCGTCGGCATCGGCCATCAGCAGATAGCGGCCCCGCGCCGCCTCGCAGCCACCGATCAGCGCCGCGCCATAGCCACGCTTCGCCACCGGCGCGACGCGCGCGCCCAGCCCCGCGGCCAGCGCCTGGCTGCCGTCGGTCGAACCGTTGTCGGCGATGACGATCTCGCCCGAAAGGCCATAGTGACGCTCGATCTCGGCAAGCGCCGAGCGGGCGTTGGCGATGCAATGCGGCAGGCTGTCGCGCTCGTTGAGGCAGGGCATGATCAGCGAGACATCGGGCGCGGCGACGGCCTCGCACCAATCCTCGCTCACCGCCTCACCGTCCATGCAGATGGCATGCCCTTCGCTCACCGCTCGTGCTCCACCCTGGTGATCGCCACACCCCTAGTCGCGGCATGGTTAACAGGAGATTGCACAGTCATCCCTGGTGCGGGTTCATCCCTGGTGCGGACGGCGGGACTTGAACCCGCACGAGCAAGCTCAAGGGATTTTAAGTCCCCTGCGTCTACCATTCCGCCACGTCCGCGCACCGGTGATCGCGGCGGGTCTGGCAGAATCGCGCAGGCCGGGCAATGCGCCGCAACCCCATGCCCTCAATCGTCGTTGAGCCTTTCGCGCATTTCCTTGCCCGGCTTGAAGAAGGGCACGCGCTTTCCCGGCACTTCGACCGAATCGCCGGTGCGCGGATTGCGGCCCTTGCGCGCTTCGCGCTCGCGCGTCGAAAAGGCGCCGAAGCCGCGCAACTCGACCCGTCCGCCCTCGGCAAGGCGTTGCACGATCTCGTCGAAGAAGACATCGGCGATGCGCTCGATATCGTCGGCCCGCAATTCGGGATTTTCCTTGGCCAGCGCCAGCAGCAGTTCGGACCTGATCATCCGCGTCTCCCTAAAACGCGCCCCCCGCGCGTGGCAGCGCCCCGCATCCATCCAGCCGCCCCCGGATCGCCCCTGCAACGCGCCCCGAGCGAAGCCGCCTATATGCCGGAGCCGACATTCCGCGAGGGCCGAACCGCGATGAAATGGCACCGCAGAGGATAAAAACTGACAGATTATCGCCGCTTATGCAATCCCGCTGTCAGAAAATTTGAACCTCGCCGCGTTTCGTAATGTTTTGCCGCCGGCTGTTCGCCGAAAGCACTGTCGCTTCGGCCGTGCTCTCGGCTAGGGCATCGCGCGAAAGGGGTGATTTGGGTCAACGCGATGACGACGTCCGCGCCTTCGTTGCCGCAAGCCGCGGCCGGCCGGCAAGCCGGCTGGTTCGGGCATCCGCGCGCGCTTGCCTGGCTGTTCGGCACCGAAATGTGGGAGCGCATGGGCTTTTACGGCATGCGCGCGCTGCTCACGCTTTATCTCTCCAAGCATTTCGTGTTTGGCGATCGCGCGGCGACCGGGCTTTACGGCGGCTTCACAGCGCTGGTCTTCCTCACCCCGCTGGTCGGCGGCTGGATCGCCGATCAATATCTCGGCTCGAAGCGGTCGGTGCGCTTCGGGGCGCTGCTGATGGTCGCAGGCTATGCCGCGCTGGCGGTGGGCGGCGCGCCCGCGCAGCCGGTGCTGCGCTATGACGGCGCCACCCATGTCGTCCTGCTGGCGCATGCGCATGATGGTCCAAGCACCGCCGCCGGCGAAAGCCGCAGCGTTCTTGACCACGGCCAGCGGCTGCGGGTGGCGGGCGCGGCCGATGGCAGCCTGCGGCTGATCGCCGCCGATGGCCATGTCGCGCGCCAGCTCGCCCCCGGCCAATTCGGCGAGGACAGCCGGCGCGATCCGGCGATGGTGGCGCTGATGCTGGTGGCGCTGGCGACGATCGGGGTCGGCAACGGCTTTTTCAAGCCCAACATCTCGACCATGGTCGGCGCGCTCTATGGCTCGGGCGACCGTCGCCGCGATGCCGGTTTCACCATCTTCTACATGGGGATCAATCTCGGCTCGATTCTTGGCCAGGTGCTGTGCCCGCTGCTCGCCGATGCCTTCGGCTGGTGGGCGGGCTTTGGCAGCGCCGCGGTCGGCATGGCGATCGCGCTCGGTTTCATCAGCTTTCACCACGGCCGGCTCGATGGGCTGGGCGAGCCGCCGCCGCGTGCCGGCGGCGACCGGGCGGGTGCCATCTATACAGGTGCGCTCATCGCCATCGGCCTGTTCTACCTGCTGTTCGTCGATCTGATGCAGGCGCCGAGCCCGGCGGCGGGCAGCGGCTTGCTTGGCTATCTTGCGGCGCTGCCGCTGATGGGCAAGCTGCTGTTCGCAACCTTCATCGTTGCGGTGCCGGCGATTCTCGGCTGGGCATGGCGGCACGGCAGCAGGCAGGAATTCGAGATGATGCTGGCCGCGATGATCCTCGTCACCTTCAACGTCGTGTTCTGGACCCTGTTCGAGCAGGCGGGGTCCTCGCTGACCCTGTTCGCCGACCGCAACACCGACCGCTCGGTCTTCGGCCTGTTCACGCTGTCCGCGCCGCAGACCCAGAATTTCAATTCGGTGGCGATCGTGCTGCTTGCCCCGCTGATGAGCGCGGTATGGGGCTGGCTGGGGCGCCGGGGATGGGAGCCGCCGATCGCGGGCAAATTCGCGCTGGGGCTGATCGGCGCGGGCGCGGGATTTCTGATCCTCGTGGTTGGCGGCCGCTTCGCCGGCGCCGATTTCCGGGTCGGGCTGGGCTGGCTGCTTGCGCTTTATGTCGTGCAGTCGCTCGCCGAATTGTGCATCTCGCCGGTCGGGCTCTCGATGATCACCAAGCTTTCGATCGCAAGGGTGGTGGGGCTGATGATGGGGGTGTGGTTCCTGTCGATGGCGGTTGCCGAATATGTCGCCGGGCTGATCGCGCAATTGGGCGCGGTTGCCACCGTGGGCGGTGAAATCACCGACCCGGCGCTCAGCCTTGCGACCTATCTTCGCGTGTTTTCGGCGATCGGCTGGATCGGCGTCGGGCTTGGCGGGCTGCTGGCGCTGGTGGCGGCGGCGCTGCGCCGGCTGATGCATGGCGTGCGGTAGGAGAGGCGGATGAAAGCAACGGACATGCCGGCGCTCACCGTCAATGGCCAGCCGGTCGCCTTCGCCATGGACCCGGCGACGCCGCTGTTGTGGGCGCTGCGCGATGCGGCCAATCTCACCGGCACCAAATACGGCTGCGGGGTGGGCGATTGCGGCGCCTGCATGGTGCTGGTCGATGGCGAGGCGCTGCGTGCCTGCCAGCTCACGCTCGCCGAGGCGCAAGGCCGGGTGGTGATCACCATCGAGGGGCTGAGCCGCGACGGCACGCATCCGGTGCAGCGCGCGCTGGTTGCCGAACAGGCGATCCAGTGCGGCTTCTGCACACCGGGGATCGCGATCGCCGCCGCCGCGCTCCTCGCCCGCAATGCCGATCCCGGCGAGGACGAGATCAAGGCGGCGATTCCCAATCTCTGCCGCTGCGGGGTCTATCCGCGGCTCGTCCGGGCGGTGACCCGCGCGGCGCGAGAAAGCCGGGGCGCAGCGCCAGCCCCATCGGTTCCCGGATGAAAGGACGGACATGAAGGCAACGATCTGGCACAATCCCGACTGCGGCACGTCGCGCAAGACGCTGGCGATCCTTGCCGAAACGCCGGGGATCGAACTGACCATCGTCGAATATCTCAAGCAGCCGCCCAGCGCCGAACGGCTCGCCGCGCTGTATCGCAAGGCGGGCATCCGTCCGCAGCAGGGGCTGCGGCTGCGCGGCACCGATGCCGAGGCGCGGGGGCTGCCGCAGGCCACGGATGCGGTGGTGCTGGCGGCGATGGTGGCCGAGCCCCGGCTCATCGAACGCCCGCTGGTCGAGACCGAAAAGGGTGCAGCGCTGTGCCGGCCGCAGGACAAGGTGCTGGCGCTGCTGTGAGCGCCGGCGCCGGCGGGCCGCGGCAAAGTGGGGCGCTGATCGCAGCGATCTTGCAAATGCGTGACAAACCTGCGAACGCGCATGGTCCGTGGCGGCCTCGTTGGCGCGCGGTGGGCGCGTGACGCCCGGGTTTTACCAATCGCCGCCGGCCCGGTCCGGCTGTGCCCTGAGGATGTCGCGACCAGCATGACCGCACCGGAGTTGGCCCGCGCGCCCGCCCTGACCCAGCGCCTCAAGCAGAATCTCAAGCAGAATCTGAAACGCGCGCTTGGCCCCCGGGGGGTATTCATCGAGGGATTTCTCAAGCACCCGGTGATGGTCGGCTCGATCATCCCGTCCTCGCGCTTCACCATCGCCAGGATGCTGGCGCCGGTGCGGTGGGACGAATGCCGGCTTTTCGTCGAATACGGACCCGGGGTCGGCACCTTCTGCCGGCCGGTGCTCGACCGGTTGCGCCGCGACGGCCGGCTGATCGTGATCGACACCAACCCGCTCTACATCGATTATCTGAGCGCCACGATCAGCGACAGCCGCTTCACCGCGGTGCTCGGCTCGGCCGCCGATGTCGAGGCGATCGTCGCCGCGCAGGGCCATGACCACGCCGATTACGTGCTCTCGGGCCTGCCCTTCTCGACGCTGCCCGAAGGCGTCGGCCCGGCGATCGCCGCCGCCACCCATCGCGTGCTGCGGCCCGGCGGGGCGTTTCTGGTCTATCAGTTCTCGGCCCGCGCGCGCGATTTCATGGCGCGCCATTTCCGCCGCATCGACACCGGCTTCGAGGCGCGCAACATCCTGCCGTGCCGGCTGTTCTGGGGCTGGAAGGATACCGTGGCCGACGCTTGACCGGCCGCGGCGATCAACGAAAGGGCCTTCCCTCCGGATCCGGGGATGGCCCGGAAAGCTGGCGGTGGACCGCGACCAGGATCGCGGTGAGGACCACCGCCGCCACCGCCCCGATCAGCCCCGAGACCGCGCCCGAGATGATCGTCTCCGGCTCACCCCCGCCGAGCGGCAGCACCGCAAGCTTCGTCACCGCCGTCAGGCTGAGCGCGATCACCAGATAGGCAATCACGAGCAGCAGGTAGAAGGCAAAAAGCCGCCAGCCGTTGCCCGCCGAGATGCGCCACGACCGGCCAAGCGCGGACAGCGGATTGTGCTGGCCTTCGATGACGATGACCGGCAGCGTCAGCGACAGCCGCGTCGCCACCAGCGCGAGCAGCCCCAGCACCGCGATCACCCCCGCGGTCATGGCCGTCGCCTTGCCCGCCACCGCAATCAGCCCGCCAAGCAGCAGCCCAAGCGGGATCAGCGCGAGGAAATAGCCCGCGACAAAGACAAGGATCGTGCCGATCAGCGCCGGCAGGCAGCGCAGCGCGATCCCCATCGCCTCGCCGACCGTCGGGCGCCGGCGGTCGGTCAACAGTGCCAGCATCGCCATATAGCCGGCGGCATTGATCAGCAGCAGCCCCAGCAGATAGGGCGCGACCCGCGCATAGCTGCGCAGGAACGGCTGCAACACCGCGGTATCGCCAGGCTCGGCCGCCGACAGCGCGGCGAGATTCGCCTGCATCTGCGACTGGTAGCCCGACAGGAACAAGGCCGCCGCCAGCGCCGGCAGGAAGAAGAACACGCCTGCCATGACCAGCAGCACCTCGCGGTTGGCGGCGATGGCGCGGGTCGCATCTCCCCAGGCCCGGTTGCCGTCGAATTTCATGGGGTTCCTCCTTGCCAAGCGCGAGGCCCCTGATAATGGCCGCGATGGCCGGCAGCAACCGGCGCTGTCAGCCGACCCGACCCCATGGCCAAGCCAGATATCGAAATACGCCGCGATACCGCCCCGGTGCCTTACCGCGAGGCGCTGGCGATCATGACCGATCGCAACGCCGCGATCCAGAACGCGGGCGCGCGCGAACTCGTCTGGCTGCTCGAACATCCGCCGGTCTATACCGCAGGGACCAGCGCGAAGGGCGCCGAATTGCTCGATCCGCGCTTCGAGGTGGTCAGCGCCGGGCGCGGCGGGCGCCATACCTATCACGGGCCGGGCCAGCGCGTCGGCTATGTGCTGCTCGACCTGTCGGCCCGCGCGCGCGATGTGCGCGGCTTCGTCGATGCGCTCGAAGGCTGGGTGATCGCGACGCTTGCCACCTTCGGCGTTGCGGCGTGGCGCTCGGAGGCGGGGATCGGCATCTGGACGCGCGACATCGACGGCGCCGAGGCCAAGATCGGGGCGATCGGCGTGCGCGTGCGCCGCTGGGTGACGATGCATGGCTTCGCGGTCAATCTCTCGCCCGATCTGTCGCATTTTACCGGCATCATCCCCTGCGGCATCGCCGATCGCGGGGTCACCAGCCTCGCCCGGCTTGGACTGAGGGTTGATCCGGCGGCATGGGATGAGGCATTGCTGGCGAAGATGGATGATTTTCTCGCCCGGCTCGATCGCCCCTGCCCTCTGGACCCGCGCGCATGAGGCGCGCCGCCGCGGCGCTGCTGGTGATTGCGCTTGCCGCCTGTCACCACGCCGATCGTGCCGGCGGCCATGGCAGCGCCTCGGGGCAAATCCTCAAGGGCTCGGTCAGCGATGCGATGCTGCCCTATGACACGGTGAAATCGCAGGCGCCCGCCGCACCGCCCGAACGCGCCAGCCCCGACGCGCGCGCGCCGGGCGCCGACAGCGCCGCGGCGGCGGCGAGCGAGGCGGCCTCCGCCGCGCAAAGCAGCGCATCGCCGGCACCGTCCCTGGCCGTATCCGCCGCCTCGCAATGAGCAAGCGCCCGGTGCGCCGAACGCACCGGGCGCTCGATCAGCCGAATACCACGCGGGCGCGCTCGCGACGCAGCACAACCCCCAATGCGGCGAAACCGGCAATCGCCATCATCCAGGTCGCGGCTTCGGGGACCGCCGGCTGTGCCGCGCCGTTCATATTCAGCGTGACCTCGGTGCCGCTGCCGATGGTCAGCCCGGCGAAATTGACCCAGAGATCACCGGCGATAACGCCGACATCGGCGGCGGAAAAGCCCGGAACCGAGGCGGTCACCAGGGCGGCGCTGGTGAAGGGATTGGTGAGATCACGCAGCACGAAGCCATTGAACGCCAGTGTGGCGAAGCTGGTTGAGGCGGCGCTTTCGGAAACGATCACCTGATTGCCGACGACATTGACATTCACCCCCAGCGCCGGATCGGCGAAGGTCGGGCTAGCGCTGCCGATCACCGTCGCCCCGAAGGTGTTGACGAACCCCGGGTTCGATCCGGTTGTGGTCGGCGAAAGCGATGCAAGTTGCCAGGGGCTGCTCGCCAGCGTGCCCCATTCGAGCGTGGCGGTGTTGCCGGCAAGAGTCGTCGCCTGCGCGGGTGCGCCGAGCGCGACACAGCCCACCACCAGCCCGCAGGCCGCGGATTTGATAATCGATTGCATTCGATGCTTCAGACCAGCCATCAAAACGTCTCCTGTTGCAAGCATTGCGCCCGGCAAGCCGATCGGCCACCGCTGCGTGCCATTGGCCCTGCAAAGACGACAAGGCAGCGGGCAAACCGCAGTTGCCAAAATGGCTTTGCGCAGGATCGACAAAGCCGCGAACCAGGCGCGGGCGTGCCAAAACGGGACACTTCGGCGCCAGATGCGCGCCGCGCTTGCGGCTATCGCGCGCCGAGGTCGCCTTTCCCCACGGTTCCCGCCGCCATTTCGAGCATGCGATCGAGGCTTGCTTTCGCCTTGCGCCGCAGCCCTTCCTCGATCTCGACCCGCGGCGTGAGGTCGCGCAGCGCCAGATAGAGCTTTTCGAGCGTGTTGAGCGCCATATAGGGGCAGATGTTGCAGTTGCAGTTGCCGTCCGCGCCCGGCGCGCCGATGAAGGTCTTGGCGGGCATCGCGCGGCTCATCTGGTGGATGATATGCGGCTCGGTGGCGACGATCAGCGTGTCGCCCGGCATGGCGGTTGCAAATTTGAGGATGCCGCTGGTCGAACCGACGTAATCGGCATGATCTAGGATCGCCGGCGGGCATTCGGGATGCGCGGCGATCGGCGCATCGGGGTGGCGCGCGCGCAGCTTGAGCAGTTCGGTCTCGCTGAAAGCCTCGTGGACGATGCACACCCCCGGCCACAGCAGCATCTCGCGATCGAACTTGCGCGAAAGATAGCCGCCGAGATGGCGGTCGGGGCCGAAAATGATCTTCTGCTCGCGCGGGATCTGCGCAAGGATGGTCTCGGCGCTCGAACTCGTCACGATGATGTCCGAGAGCGCCTTCACCTCGGTCGAGCAGTTGATGTAGGTCAGCGCGATGTGATCGGGATGCGCGGCGCGGAAGGCGGCGAATTTCTCGGGCGGGCAGCTGTCCTCAAGGCTGCAGCCGGCGTTGACGTCGGGCAGCACGACGATCTTTTCGGGGCTGAGGATCTTGGCGGTCTCGGCCATGAAGCGGACCCCGCAGAAGGCGATCACCTGCGCCTCGCTCGCCGCCGCCTTGCGGCTCAGTTCGAGCGAATCGCCGACGAAATCGGCGAGATCCTGCAATTCGGGCTTCTGGTAATAATGCGCAAGGATCACCGCCTTGCGCTCGCGGCGCAGGCGCTCGATCTCGTCGCGCAGGTCGATGCCGGCAAGGCTGCTGCTGGGCTGGGCGGTCATGCGCGTTTTATAGGCGCAAATCGCGCAAATGCGAGAGTGGGGCGGGCGGCGGCGTGATCCACCTTCGAAACGCCCGTCACCGCACCCCCATCGCCCGCGCCTCGGCGCGCAGCATCGCGGCATCGGCGGGATCGGCGGCCAGCGCCTTGTCGAGCGTCTGCGCCGCCGCCTGCGGCCCGCCCAGCGTCAGCTTGCTGCGCACCAGCATTGCCCAGCCCTCGCCATTATGCGGGTCGGCGGCGAGCCGCGCTTCGAGCTGGGCGACCATGCCCTGCGCCATCGCCTGCTGCTGGCTGGGCGGAATCGCCGAGGCGGCACGCAGGTCCTCGGTCGTGGGGCCGGGAATGCCGGCGAGCGCCGGCGGCGGCGCGGGGACGGCGGGCGGCGGCTGGCGGATCGCGGCGAGCCGGGCCGCGACCGCGATGTGGTTGATCCGCCCGACCTGGACGATCGTGCGCCTGAGATCGGCTTCCCAGGGCGCGCCAGGCGGGGTATCGGCGAGCAGCGCCAGCCAGTCGGCGATCGCCCCGCGGTGATCGCCCCTGAGATCGCGGGCGACGGCAAGGAAATATCTCGCGCGCGGATCGCGGGCATCGCGGGCGATCGCGCGGTCGAAATCGTCGATCGCCGCCTGCGGCATCGGATCATGCGCGCTCGCCATCACCCGCGCCTCGCCAAGCGCAGACCACAGCTCGGCGCGCTGGGGGGCGAGCGCGGTCGCTTTTTCATAGGCGCCGACCGCATCCGCATAACGCCCGGCCCCGGATTGGCTCTCGCCGAGCCGCCGCCAGCCATCGGCATCCTGCGGCGGCGGCGCGCTCATCGGGGCGGGGGTGGCGGGCGGTGGCGCCGATGGCGCCGATGGCGTGCGGGCATGACCGATCCACAGCGCCGCCGCCAGCACCAGCCCGGCGACAATTATGGCGATGCGGCCAGAATTTATTTGCAGTGCGCTCGATTTTGGCATTGTTTCGGTTTCTCGCCCGGGCGGTTTTGCGGCTATGGAGGCGGGGCCGGTTTCGCCCAAAGCGGGCCGGTTTGCAATCAGCCGCAGGGGCAAGGCGGCGGACGGGGGGCACAGTGGCAGAGCGGTTTCGCATCGCGATCGTCGGCTCGGGGCCTGCCGGACTCAGCGCCGCCGGCCGCGCCGCCGCGCTCGGCCTTGGCCATGTGCTGCTCGAAAAGACCGATCACCTCTCGGACACGATCTTCAAATACCAGAAGGGCAAGCATGTGATGGCAACGCCATCGCAGCTCATCCTGCGTTCTGACCAGGAGTTCGACGCGGGCAAGCGCGAGGCGATCCTCCAGAACTGGAACGAGAAGACCGCGTCGCTGGCGATCAACGTCAAGTACAACGCCGAGGTGAAGGCGATTCGCGGGCTCGGCCCGGCGATTGCCGGCTCGGTCCAGAAAATCGTCAGCCGCGCGCGCGACGGCTCGACCAGCACCACCGAAATCCAGCGCCACGAGCCGCCCTATGCGATCGAGCTGACCAATGGCGAGGTCATCGAGGCCGAGACGGTGATCCTTGCCATCGGCACGCAGGGCAATCCCAATCTGATGCGCTGCCCCGGCGCCGATCTGCCGCATGTCACCTATCAGCTCGACGATCCCTATGCGGTGCTCGACGAGCATATCGTCGTCGTCGGCACCGGCGATGCCGGCATCGAGAACGCGCGCGGGCTTGCCGAGGATCCGGCACAGAAGAATGTCGTCACCGTGCTCAACCGCGCGCCGCGTTCGGCCAATGTCCGCGAAAGCTTCGCGACCGCCAAGGAGCCCAATGCGCTGGCGCTGGTCGCCGACCACGAGGCCGGCAAGCTCACCGTGCGCTACGAGACCGAGACCAAGGCGATCGAGCCGGGCTGGATCACGCTCGCCACCCGCGACGGCGAGGAGCGCATCCGCTGCGACCGCATCATCGCCCGCATCGGTTCGGCGCCGCCGCGCGCCTTCGTCGAGAATTGCGGGATCGAGTTCACCTCGAACGACCGGCTGGCCTTCCCGACGCTGTCGCCGGTCTTCGAATCGAGCGCGCCCGGCATCTTCGTGATCGGCGCGCTCGCGGGCTATCCGCTGATCAAGCATTGCATGAACCAGGGCTATGACGTCGTCGAGTTCATCAATGGCAACACCACGCTCAAGCCCGCCGACGAACCCCTGCTCGAAGCGCGGTTCCGCGACATTGCGCCGCGGCGCAGCGTCGATGACTGGCTCGAACTGCTGCGCACGCGGATCAGCATTCTCGAAGCGATGAGCCCGCTCCAGATGCGCGAGTTCATGCTCGATTCGACCGTGCGCCAGTATCGCCGGGGCGAGACGATCTTCGAAAGAAACGCACCCGGCTCCTCGCTTTTCGCGATCGCCGAGGGCTCGGTCCATGTCCGCGTCGATCCGCAGGACACAACCAGGGTGGTGCCGATCGGCACCGGCTCGATCTTCGGCGAGGTCGGGCTGATCTCGGGACGCAAGCGCGGGGCGACGGTGGTTGCGGCCGAGGACGCGATCTGCGTCGAGATCTCGCGCAATGCCGCGCTCAAGCTGCAAAGCCAGGTGCCCAGCGCGAAGCGCGCGATCGAACGCATCTCGACCGAACGCCAGCTCCTCCAGATGCTCGGCTCGGGGCTCAGCCCCGCCGATGTCGCCGATGTGGTCGACGGCGCGAAGATCATGCAGGTCAAGGCGGGCGAGGCGATCATCACCGAGGGCGGGGAGGACAACGACATCTTCGTCATCCGCGTCGGCTCGATGATCGTCGAGCGGATGATCGGCGGGCGGCCGGTGTTCCTCTCCTATCTTCCCGCCGGCTCCTATGTCGGCGAGATGGCGCTGATCGACGGGCTGCCGCGCAACGCGACGGTGAAGGCGGCGGTCAAGTCCGAGGTGATCCGCGTGCCCGGCGATCGCTTCGCGCGGCTGCTCGCGGCCAAGCCCGCGTTGATGGCCAAGGCGCGCGAGGACATGCGCGGGCGCCAGCAGGTCAACAGCTTCATCGAGCGCCGCAAGGAAAGCTTTTCGGGCGCGGTCGACATGTATTCCGAGACCGCGCAGTTTCTCGTCGATAACGGCATCGGCGAGGCGACCGATGTGCTGCTCATCGACGAGAAGCTCTGCGTCGGCTGCGACAATTGCGAAAAGGCCTGCGCCGACAGCCACGAAGGCCTGTCGCGCCTGAACCGCGAGGCGGGCAAGACCTATGCCCATCTCCATGTTCCCACCAGTTGCCGGCATTGCGAGCATCCGCATTGCATGGCCGATTGCCCGCCCAACGCGATCAAGCGCGGCCCCGACGGCGAGGTGTTCATCGACGAGACCTGCATCGGCTGCGGCAATTGCCAGAGGAATTGCCCCTATGGCGTGATCCGCATGGACAGCGTGCCGCCGAAAAAGCCGCCGCTGCTCTCGTGGCTGCTGTTCGGCGCCGGCCCCGGCCCGGGCGAGCCTTCGAAGAAGTGGCGCAAGAAGCATATGCCGGCGGGGGTCGATGCCCCCAAGAAGGCAATCAAATGCGACATGTGCTCAGGCATCGAGGGCGGGCCGGCCTGCGTGCGCGCCTGCCCGACCGGGGCGGCGATCCGCGTCGCGCCCGAGGGCTTCCTGACCGTCGCCCGGCTCGAGGAGCAGGAGTGATGGCCACCCGCTCCGCCGCACCCGTCGGCCGGGCCAACCGGCCGGGCGCGCATGAAAGCTTCCTGCGGCATCGCCGGTTCCGCTGGCTCAAGATCGGGCTGGTGCTGGCGCTGCTGGCGCTTGCCGGCTTCCTTTTCATTCCCGCCGCCCCCGGCCCTTATGGCGGAACGTGGTTCGGCTATACGCTGGGCACGATCGGCGCGCTCATCATCGCCTGGCTGGCGCTGCTCGGCATCCGCAAGCGGGCGATGACGCGCGGGCGCTGGTCGCTCAAGGCCTGGACCTCGGCGCATGTCTGGCTCGGCCTTGCGTTGATCGTCATCGCCACGCTGCACACCGGGCTCAGGCTCGGCTTGAACCTTGCGACGCTGGCCTGGACCTTGATGATGCTGGTCATCCTCTCGGGGGTCTATGGCATTTCGGTCTATGCCGCGCTTCCCGCCAGCCTCAGCCGCGGCGAGGGCGAGCAGACCCAGCCCGAAATGGTCGAGGGGCTGCGCGCGATCGACCGGCAGCTCGGCGATGCCGCGCAGCCCCTCCCCGGCACAGAGGCCGAGCGCGTGCGCGAGGCGATGGCGCAGAGCCCGTTTGCCGCCGGGCTGCGGCGGCGGCTTTCGGGCCATGCGCCCGATTGCGCGACGCTTGCCGCGCTCGCGGGGCTTGAGGGCTCGCAGGCCGATCCGGCGGCGCTGGCGCGGGTGCGCAGCCTGCTCGGCCGCCGCCGCGCGCTGCTCGAAAAAATGCGCCGGCAGATGCAGCTGCGCGCGCTGCTCGAAGTCTGGCTCTATGTGCACATCCCGCTCACCGTCGCGCTGATCGCCGCGCTTGCCGCGCATATCGTCAGCGTCTTCTACTACGGGTAGGCGTCATGGGCTTTCGGCTGCGGCAGATCGATTATACCGCCGACGGGCGCCGCATCGCGCGCGACCGCGAGGTTGCGGGCGATACGCTTGCCATCGGCCGCGCCGGCGAGAACGACCTGCATCTGCCCGATCTCGCGGTCGAACCCTGGCACGCGACGCTGACCGCGGCCGGCCGGCGGATCACCGTGCGCGCGGTCGGCGACCGCGGCTTCGCGCTCGACGGCCGGCAGGTGACCGAGGCGGTAATCGACGCCGATGCGGGCGCCGAGCTGCGCTTCGGGTCGACCCCGGTGACGATCTCGCGCGAGGCCGATGGCATGGTCCTCGTCGAGATCGAGGGCGCCGCGCAGGTCCGCCCCGATCCCGCCGACGACAAGGCGGGCTTCGCGCTCGCCGCGGTGATGCCGGGCAAACGCCCGCTCGCCTGGGCGCTGTTCGCGCTGATCCTCGCGGTGTTCCTGGTGCTGCCGATCGCCAGCCACCTCACCCTGGCGCAGGACGGCACGCGCGTGCGGGCGGCGAATGCGACAGGGCATGTCATCGGCGACAAGGCGTGGAACCCCGGCGCGCTGTCGCTTGCCCATCACATGCTGTCGAACCGCTGCGAGGCGTGCCACGTCAAGCCTTTCCAGCCGGTAAGCAGCGAAACCTGCGTCGCGTGCCACCGCGATGTCCACGACCACGCCCCGGCCGGCCGCCTTGCCGAGGCGCGCGCGCCGGCGGGCCTTGGCGCCCGCGTCCTCCAGGGGGTGGGCCATGCCTTCGGCCATGAAGGACCGGGCGCCTGCATCGATTGCCATGTCGAACACCAGGGCATGAAGGCGATGGAAGCGCCGCGCCAGCAGTTCTGTGCCGATTGCCATGCCGGGCTCAAGGACCGGCTTGCCGATACGAAGCTGGGCGATGCCGCCGATTTCGGCACGCTGCATCCCGAATTCCGCGCTTCTGTCGTGACCAATGCCGAAACCCGTCAGCGCAGCCTCGTCTCGCTCGCCGACCATCCGCATGAGGACAGCGGGCTCACCTTCTCGCACCGCGCCCACCTCGACCGCATGGGCGGGGTCGCGCGGATGGCGATCGATCTCGGCGAGGCGCGCGGCTTGGGCCATGCGCTCGACTGCGCCGACTGCCACCAGCGCAGCCCGGATGGGGTCGGCTTCCGGCCCATCGACATGGAGCGCGATTGCGAAGCCTGCCACAGCCTCGTGTTCGCGCGCGTCGGCGGCACCTTCCTCAAGCTGCGGCATGGCGATGTCGCGCAGATGGAAGCGCAGCTTTCGAACATGGCCACGCCCGTCACCCCGCTCGACGACACGCGCGGGCGTCCCGGCGATTTCGGCGCGAGCTATGCCAATGGCGGGCTTTATCACGCCCGCTTCACCCCCGGCGGCGCGGTCGCGCGGGCGATGGCGCCCGACGGCATCTGCGGCGAATGCCACAAGCCCGAGATGCGCGGCGGCAAGCTTGCGGTGCGGCCGGTGACGCAGACCGCGCGCTACCTGCCCGATGGCTGGTTCGACCATGAAGCGCATCGCCAGACGCGCTGCGCCGAATGCCACGCGGCGGCAAACTCGGCCTCCGCCAGCGATGTCCTGCTGCCCAGACTGGCCGAATGCCGCAGCTGCCATCTTGGCGAGGCGGCGAGCAAGCCGAAGATTCCCTCCACTTGCGTCATGTGCCATTCCTATCACACATCGCGGCTGGCGCCGGCGCTGGCGGTGAACATCCGGCGACGGCAGGGGTGATCCGGCGAGACCGCGCCGCGAGGAGAGTGCGAGAATGCTGATCGGCCAGCTCACCGATATTCACATCGGTTTCGACCGCAAGGCCGATCCCGAACTCAACCTCCTGCGGCTGCGCCAGGCGCTTGGCCGGATCGCCGCGGCGCCGCAGCGCCCCGACCTCATGCTGCTGACCGGCGATCTCACCGAATTCGGCGATGCCGAAAGCTTCGCGACGCTGCGCGCGACGCTGGCGCCGCTCGGCGTTCCCTGCTGGCCGATCCCCGGAAACCACGACCAGCGCGACACGCTGATTGCCGCTTTCCCGGCAGCGGGAATGCATGACGGCTTCGTCCAATATGCGATCGAGGCGGAAGGCTTGTGCATCCTCATGCTCGATACTTTCGAGCCCGGCCGCCATGGCGGCGCCTTCTGCGGCGCGCGCGCGCGCTGGCTTTCCGAACAGCTCGCCGCCCGGCCCACCACGCCGACACTGATCGCGATGCACCACCCGCCCTTCGCCAGCGGCATCGCCTGGATGGACCCCGACCTCGACGAGGCGTGGCTCGACCGCTTCGCCGGGGCGATCGCCGGCCATGCCCAGATCGTCGGTATCACCACCGGCCATGTCCACCGCGCCGCCACCACCCGCTGGCGCGGCCATACCGTCACCATCTGCCCCTCGACCGCGGCCGCGGTGGCGCTGGACTTCGCGCCGATGGACCCGGCCCGGCCCGACGATCGCGTGATCATCACCGACGAGCCTCCGGGCTTCGCGCTGCATCACTGGGACGGCACCCAGCTCACCAGCCATCTGCTCATCACCAGCGAGGCGAACCCGCTGGCGCGCTGGAACGAGGGCACACGCGCGATGATCGCCGGGATGTTCACCGAAAGGAGCTAGCGCATCGCGCCGCAAAGCGGGCACCGGTTTTCGGTAAAAAGCGATGCGATAACAAAGTCCTGTGGCACAAAGCGTGATTTCCGAAATCACGCCCTGTGCCACAGGCCATCGCGCCGAAATGCGGCCAGCGCTGCCCGGGGTTCGGGCGACTGCCCTGACGATGCCTGTGTAAATCTCTACTCTTTCACTTGATAAATTTCCTTGCTTCCCTCGCGCGAAAATATCTACCATTTCGATAGACATATGTGCGGGAGCTTCCCGACAGGTGATCGGCGATCGCCCGGCGACGCTTGCCGGCGGGAGGAGAAGTTGCGTGCGTACCCAGGCCGGCATGACCCTCCTCGCACTTGCCGCCGCGATCGGCGGCCCGCACGCCGCGCTTGCGCGCAGCAGCCCCGATGCGCGCGCCGAGCCCGCGCGGCTGGCTTCGGCGCTGCGGATCGCCACGACCGAACTCCGCCGGCAGCAGGCGCAGATCGACGCGCTGAAGCAGCGGGTCGCCGAGGAGGACGCGGCGATCGCCGCCTTGTTGCACCCGGCTGCCCCCGTCGCGCCAACCGCCGCGCCCGCGCATGGCGACGAGCCTGCGGCGCCGCCGCCCGCCGTCGGCACCGCGAGCACGAAGGAAGGCCCCGTGCCCGCGGCGGCAAGCGCCGTCCCGGCGGCGACCAGCTTTCACCTCGCCGCCTTCTTCAACGAAAGCACCATCCACCAGACCGCGGATGGCGCACCGGTGCCGGCCGAGGGCATGGGCTTCAACATCAAACGGCTCTATTTCGGGGTCGATCACCAGTTCGATCCGGTGTTTTCGGCAAGCGTGCTCGCCGATGTGCGCAATGTCCTGGGATCGACGACGACGAGCGCGGGCGGCGCTGCCAATGGCGCAGCCACGGCAAGCCCCGGCGCGCGGGTGTTCCTTGTCAAGAATGCCTATCTTCAGGCGCGTCTCGCGCCGGCGCTGACGCTGCGGCTTGGCGCCGCGCCGCTGCCGTGGATCGGCTATATCGAAAGCCGCTACGGCTATCGCCAGATCGAAAACACGCTGGTCGATCGCCTGAAGCTTGGCAACACCGCCGATTGGGGAGTGCATGTGCTGGGCAAGCTGGCCGATGGCGCGATTTCCTACCAGCTGTCGGCGGTCGATGGCGGAGGCTTCGGCGATGTCCGCATCACCCGCCATGTCGATTTCGAGGGGCGGATCGCGGCGGAATATGCGGGCTTCTTCGCGGCAGCCGGCGGCTATGCCGGCCATCTCGGCAAAGCGGTGAACAGCACCGGCGCCTTCGCCCCCGTCCATCATACCGCGCGGCGCGCCGATCTCGCGCTCGGCTACAAGGACCGGCGCCTCACGCTTGGCGGCGAAGTCTATTACGCGCGCGACTATAACAGCGTGAACAGCCCGACCGAGGATTCAAGCCTGGGCCTGTCGGTTTTCGCCAGCCTGAAGCTTGCCCCCAAATGGTCGGTGTTCGGCCGCTACGACAGGGTGCGCGCCATCGCTCGGCTGGATGCGCCGAGCACAGTCCACGACCATTATGCCAATCTCGGGGTGCAGTGGGAGCCGGTGCAGATCGTCGATCTTGCGCTGGTGGCCAAGCGCGAGGCGGTGGCCAACGGTGCGCTCGCGACGCAGAACGGGACGATCGGCGCCAGTCCCGGCGCGAGCGGCGCCTATGACGAGATCGGCCT
Organism: Sphingomonadales bacterium; assembly: GCA_028870315.1. Taxonomy (GTDB): domain Bacteria; phylum Pseudomonadota; class Alphaproteobacteria; order Sphingomonadales; family Sphingomonadaceae; genus Novosphingobium. Next base: position 16,105 of record JAGWPW010000004.1, on the reverse strand, counting down.
GTTCGGCCAGTTCAGGTTCTGATGGCCGTCGCAAGGCGCCCCGCGCCGAGCCCGCCCCGCACCGAGCTTTCGATTGTGCGCGGCGCGCCATCGCCTATAGACGCGCCATGGCCCCCGAAGACCGCCCGCTGCTGACCCCGCCCGACGGCCACCGCAAGGTGCTGCTGCACAGTTGCTGCGCGCCCTGTTCGGGCGAGGTCATGGAAGCGATGACCGCGAGCGGGATCGATTACACGATCTTCTTCTACAACCCCAACATCCACCCCAGGGAGGAATACCTGCTGCGCAAGGAAGAGAACGTGCGCTTTGCCGAAAAGCACGCGATTCCCTTCGTCGATGCCGATTACGAAACCGCCGAGTGGTTCCGCCGCGCGCGCGGCCTCGAATGGGAGCCCGAGCGCGGCGCCCGCTGCACCATGTGCTTCGACATGCGCTTCGAGCGGACCGCGCTTTACGCAGCTGAGCACGGTTTTGCGGTCATCACCAGCTCGCTCGGCATCTCGCGCTGGAAGAACATGGAGCAGATCAACGATTGCGGCAGGCGCGCGGCCTCGCATTACGACGGGGTGAGCTACTGGACGTTCAACTGGCGCAAACACGGCGGCGCGGCGCGGATGATCGAGATCTCGAAGCGCGAGCGCTTCTACCAGCAGGAATATTGCGGCTGCGTCTATTCGCTGCGCGACACCAACGCGCATCGCACCAGCCAGGGCCGGCCCGAGATCGAGATCGGCAAGCTCTATTATGGTGGGGCCGCGGACGAGCCGGGCACCCCGGCGCGGAGCAGCCCGCGCGATTTCTGAGACTTTCTAAAGGAAGGCGCCGCCGTCCACTTGCAGCACCTGCCCGGTGATGAAGCTGGCGCGCTGCGAGGCAAGGAAGACCGCCGCGGCGGCGACTTCCTCGGGCACCGCGATGCTGCGCTCGAAAACGCCGTTGCGCGCGCGGCGCGCGGCGTCCTCGGGCCGGGCGTTCGCCATGCCCTTGAGGAAAGCGCTGTCGGGGCGGAAGCGGCTGCCCGCGCTGAATGCCTCGGGATCGTTCGACATCGTGCCATAGGGCGCCACCGCATTGACCGCGATGCCATGCTGGCCGACCTCCTTGGCCAGCACGCGGGTGAAGCCGTGCACCGCGCTTTTCGCGGTCGAATAGAGCGCCAGCATGTAATCGCCGGTCAGGCCGGCGGTCGAGCCGATGTTGACGATCCGCCCGGACCGGCGCGCGATCATCCCCGGCAGCACCGCGCGGGTCATGCGCAGCGTGGTCAGCAGCGTGATATCGAGATCGCCCAGCCACAGTTCGGGGTCGGATTCGGCGAAGAAGCCCGAAGGCGCGACATTGCCGCCGACATTGTTGACCAGCACATCGACCGGGCCAAGCGTTTCGGCTGCGGCCAGCACCCGCTCGGGCGCGGCGGGATCGGTGAGGTCGGCGGCGACGAACACCGCCGCTTGCGCCCCGCGCTCCTGCGCAAGCGCGACCACCCGCGCGCCCGCGGCGGAATCGCGCCCGACCAGCACCAGCCTTGCCTGCTCGGCAGCGAGATCGAGCGCGATCGCGCGCCCGATATTGGCGGTCGCCCCGGTGACGATGGCGAGCTTTCCTGCGAGCCCGAAATCCATATGCTGCGTGCTCCCTGCGCTCTGCCCCTGACCCGGTCCGCTACATCCGCGCGAGGATAGCCAGCGCCAGATCGCCCCACAGCGCGAAGGCCGAAAACACCGCCAGCGAAAAGAACAGCCCGCGCCACGTCGGCGCGTTCCCCGTGAGATGGACCGCGCTTTGCAGCACCCGCATGACCGCAAAGCTCCAGGCGAAGGCGAGCGTCCAGACCGTCACCGCGCCCAGCGCATAGGCGCTGATGCAGCCCGCATAGAACAGCACCGGCGCTTCGAAGAGATTGCCCCAGTGGCGCGCGGCGATGATCGCCGGTTCCGGCTCGGGACTGCCCTGATAGCAGCGGTAGAAGGCCGGATCCTGCCCGGCCTTGACCGCCGCGCCGCGCGCCGCCGCCATGCGCAGGAAGCCGAGCAGCGTCAGCCCGACGATTGCCAGCACCGGCAGGAAGATCGAAACCGGATTGACCGCGTGTACCATGCTCCCGCTCCCACCGCTGCGCCGCCATCATGCGGTCTTGCGCCAGCCTACGCCCGGCGGACGAGCCGAGGCAAGCCGGTCGGCATCGCCGGGGCGGGGGCTCGTCGGCTTGCTTTCGGCGCAGGCTTGCCGCACCCAAGTTGCCAGCATCGGAAATCTGCCGGGAAAGCCGCGCACGGGCGCTTTTCCCCGCCGCCGGGAAAGGAACCGCTTATGTCCACCGCCACCGCCGCAGCCACGCTCGATTGCTCGGACATCGACCAATATCTCGGCAAGCCGATCGACAGTTCGCCGGTCCGCGAACCGATCGGCAACAACGACATCCGCCGCTGGGCGCATGCCATGCATTACGCCAATCTGCTCCACTTCGACCCCGCCTATGCCCGGGAAAGCCGCTGGGGGCAGATCGTCGCGCCGCAGAGCTTTCCGATCGTCATCGACGATGGCCACGGCTCGGCGCCGTCCTGCGTCGGGCGGATTCCCGATTCGCACCTGCTGTTCGGCGGCGACGAATGGTGGTTCACCGACACCCGGGTGGTTGCCGGCGATGTCATCAGCAATGAGCGCATTCCCTTCGATTATGTCGTCAAGAACACCGGCTTCGCCGGCCCGACCTGTTTCCAGCGCGGCGACAATTTCTACCGGAACCAGAACGGTGAACTCCTCGCCAAGCAGCGTTCGACTTCGATCCGCTACCGCGCCGCGGCAGGCGGCGAGACGGTCAACAAGGACGAATTCGACGAACCCGTCTGGAGCGATGCCGAACTTGCCGCGCTGGAGGAGCGAAAATTCGCCTGGGTGCAGATGCTGCACGATCTTGGCCATAAGCCGCGCTGGTGGGACGAGGTGCAGATCGGCGACAAGCTTGCCGAGCGCGTCTTCGGCCCGCACAGCGTGGCCAGCTTCGCCACCGAATGGCGCGCCTATCTGTTCACCATCTGGGGCACGCTCGACCGGCGCGAGCTCGATCTCGAAGCGCTGGGCTTCACCAAGGAAATGGCCGGGCACGAGAACGATCCGCATATGGAACGGATCAATCCGGCGCTGACCGACGGCGCCTATTACGGCCCCTCGCGCGGGCATCTCTTCCCGCGCTATGCACGGCGGATCGGCATGCCGCGCGCCTATGGCTATGGCGCCTCGATGGGCGCCTGGGTGACCGACTATCTCTCGGGCTGGGCGGGCGAACACGGCAGGGTGGTCCATTCGACCGCCAATTACCGCGGGCCGGCGCTGGCGGGCGACATCACCATCCAGACCGGCGAGGTGGTGGACAAGAGCATCGATGGCGAAGGCCGCCATCTCGTCCATGTGAAGCATCACATGGCGAACCAGAAGGGCACGACGATGTGCACCGGCACCGCGGAAATCGCGCTGCCCGCCAACGCCTAGTGGTCCGATGATTCTGACATTTGCGACCGTCCCATCCGGCTAGCGGGATGCAAATGTCGGCAATGATCCGCTGTGATTACGGTGCTGATTACGGTGACGCTGTGATTACGGTGACGGATTACGTTGACGCTGCACTTATTCCTGTTGTCGCCCATTGCCACGCTGCGTCGCATGGTGGAGGATGCCGGGAATTGCATATCGAGCCAGTTGCGCCATGACCGCACCTTACTCATGCACGAAACCCGCCGTCAATTAAATGAAGCGTCACCGTAATCCAATTAAATGCAGCGTCACCGTAATCCCCAATTAAATGCAGCGTCACCGTAATCCGTCACCGTAATCCCCGTAATCCCGTCACCGTAATCCCGGCTATTTCAACTTGGCTTCAATCTCAAAATCTTGGTTGTGCGGCCCCGTGCCGTAGATGCGCTTGACCCAAGCCTCGTCAACGATATCGGCATTCCAGAATGAATCGGGGCCATCCCAATGAATCGTATAGGCCCCTTGGCCGCCAATGATCCTCCCTGTCCGCGGATCAACGCCCCTTGATCCTAGAGCGGCCTCCAATGCTTGAACCTTCATGGGCAAGCGAAAGTGGTGCAGCAATGTGCGGGTGGCATTGCAAGCGGTGAACCCGGGCTGTCTTTGCCTGACTTGATCGTAAATCTCGGACCGGGGTGAAATAGAACACCCGGCATAGGCGGGATTCGCAATGGATAGGCATGCCATGAGCAATGAAAAAATTGCGATACTGTTTGCCTTTGCCATACCAAGTGCTCTCGAACGAAACCGGAGGCTAGATTTGTGGGCCGAACAACCAACCTCGGTCAAGTCCCGCCCACAACGGTATTTCTAAGACCTCGGCAACCGGGCTGTCCGAACCATCGTGGCCGACTTGACACCGTGTGTCGGATTACGGTGACGCTGCACTTATCCCTGTTGTCGCCCATTGCCACGCTGCGTCTCATGGTGGGGGATGCCGGGAATTACATTTCGAGCCGATCACGCCATGACCGCACCTTCTCATGCACGAAACCCGCCGTCAATTAAATGTAGCGTCACCGTAATCCGTAATCCAGAGCAACCCGGCGCGGGGGCCTTGCGCCCGCGCCGGGTCAGCCAAGGCCGTCGCGCGCCAGCACGCGCCGCTGCTCGCGCACGAAGCGTTCAACGATCTCGTCGATGCCCAGGTCCGGGCGCACGCTGCGGGCGAAGATGCGTGGCGCGATGAACGCCGCGGTCAGCATGATCGTGCCATAGACCTCGGCGTCGATCGCCGCCTCAGGCTGTTCGGTATCGAAGCGGCGCTGCATGCCGGCAACGAAGGCGTCCCACAGCCGATAGCTGTCGCGAATGTCGGCGCCGGCAATGAAATCATCGATCCACAATTTGAACAGTTCGGGGTTTTCAAGCACGATGCGGCAGATGCCCGCGGTTCGCTCGGGCACCGTCCAGCTAGTATCCATGCCGCGGGCGAGCTGATCCGAAGCCCAGGCCTTGACCCCGGCCAGCAGTGCCTCGCGGCTGTCGAAATGGTAATAGACGGTGCCGCGGCTGACCCCCATCGCCCGCGCCAATGCGACGATCGACAGGCCCTCGGCGCCCTTTTCGCCCAGCAGCCGCACCGCCATGTCGATCATCTGGCGATGCGTCTGGTCGAAGCCCTTGTTGCGCTGCGCTTCGGGCTTGCGATCGGTTGCGGCCATCGGTGGTCCTTGGAGGTTGTCGGGCAAAGCGCGCCTTCGGCGGATTTTCAGGCAAACTCCTAGTGGATTGATTCTGACATTTGCACACTACCCGGCCGATGGCAGCTGCAAATGTCAGAATCGGACCACTAGGCTCTTTTTCCACCGGTTGAAAACGCCCAGGCCATGATTTATACATATGTGTATAAAAACTATTGCCGCGCGGGGCGCCGCGGCGTATCCTGGCACGGCCCGGATTCGCGCGGGGGTTGCGAGAGGAGAGCGCCCGATGAACGTTGAGGCACGGATGGCATTTCGTCCGCCGGTCGATCAGACCGCCTGGCTCGGCAGCGACCCGATCCCGGCCAAGGCCTATTACGACCCTGAATATTACGAGGCCGAGCGCAAGGCGATCTTCTGCCGCAGCTGGCTCCAGATCGGCCATGTCTGCGAACTGCCCGAGCCGGGCAGCTTCATCCGCCGCGAACTCGAATTCGCCGACGCCTCGATCCTCATCGTGCGCGGCAAGGACGATGTCCTGCGCGGCTTTCACAATGTCTGCACGCATCGCGCGACGCAGCTGGTGCGCGATGCCGAAGGGCGCGCGAACGGCTTCGTCTGCCCCTATCACATGTGGAATTTCGGGCTCGACGGCCGGTTGCGCTCGGCGCCCGACTTCGAGAATTTCTTTCTCGCCAAGGAAGATTGCGCGCTCAAGCAGGTCGCGGTGGACAGCTGCGGCGGGCTGATCTTCGTCAATCTCTCGCCGGCGTCCGCACCACCGCTCAAGGAATTCCTCGGCGAATATCTGGTCGATCGGCTTGCCCGGACGCCCTGCGCGCGCGCGACCGAATTCAGCGAATATGTCTATGAGCTCGATGCCAACTGGAAGCTCGATTACGACAACTTCCAGGAAAGCTATCATCTGAAATTCATCCATCCGCGCAGCGGTGCCGCCACCTTCACCCCGGAAAATCCCTTCGGCTATCCGGAAAGCTTCGGCTTCCACGGCCCGCATCGCACGCAGATGTTCTGGCCGCATGTCGATGTCGATGCAGCAACCCCCACCCAGAAGCTGATCTTCGGCGCGGGCGCGCGGTTCGCGATGGAGAAGGGGTTGATGCCCAACCCCACCAACCGCGAATATTACGCGCTGTTTCCCAATTTCTTCCTGTTCGGATCGCCGACCCAGCATTTCAGCCACACCGTCTATCCGCTGTCGGCGCGGCGCTCGCGCGGGGTGATCCGCATCTATTGGGTGGGGCCGGCACAGTCGGCGAGCGAGATGCTGGCGCGCGAATACAGCTTCCTCGTCGTGCGCGATGTCCACAGCGAGGATGTGGGGGTGATCCGCGCCGGGCAGCGCGGGCTCAACAGCGGCGTGCTCGAACATCTCCATTTCCAGGCGATGGAGGGGCTGTGCCGGCACCTGTTCAACGTCTCGAACGCGATGGTCGAAGAATACCGGCGCGAAGCCGCCGGCACGGGAGACGCGGCATGAACGGCGAGGTCTGCCTGCCTGCGGGCTTTGCCGCGCTCGAAGGCTTCGTCGCCGGCTGGGCGAGCCCGACCACCGCCGCGCGCGCGGCCCGCCGCAGTGCCAGCACCCCGGCCGAACGCGAGGCCTTCTTCGCCGCCGCCGCACCCCTGCTCGAAGCGGCGATGGCCCATCTCGATTCGCGCCCGCTCGCCGAACTCGATGCCGCCGACAAGCGGCTGCTCGCGCTGATGATGGCGCTTGGCCATGTCCAGATGGCGGTCGAGGTGCATCGCGAGATGGAACCGCAGCACGCGGCCCTGCGCGAGGCGATGGTCATCACCCGCTCGGTCAGCGATCTCGTCTGAACCTGCGGAAAGGGAGAGCGGCGATGGAACTGTCGGGCAAGACCGCCTTCATCACCGGCGGCGGCGGCGGGATCGGCGCGGGCATCGGCGCCGCGCTGGTCGAGCGCGGGATGCGCGTCATCCTTGCCGACCTCGATCTGTCGCGCGCGCAGAAGGAAGCGCGGGCGCTGGGCGATGCGGCAAGCGCGCTGTGCCTCGATGTCACCAGCCAGGTCGGCTGGACCGAGGCGCGGCTCGCGGTCGAGACCAGCCACGGCCCGATCGACGTGTTGTGCAACAATGCCGGGATCGCCACGCCGCCGCTGCTGCTCGACGAGACGCCCCCGGCGCTGTTCGCGAAGGTCATGGCGGTCAATGTCACCGGCGTGTTCAACGGCATCTGTGCCTTCGCGCCGCGGATGAAGGCGCGGCGCGCGGGCCATATCGTCAACACCGCCTCGCTCAACGGCCTGCTCGCGCATGGCACCTTCGGCGCCTATTCGGCGAGCAAATTCGCGGTCACGGGCATGTCCGATGCGCTGCGCCAGGAGCTTGCGCCGTTCGGTGTCGGGGTCTCGACGCTCTATCCGGGCCTCACCCGCAGCTATATGTCGCTGTCCGAGGAGACGGCAAAGCTGATGGCCGACATGCCCGAGGAACAGCGGCGCGCGCAGATGATGGACCCGCTGTGGCTGGGACGCGCGGTCGCGCGCGCGATCGAGACCAATGCCGAACATATCATCACCCACCCCGCCGCGAAGCCCGAGGTCGCGCGGCGCCAGGCGGCGCTGCTCGCCGCTTTCGGCGAACCGGCTCAGCCCGGATACTGACCCGCCGCGACTCGCGCTTTCGCGAAGGCCGGCGAAGGTGTAATCGGCTTGCCATGTCCGCCCGCATCCGCAACCCCGCATGAGCGCCGCGATCAGCGACGAGGAAGTGTTCGCGCATTTCCACGACGTCCATATCGATCGCGACAATATCGCGCATTACCGCGGGCTGATGGCGGGGCGGCTGCTCATCAACCATTGCCGCGACTGCGGGCGCTGGATCTATCCGCATCGGCCGATGTGCCCGGCCTGCCTGTCGTGGAATGTCGCGCCCGACGAGGTCAGCGGCCGCGGCCGGCTTTATATGTACACGCTGCTCGAGCAGTCGCGCGATCCCGACGCGCCGCTGCTGCGGCCGATGCAGGTCGCCGCGATCGAACTGTGCGAGCAGCCGGGGCTGCGCTACCTGTCGCAGGTGGTCGATTGCCCCGAAGCGGCGCTGCGCCACGACATGCCGGTGGAACTGACGTGGATTTCGCGCGGCGGCCGGCGCTGGCCGGCCTTCCGCCCCGCTGACGAGACCCTTTAGCGCATCGCGCCCAAAGGCGGGTACCGGGTTTTCATCTTCGATGCGCTTCGTTTCGAAAAAAGCGATGTGATAACAAAGTCTTGGACCAAGATGCGTGATTTTCGGAAACCACGCATCTTGCTCTGGCCACACCCCGCAATCGCGACCCTCGCAAGGCCCGCTGTGGCGGCGCTGTGGCCTGCATCGCGACGTATTATCGATATTCGATATTTCTGCTTGACTCCCCTCACGTGATACCATATCGTTCTTCGATATCGAGCATATCGGAGATCGTGAAATGACCACTTCGCCTCGCGTCCGCCTTGGTGCGTTCTTCCTCACCTGCCTGCTGGTGGTTGCCAGCTGGACCTCGACCCTCGCGCCGCAGCATCTGCCCGCGCCCACCGCCGCCAGCGCGATCCCCAGCGCCATTCGTTGAGCACGCGGGCACACAGCGCGATGCCGCGTCCCTTCCGCGATCCGCTGCTCGCGGGGACCAGGCTGTTGCTGGTCGTGTCGGGCGTCATCTTCCTTGTCGGCGGGGTGGCTGCGCTTGGCGCGCTGATCCCGGTCTGGGCGTTCGGCGGCAGGGTCATCGCCTGGCTCGCGGCGCATGCCGATGCCCCGCCCGTGGGCCGTGACGCGCTCGGCGCGGTCAGCGCCCTGCTTGGCGGGATCATCGCCGGCGATGCGCTCACCATCCAGTTCCTGCGCAATCTCGTCGCGATCATCGACACGGTGGGGCAGGGTTCGCCGTTCATTTCGGCCAATGCCAAGCGGCTGCGCGAGATGGGCTGGCTGGTGCTTGCGATGCAGGCGATGCTGGTCGCGGCGCTGTTCCTGACCCCCTGGTTCCGCCAGGCGCTCGGCAGCCGGCACTTCTTCATCCCGTTTTCGCTGGCCGGGCTGATCACCGCGCTGTTGCTGTTCATCCTCGCGCGCGTCTTCGAGCAGGGCACCCGGCTCGCCGAGGATGTCGAGGGCACGGTCTGATGGCCGAGGACGTCTCGCGGATCACCGTCAAGCTCGACGATCTGCTCCACGCGCGCCGGATGACGCTGACCGAACTTGCCGAGCGCGTCGAAATCACCCTTGCCAATCTGTCGATCCTCAAGACCGGCAAGGCCAAGGCGATCCGCTTCTCGACGCTGGAGGCGATCTGCCGCGAACTGGGCTGCCAGCCGGGCGACCTGCTCGGATTCCGCGCCGATGACTGAACTCATGCCCGTTGCCACGCGCTCGCGCGCGCTTTGCGCCGGCGTGTCCGCTGCGCTTCTTGCCGGTTGCACGCTGGGGCCGGACTATGTGCCGCCGCAGCCCGCCGCGCTCGCCGTGCCTTTGCGGTATTCCGTGCAGGGGGCGCCCGCCGCCGCCATCGACCTTGCCGCCTGGTGGAAGCAGCTGGACGACCCGCTGCTCACCGACCTTATCGCGCGCGCGACCTCGGGAAACACCGATATCGCTGTCTCGCAGGCGCGCCTGCGCGAAGCGCGCGAAGCGCTGATCGAAGCGCGCAGCGCCCTGTTCCCCACGGTGACCGGATCGCCGGGTGCCAGCCACACCGTCACCTATACCCGAACCACGAGGGCCGATGGGGTGGTGGTGCCGGGAAGCGCGAGCGCCACCAATTCGCTGTCGCTGGCGCTTGACGCATCATGGGCGCCCGACATCTTCGGCAGCACCAGGCGGTCGATCGAGGCGGCACACGCCAGCGCCGATTCGGCCTGGTTCGCGCTGGTCGGAACGCGCACCGCGGTCGCCGGCGAGGTTGCCGCCAACTACATTTCCGCGCGGTTGGCGCAGGCCGAAATCGCCATCGCGCGCGATACGCTGAAGACGCAGGACGACAATCTGGACATCGCCGGCTGGCGGCTGCAGGCGGGGCTCGCCTCCTCGATCGACGAGGAACAGGCGCGCGCGCAGCGGGCACAGACCGCGGCGACCATTCCGCAACTCGAGGCCAGTTTCACCAGCGCGGTCAATCGCCTCGGCGTGCTCACAGGTCAGGCGCCCGGCGCGCTGCGCAGCGTGATGGAGGTGCCCGGCCCGATTCCGCGCGGACCCGAAGGTGTGGCCGTCGGCATTCCCGCCGATACGCTGCGCCAGCGGCCCGACGTGCGCGGCGCCGAACGTGATCTTGCCGCCGCCACCGCGCAGATCGGCATCGCCAAGGCGGCGCTTTATCCGCAATTGTCGATCAACGGCAGCTTCAGCGCCTCTGGTCAGAGCCTGCCCGGTCTGACCGATCTCGTCACCGGCACGCTGTTCGCCGGGCTGACGCAGACGATCTTCGACGGGGGCCGGCTGCACGCGCAGCTGCGTTCGGCACGCGATGCCGCCGACGCCGCCTTCGCCACCTACAAGGGCACGGTGCTGGTCGGGCTCGAAGACGTCGAGAACGGCATGCAGGCCCTGACCTCGGCCGAGGCGCAGCAGAAGCAGGACGCGATCGCCGCCGAAGCCTCGAACAACGCGGCGATCTTCGCGCGCAGCCAGTATCGCACCGGCCTCATCGATTTCGTCACGCTGCTGCAGAGCGAACAGACGCTGCTGTCGGCACGCAATGCCCTGGTATCGGCGCAGGCGGCGCAGGCCACCGCGCTGGTTCAACTCTATCTCGCGCTCGGCGGCGGCTGGCAGCCCGGCCCGGCGCCACAGAACGCGCCGCAGAATGCGCCGCAGAATGGACCCCACGCATGACCGATACCACGCTCGACGAATTTCTCGGCGCGCAACCGGCGCACCCGCGCCGCCGCTGGCTGCTGTGGGGCGGGATCGCGTTGGCCGTGATCGTGCTGCTGCTGGGAGCGCATGCGCTGCTATCGGGCAAACCGGCAACGCAATATGCCACCGCGCCGGTCGGAAAGGGCGATCTTGCCGTGACTGTCTCGGCGACGGGCAATCTGACGCCGACCAAGCAGGTCAACGTCGGCTCCGAGGAATCGGGGATCGTCGTGGCGGTCTATGTCCACAACAACGATCATGTGAAGAACGGCCAGAAGCTCGCGCAGATCGATCCGACGCTGTTTCGCGACGCGGTGATGCAAAGTCAGGCGCAACTGCTCTCGGCCGAGGCCGCCGTGGCGCAGAACAAGGCGACGCTCGATCAGGACCGGACGACACTGCATCGCTATCAGGAAGTGGCGCGCCTGTCGGGTGGCAAGGTGCCCTCGCAGACCGAGCTCGACATCGCCACCGGCGATTATGCGCGCGCCGTTGCCAATCTCAAGGCGGCGCAAGCCTCGGTGGCGCAGGCCCGGGCGACGCTCGGCACCAACCAGACCAACCTCGACAAGGCAACGATCTATGCCCCCGTCGATGGCGTGGTGCTGTCGCGGCAGGTCGAGCCGGGGCAGACCGTGGCCGCCGCGTTCAACGTCGCCACGCTCTTCACCATCGCCGAAAGTCTCACATCGATGAAGCTCGACGTGAAGGTCGATGAGGCCGACATCGGCGAGGTCGCGGTGGGCGACAGCGCGACCTTCGCGGTCGATGCCTATCCCGGACGAACCTTCGAGGGCGCCGTCACGCGGATCGATCTCGGTGCCAATGCGACCCCGACGATCAACAGCGCCGGCACCACCGTCACCTCGACCACCAATGTCATCGCCTACACCGCCTCGCTTGAAGTGCGCAATCCGCAGCTGCTGCTGCGCCCCGGGATGACCGCGACCGCGCGCATCCTCACCTCGATGGAGCGCGACCAGTTGCTGGTGCCCAACGCGGCGCTGCGCTTCACTCCCGATGCCGGCAAGCCGGCAGGCGGGGGGCTGTTCTCGATGGGCGGCGGCAAGGGCACTGGCGGCTTCGGGGTCGCCGGCCAGGACAAGACCGCGACCATCGGCCGCGGCAGCCGCCAGACGGTTTATGTGCTGGGCGATGATAGCAAGCCGCGCGCGATTTCGGTGATCGTCGGCAGCAACAACGGCGTGCTGACCGCCGTGTCGGGAACCGGACTGAAGCCGGGCATGCAGGTGATCACCGGTCGCCTCGCCAGGGCGGGGACATGAGCGAACCGCTCATTCGCCTGCGCGGCGTCACCAAGCAGTTCGGCGAGGGCGAGGCGGCGTTCCGTGCGCTGAAGGGCGTTGACCTCGATATCGCCGCGGGTGACTTCATGGCGGTGATGGGCCCGTCCGGTTCGGGCAAGTCGACGACAATGAACATATTGGGCTGCCTCGACGTGCCATCGAGCGGCGCCTATCTGTTCCGCGACCATCACGTCGAACATCTCGGGCGCGACCAGCGCGCGTTGCTGCGCCGCCGCTATCTCGGTTTCGTGTTCCAGGGCTTCAACCTGCTTGCGCGCACCTCGGCGCTCGAAAACGTCGAGCTGCCGCTGCTCTACCGCGGCGAAGACAAAAGGCGGCGGCACGAGATGGCGATGGTGGCGCTGGAAAAGGTCGGGCTCGTCCCCTGGGCCAGGCACACCCCGGCGGAACTCTCGGGCGGGCAGCAGCAACGCGTCGCCATCGCCCGTGCCATCGTCACCCACCCCGATGTCCTGCTCGCCGACGAGCCGACCGGCAATCTCGACAGCGAGCGCTCGGTCGAGATCATGGAACTCCTGACCGATCTCAACCGGACGAGCGGCATCACCGTTCTCATGGTGACGCACGAACCCGAGATGGCGGCCTATGCGCGCACCATCGTTCACTTCCGCGACGGCCTCGTCGAATCCATCGAGAGGAAGCCGGCATGAGGGGAGCCGGTACCCGGCTGCTCGCCACCACCGCGCTGCTCGCCATCCGCGCGATCAGGCGGCATGTGCTGCGCTCGTTCCTTACCGTGCTCGGCATCGTCATCGGTGTCTTCGCGGTGGTGACGATGGTGACGCTGGGCAAGGGCGCGACGCAATCGGTGCATGACCAGGTCTCGGGGCTTGGCGCCAATCTTCTCACCGTTCTTCCCGGCAACGGCCCCGGCCGGGGCGGTGGCGGCGAGGCGCCGCCGCCGTTCAAGCCCGAGGACGTCACCGCGATCCGCGGCCAGATCGGCGGCGTCACCGCGGTGGCGGCGCAGGCGCAGGCCTCGGAAACCGCGGTCTACAACGCCGCCAACTGGTCCACCACGGTCAACGGCACCAGCGATGCCTATCTCGACGCGCAGAACTGGAAGCTGACCGCGGGCCGGCGCTTTTCCGCCGACGAGGAGGAATCGGGCAAGTCGGTCTGCCTGGTGGGTTCGACCGTCGCCAGGAACCTCTATCCGGGCCAGCAGCCGGTTGGCACCACGCTGCGGCTCGGCTCGATCAGCTGCACGGTGATCGGCGTCCTTGCGACCCGCGGCCAGGGTGGCTTCGGGCAGGACAACGACGATACCGTCATCATGCCGATCAAGGCGGTGCAGCGGCGCCTCACCGGCAGCCGCGACATCCGCGCGATCGTCGTCGCCGCCGATCCCGCCTACGACAGCGCCGCGATCCAGCTCTCGATCGCCGAGCTGTTGCGCCAGCGGCGCAACATCCAGGGCGGCAAGCTCGACGATTTCACCATCTTCGACAGCCGCCAGATCGCCGATACGCTCTCGGGCGTCACCGGCGTGCTCACCGCGATCGTCAGCGCGGTGGCGGCGATCTCGCTGCTCGTCGGCGGCATCGGCATCATGAACATCATGCTGGTCTCGGTGACCGAGCGCACCCGCGAGATCGGCATCCGCCTCGCGATCGGCGCCGTCGGGCGCGAGGTGATGTTGCAGTTTCTGGTCGAAGCGGTGGTGCTCTCGTGCATCGGCGGCCTGATCGGGCTGGTGCTCGCCTTCTTCGCGTCGCTCGGCCTTTCGGCGATGCTCGGCGTGCCCTTCGTCTTCGATCCGCTGACCAATATCATCGCTTTCGCCTTTTCCGGGCTGATCGGGGTGGTCTTCGGCTATTTCCCCGCGCGCCGCGCCGCCAGCCTCAACCCGATCGACGCGCTGCGCCACGAATAGGGTCCTTCAAGCGTCGGCGTGCCGAACCGAGGCTCCAGACGATCACCAGCGACAGCGCCACCACGCTGTAAAGATTGAGCCGGCGCAGACGCGCGTATTGCCCGGCATCGAAGCGGCCGACCGGCGCCCCGTAATGGCCATGCGCCAGCGCGACCGCTGCGATCAGCGCCCATACGCCAAGCGCCACGCGCCATTCGCGCCGGCGAAAGCCGAGCAGCGCGATCAGCGCGCAGGGAATGAGGAAAAGCTCGACCGCCGAGGCTGCGCCGAACAGCTTCGCGCTGAGCAACCCATTCGCCACCCCCGTCACCGGCACCATCGCCCGGCCGGCGAGCGCATGGCGCCGGGCGACGAGCGGGGCGGCGGCGAAGAAGGGGGTGGACAGGAACGTCCAGAAGCCCACCTGCCAGTCGCCGCCGACCAGCCACCACAGATAGGCGGGATAGAGCGGCTGGTTCCAGGCGACGAGATGCGCAAGCCGCGTCGCAGCCGCGGTCAGCGCATCGCTGTGCCGGTGGAGCGCGGCAAGGCGGGCGATCGCCGTAACGCGCTGGTGGTCCGTTTCTGACATTTCCGTGCTCCGTGGTGTGGTGCAGGTGGAGGCGACCTCCGCTCATTTCGGCATGCGCGGGGCAGAAGGAAAAGACTTATCCCATCATGCGGTTGATATGGACCAAGCCGCGCGTCCATCGGCCGGGCGTCTTCCCACCGGCAGCCGATCCGCATTAGGTTGCCGCGCAAGGATTCGCCGGATGGCCGGCGAGACGGGAGATCTGTGATGAGCGAAAAGGCAAGGAAGCTGCGGGCGCTGATCGAGAGCGGCGAACATTTCATCGCCGCCGAGGCCTATAGCGCGATCACCGGGCGCATCGTCGAGCATGTTGGCTTCAAGGCGGCCTACCTTGGCGGCCATGCCTGTTCGGCCTTTCACTATGCCATCCCCGACAACGGCATCTTCAGCCAGGTCGAGCAGCTCGACCAGGCGACGCGCATCGCCGATGCCATGGACATCCCGCTGGTGGTCGATGCCGACACGCTGGGCGAGACGGTGGCCGATGCCTATCATTTCACCCGCCGCTACATCCAGCGCGGCATCGCCGGCTACCATGTCGAGGACGAGGTCAATCCCAAGCATTCGACGCATCTCAACGGGCTGTGTTCGATTTCGGACATGCAATGGCGGATCGAGGCGGCGGTGCGCGCGCGCAAGGACAGCGGCGGCGACCTCGTCATCATCGCCCGCTGCGACGAGATGTACGACGACCAGAAGGGCGGCGGCGGCAAAAGCAACCCCGAGGAGGCGATCCACCGCGCCAAGGCCTATGCCGCGGCCGGCGCCGATGCGGTGGTCTTCGCCAGTTGCCCGCCGCAGGACCAGCCGCCGCTGATCGCGGCGATGAAGGGGATCGTTCCTGTCTGCACGCTGGGCTTCAACCTGCCCGACACCGCCTTCACGCTTTCGACCGGCTGGGGCTGGATGACCGCGGCAGCCAATCACCTCAAGATGGCGAGGGAGCTGATGGAAACCGGCACGGTGCAATCGGCCAATTACGCGCTGGCGGAAAAGCAGGCGCTGATCGGCCAGCCGTTCTACGACGACCTGATCCGCGAATGGGCGCACAAGACCGGGCGCGGGACGCGGGACAAGGGCGCGGCCTGAGCGGCGCGCAGCCGCGGCGGGCGATCGCCAGAGCATCGCGCCGAAAAGTGGGCCCCGGTTTTCGGCAAAAAGCGATGCGACAACAAAGACCTGGAGCCCAGTGCGTGATTTTCGGAAAATCGCGCACTGGGCTCTAGCGCGCGGCGGCGATTGTCGCGGCGCCGCCGATCGGCCGCGATGAATC
>JAGWPW010000060.1 GCA_028870315.1 Sphingomonadales bacterium | reverse complement strand
GGCGGGGTGTAATCAGGCTTGACGAGGTTGGCGAACCACTGGCTGTCCGGCCCGCTCATCCCCGCCTCGCCCGACAGCACGCCGAGCAGCAGGATGCCCGGCACCAGCACGGTGAGCCAGCGCAGGAAGCCCATCCGCAACTGACGCTGTGAGGCAAGCTCGCTCATTCCTGGCAAAACCCCTTTGCCCGATCCTGCCGGACAAACGCCGAATACGGAAACGCCTGCACCCGCGATTCGGGGCACCGCCGCGTGATATTGGCGGGGCTTTCCCGAAGGAGCAATGGCTTCCTTCGCGGCACATCGCCGCTCATCCGCGGCGGGCGGCGATGAGGAACTCGATATTGCCTTCCGGGCCGGTGATCGGGCTCGGCACGATGCCATCGACCGCCCAGCCCGCGTGCTCCAGCCATGCGCGCACCTCCTCGCAGACCCGCGCGTGGAGTGCGGGATCGCGAACCACCCCGCCCTTGCCGACCTCGGCGCGGCCGACCTCGAACTGCGGCTTGATGAGCGCGACGAGCCGGCAATGCGGCGCGGCAAGGCGCAGCGGCACGTCGAGAACCTTGGCAAGCCCGATGAAGCTTGCATCGCACACCACCCAGTCGCAGGCCCGGTCGATCAGCGCCGGGGTCAGCCGCCGCGCGCTGGTCTGTTCGAGAACCGTCACCCGCGCATCCTGGCGCAATTTCCAGGCAAGCTGGTTGGTGCCCGAATCGACCGCGAAGACATGCGCCGCGCCGCGCGCCAGCAGGACATCGGTAAAGCCGCCCGTCGAACTGCCGATATCCATCGCGACCGCACCTTGCGGGTCGAGCGCGAAATGGGCGAGCGCATGGGCAAGCTTGACCCCCCCGCGCGAAACCCAGGGGTGATCGCGCCCGCGCACCACCAGCGGCGCGGCTTCATCGAGCGTCTGGCCGGACTTGGTGATGCGCGTCTCGCCGCTGAACACCAGCCCGGCGAGAATCAGCGCCTGTCCGCGCGCCCGGCTTTCGGCAAGCCCGCGCTGGACCAGCAACTGGTCGGCTCGCAGCCTGCTCATCGCGCCCCTCCTTTTCCGCCGCCCGCGCACGGGCTTGTGCGGTTCGCCCCTCGATTCCATAGCGGCGCGATGAACGCAAATCGCCGCCCCCGCCCGGCGCACCGCCCGAATGCCAGGGGCTGCCTAGCCGCGGCGGGGCTTGCCGCGCTGCTCGCCGGCTGCGCGAGCACCCCGCCCGTGCCGCGCCCGGCACCGGCTATCCCGGCGGCGGCGCCGGCGCCACCGTCTACCGCCAATCCGCCGCCGCCCACCGCATGGCAGGACAGGCCCGCCACCCCCGGCGTATGGCGTTGGCAGCAGCAGGGGCTTACCAGCCTTGCGCGTTTCGACCCGGATGGCGGCGCACCGCGGTTCACGCTGGCCTGCAATCCGGTCGCGCAGAACCTCACGCTGACGCTTTTTGTCAGCGCCACCGGCGATGCGCCGCTGACGCTTGCCACCACGGCGATGACCCGCACGCTCGCCGCGACCGCGGGTGCCGATGGCAGCCTGCATGCGAGCATTGCCGCGCGCGATCCGCTGCTCGATGCAATCGCCTTCTCGCGCGGGCATTTCGCACTGCTGGCCGAAGGTGTGGCGCTTTATCCGCCAAGCTGGCCCGAGGTTGCCCGCGCCATCGAGGATTGCCGTTGAAAAACTGCGGAAAAACCCCGTCTCCGCCCTTGGCGGAACCCGGCCCGAAGTGTCGATTCTGACCGCAAAATTATTTTATGCAAGACTTGTTGTGCAATGCGGAACCGCTAGATTCGTGGTCAAGGCCCGGCGGGCGCAAGCGCCGGTCGGCCCCGCCCCGCTCAGGCGGGGTTTGGCTCAACAGCGCGAAAGGAGGTGATCCGATGTCTCATGGTTCAGCAGAGAGGTCGGCATTCCGCGCGGAGCATTATCGTCGGGCTTGATTTCACGACGATAAAGGCTTCGTGAGCGGCACTTCCGGCCGCTGACCATGCGAAGGGCCGTTCCCGACCGGGGGCGGCCCTTCTCATTTGCGCAATAATCGGTCAAAGCTCGCGCCAGCCAACATGGAGTCCGTCATGGCGTCGCTCGCCGAACCACTTGCCCCCTTCGCCCGTCTCGATCATCCCGCGCCGCTGGCGGCCGAGGCGCGCGCAGCCATTCTCGCCAATCCCGGCTTCGGCACGCATTTTTCCGACCACATGGTCTCGATCGCCTGGCGCGAGGGGCAGGGCTGGCACGACGCGACGATCGGCCCGCGCGGCCCGATCGCGCTCGATCCGGCGGCGGCGGTGCTCCATTATGCGCAGGAAATCTTCGAGGGGCTCAAGGCCTATGCCCAGGCCGATGGCGGCATCGCGCTGTTCCGGCCGGCGGCCAATGCCGCGCGCTTCAACGCCTCGGCGCGCCGGCTGGCCATGCCCGAACTGCCCGAGGACATGTTCGTCGACGCGGTAAAGGCACTGGTCCTTGCCGATCGCGGCTGGCTGCCCGGCGGCGAAGGCGCCTCGCTCTATCTGCGTCCCTTCATGATCGCGACCGAGGCGTTTCTCGGCGTGCGGCCGGCGAAGGAATACCGCTTCCTCGTCATCGCCTCGCCCGCGGGCAATTATTTCAAGTCGGGCACACCGGCGGTGTCGATCTGGGTGAGCGATTTCACCCGCGCCGCGCCGGGCGGCACCGGGGCGGCGAAATGCGGCGGCAATTACGCCGCCAGCCTCGTCCCCCAGGCCGAGGCGGTCGCGCGCGGGCACGATCAGGTCGTCTTCCTCGATGCCGCCGAGCATCGCTGGATCGAGGAACTGGGCGGCATGAACGTCTATTTCGTGTTCCGCGACGGGCGCCTCGTCACCCCGCCGCTCGGCGGCACGATCCTTCCCGGCATCACCCGCGACAGCCTGCTGACGCTGGCGCGCGAGCAGGGGCTGACCGTGTCCGAGGAGCGCTACGCGCTCGACCAGTGGCGCGCCGATGCCGCCAGCGGCGAACTTGTCGAATGCTTCGCCTGCGGCACCGCCGCGGTGGTGACCGCGATCGGCCGGGTGGCCGGTCATGCCGGCGACTTCACCATCGGCTCTGGCGGCCCAGGGCAGATCACCGGCATGCTCAAGGACCGGCTCGTCGCCATCCAGCGCGGGCTCGCGCCCGATACGCATGGCTGGGTGATGAAGCTGGATTGACCCCATGCGGCTGTCGTCCGCCTGGCGAGGGAGAAGCCGGTGACCGTCAAGTCAGAGCGCAGGACCATCGGCGATCGCACGCTGCGGCCATCGACGCTGATGATGGGGCTCGGCTATGATCCGGCGCTGTCCGAAGGCAGTCTCAAGCCGCCGATCTTCCTCACCAGCACCTTTACCTTTCCCAGCGCCGCCGCCGGCAAGCGTTTCTTCGAAGGCATCACCGGCAAGCGCCCCGGCGGTGCCGAGGGGCTCGTCTATTCGCGCTTCGGCGGCCCCGATCAGGAAATCCTGGAAGACCGGCTCGCGGTCTGGGACGAGGCCGAGGACGCGCTGGTGTTTTCAAGCGGCATGGCGGCGATCACCACGCTGCTGCTCGCCAGCTGCGGCACGGGCGATGTCATCGTCCATTCGGGCCCGCTCTATGCCGCGACCGAAGGCTTCATCGCCCGCAACCTGGCGCGGCTCGGCATTTCCTATGTCGATTTTCCCGCCGGCGCCGACCGTGCGGCGATCGATGCGGCGCTGGCGCGCGGCGCGGCGCTGGCAAAGGCGCAGGGCGGCCGGCTGGCGCTGATCTTCCTTGAAAGTCCGGCCAATCCGACCAACGCGCTCGTCGATATCGAGGCGGTCGCCGCGGCGCGCGCCGCGCTCGCGCCCGAGACGCCGATCGCGATCGACAACACCTTCCTCGGGCCGCTGTGGCAGCACCCCTTGCGCCATGGCGCCGATATCCTCGTCTATTCGCTGACCAAATATGCCGGTGGCCATTCGGACCTCGTCGCGGGCGGCCTGTCCGGGGCACGGCACCGGCTCGATCCGGTGCGGATGCTCAGGAACACCATCGGCACGATCTGCGATCCCCATACCGCCTGGATGCTGCTGCGCAGCCTGGAGACCGTGGAACTGCGGATGACCCGCGCCGGCGCGAACGCGGCGAAGGTCTGCGCCTTCCTCAAGGATCATCCCAAGGTCGAGCGCCTCGGCTATCTCGGCATGATCGAGGATGCGCAGCAGGCCGATATCTTCCGCCGCCACTGCCACGGCGCGGGCAGCACCTTTTCGCTGTTCGTGCGCGGCGGCGAGGCGGAAAGCTTCCGCTTCCTCGATGCGCTCAAGATCGCCAAGCTCGCGGTCAGCCTCGGCGGCACCGAAACGCTTGCCAGCCATCCCGCGGCGATGACCCATCTGTCGGTGCCCGACGCGCGCAAGGCGCAACTCGGCATCACCGACAACCTCGTGCGGATCAGCATCGGCATCGAGGATGCCGACGATCTGATCGCCGATTTCGAGCAGGCGCTGGCGGCGGTCTGAGCCGCAAAGACGTCGGGCCGACGCGCCCGAAGGGCTTGGCGCGCAGGCTCGCCGTCGGGCCTAATCGTCGTCCACGGTGTTGAATTGCGGGTGGATCCGCTTCCAGCGCGCCATCCATTCCATGCCTTCGCGCGCGCGTTCCAGATCGTCGGGCTTGGCCGCGAGCGCGCTCGCCGCGGCTTCCTCGACCGCGGGCAGCACCGACTTGTCCCAGCCCACCTCCTCGACCTCGCGCGCGAGTTCGGGTTCGCCCGCGCGGCGCAGCATCACCGGCAAGCGCTCGCGCAGCGCGGCGATCACCCAGGGCAGCATCGGCCCGTTGGCATCGGGATCATAGCCCCACAGGATGTTGTGCTGCTGCGCGTTCAGGATGTAGTGATAGTGCAGAACCCGGCCGAACAGATCGAAGCGCAGATATTCCTCGCGCCGCGCGGCATCGAAGACATGGATGCTGGGGCCGCGCACCATGTCATGCGCATCGCCCAGCGCCCGCCCCTCGACCGCGATCGCGACCGGCCCGGCATCGAACCAGCGGCAGTGATGCTCGATCAACGGGATCAGCATGAACTTGTGCAACTGGCCGCGCACGGTTTCGACCGTGCGATTGCCGCGCGCCGCCGCGATGGTAGCCGAATCGCCCATGGCGAATCTCCCGTTTCGATCTAGTCTTTCGCCATTGCATGCCGCTTCGTGCCCGCTGTCAATCGGGCGGGCGACATCGAGGGGAAAGCAAATGGCGCGAATCCGATCGAACGATGAGGGCATGTGGCTTGGCGAACGCTTCATCCCGATGCCGCGGACGATCAGCGCCGAGGCACAGGCCTTCCTTGCCAATCCGATGTTCCACAGCCCATCCGCCTCGCCCGCGCTCGACGATGCCGCCGGCTGGAAGGCCTATGCCGCGGGCATCGACGCCGCGATGATCGCCGCGATGAAGGCCAACGTGCATCGCACCCCCGGCACGCTGCGCGAGCATCGGCTGGCGCATGG
Source organism: Sphingomonadales bacterium (assembly GCA_028870315.1). GTDB lineage: Bacteria > Pseudomonadota > Alphaproteobacteria > Sphingomonadales > Sphingomonadaceae > Novosphingobium. The sequence continues at coordinate 5,423 of JAGWPW010000060.1, read as the reverse complement.
CACCTTGTTCGAGGCGATCCCCGATGCGCTGCGCCCGGGCGGCGAGGGTCGGGCGGTGCTCAACATCCACGGCGGCGCCTTCGTCTGCGGCGGCGGCGAGGCGGCGGCGCTGGCGGGGTTGCAGCTTGCCGGGCGTACCGGGCTCAAATGCTATTCGCTCGATTACCGCATGCCGCCCGACCATCCCTTTCCCGCCGCGGTCGAGGATTCCTGCGAGGCTCTGCGCTTCGTCCTCGCCCGGCACGATCCGGCGCATGTCGCGCTTTACGGCGGCTCGGCCGGGGCCAATCTGGTGACGGTGGCGGTGTGGATGAGCCGGGACGCGGGCCTGCCGTTGCCCGCCGCCTGCGTGCTCCATTCGCCGGGCAGCGACCTTTCGGGATCGGGCGACAGCCAGCACGCCAACGCCGATCTCGATGTCGTGCTTGGCGGCGGCGACGGCGCCGCGCTCAGGCTTTATGCAGGCGGCCATGACCTCGCCGATCCCCGGCTGTCGCCGATCCATGCGGACTACACCCCGGGATTTCCGCCGACGATCCTCACCACCGGCACCCGCGACCTGTTGTTGTCCGACACGGTGCGGCTGCACCGCAAGCTGCGCGGCGCCGGCGTTTCCGCCGAACTCCATGTCTGGGAGGCGATGTGCCACGGCCTTGCCCATGACGCGCCCGAAGCGCGCGAAGTGCTCGGCGAGCAGGTCGCCTTCATCCACCGCCATCTCGGGCTCGACTGAGAGGCGGTTTGAAACCCCCTCGCAACAGGCGCTTTCCCGGACCGCCTGCGAGGCCCCTTTCCTTCCGCACGCCGCTCGTCTAAGCGCGCCGCCTTGGGATGTTGGGGCGTCGCCAAGCGGTAAGGCACCGGTTTTTGGTACCGGCATTCGGAGGTTCGAATCCTCCCGCCCCAGCCAATAGGTCGCGATTTATTGGCCGACGTTCGGGAGCGGTCAGCAAAACCGGCGGCGCAACTGCTGCTTGTCGATCTTGCCCGTCAGCGCGAGCGGCATGCGCCCGACCCGCACGATTTCGTCGGGCAGCCACCAGCGCGGCACGGCACCTTCGAGCGCGCCGACGATTTCGGCATCGGACACGGCCGCGCCGGCGCGAAGCTCGATCACGAGGACCGGCCGCTCGGTCCATTTGGGATGGGGACGCCCGACCACCGCCACCAGCCCAATCGCCGGCAGCGCGCCGATGATCGCCTCCATCGCGCCCGGGTTTATCCACTCGCCACCCGACTTGATCAGATCCTTGGCGCGGCCGGTAATCGCAAGAGTGCCATCGTCGTCTATCACGGCGAGATCGCCGGTGGCGAACCACCCCTGGGCGTCGGTAAACGCCTCGGCATCACCCAGATAGCGATCGGCCATGCTGGCGCTACGCACGTAAAGATGCCCCTCGGCCCCGCTCTGCCCGGCCAGCGGCTCTCCGTCGGCGTCGGCCAGGCGCAGATCGACGCCAGCGGGCGGGCGCCCCGAAAGCCTCGCGCTGCGGATCGGCGCGCTGGCCGGCATCAGCGTGCCGAGCGGCGCCAGTTCGGTCATGCCCCAACTGGTCTGTGCGCACACGCCCAGCCGCTGCTCGATGCGGTCCATCAGCGCCTGCGGGATCGCCGAGCCGCCCAGCACGACGCGCTGCAGCGACGGCAATTCACCCCCGACCGCGTCGAGATGGTCGATCAGCCCCAGCCAGACAGTCGGCACGCCGAGCGCCACCGTCACCCGCTCCTGCGCGATCAGCGCAGCGAGGCTGGCGCCATCGTGGTGTTGGCCGGGCAACACGAGACGAGCGCCCGTCGCGGGCGCCGCATAGGGCAGGCCCCAGGCATTGGCGTGGAACATCGGCACGACCGCGAGAACGCAGTCCGCAGAGCCGATCCCGAGGACGTCGGTCTGCAGCAGGGTCAGCGTCATGAGATAGATCGCCCGGTGCGAATAAACGACGCCCTTGGGTGCGCCGATCGTCCCGGAGGTGAAGCACAGGCCCGATTCGCTGCCTTCTGCAAAGCCGCCCCACGGTGTCGGCATGCTGGACCCTTCGCGCAGGTCCGCTAACCGCCAGACGGGCACGCCGATGTCTTCCGGGGGCGTTGTGCGTCCACCGTCCGGGTCGTCAACGACGACGAGGTGCTCGATGCAGCGACATTCCTGCACGATCTGCACGGCGACATCGAGCTGATCGGCGCTCGCCGCCAGCAGCCGGTCGCCGGCGCGGCGGACCATCTCGACGAGTTGCGCCACCCCGATGCGCGGATTGAGCGTATGGTACGAGACGCCGATCCCGACCGCCGCATACCAGCATTCCATATGCTCGTGGCTGTTCCAGGCAAGCGTCGCGATGCGCTCGCCCTGCTTCAGCCCGAGCGCGAGCAAGGCCCCTGACAGCTTCCGGCTGTTCTCGTACAACGCTTGATAGCTGATCCGCGCCGGAGGGTTGCCGGCGCCCGAGCCCGTGATGACCTCGGCGCTGCCATGCCATTTCGCAGCATGCTCTAGGAAATTGCCCAGCAACAGTTCGTAGCCATGCATCCGGTCAGATCCCCAGCCCGCCGGCGACGAGGACGACCTCGCCGCTGATGTAGTCGCTTTCCGGCGCGCAGAAGAGGTAGGCGCCGTCAGCAGCCTCCTCGGGGGTGCCGGCGCGACCCATCGGGATCATCGCCTCGACCGCCTCGCGCGCACCGGCGGGCACGCCAAGCTTCACAGCCTCGCCGTCGATCTCGATCCGCGCGTCGAACGCGTCGTTGGGCTGCGTCAGCCGCGTGTCGATGAGGCCGAAGCCAACGCAGTTCACGCAGACCTTGAAGCGCCCCCATTCCTTGGCGAGCGTCTTCGTCATGCCGATCAGCGCCGATTTGGCGGCGGCGTAATTGATTTGCCCGGGATTGCCGTTGATCCCCGAGATCGAGGAGATGTTGACGACCTTGCGGATCACCTCGCGGCCCTCGCTGGCCTCCTGCCTGGCGAACAGGCGGATCGGTTCGGCGGCGGCGCGCAGGATGCGGAACGGTGCCATGACATGGACGTCGAGCATCGCCTGGAATTGCGCGTCGCTCTGCTTCTGGATGACACCATCGCGGGTGTAGCCGGCATTGTTGACGATGATGTCGAGCCCGCCGAAGCGGTCGAGCGCGGTGGCGACGAAGCGTTCGCCGAAATCCGCTGCGGTGACATCGCCAACGCAGGCTGCCGCCTGGCCGCCGCTGGCCTCGATCTCGGCGATCACGGCCATCACCGAGGCCGCGTCGAGATCGTTGACGACGACGCTGGCGCCCTCCGCTGCGAGCTTGATGGCAAGCGCGCGACCGATACCCCGGCCCGAACCCGAAACGATCGCGACCTTTCCGACCAACCTCGACATCGCTCAGTTCGCCTCGTCATAGAGCGCGACGAAGCAATAATGCGTCGCCTTCTTGCCAAGAATATTTTCAATTTTTGTCTATAAATATAATATTATCATTTAATATTTAACGCAAGGATTCAAATTTATAGCGCATACATGAAGTGTCATGAACGATTAGACCAGATTTTGAGAAAGTTGGGCGCGAAATTTTGGATGAGCAATTTCAATCAATGCCTGCGCCCGTTCGCGCAGCGAAAGTCCTCGCAAGTTGACCCAGCCGAATTCCGTAACGACGATGTGAACATCGTTACGCGGCGTGGTGACCGGACCACTCAGCCGCGGCACGATACGCGAGCGCGTCCCGCCGCTGGCGGTCGAGTGGCAGGCGATGATAGACTTGCCGCCCGGCGCCGCGGACGCGCCGCGCACGAAGTCGAGCTGGCCGCCGGCGGCGCTGTATTGCCGGCGGTTCATCGCCTCGGAGTTGCAAGCGCCGTCGAGATCGATCTCCAGCGTCGCGTTGACCGAGACCATCTGCGGGTTCTGCGCAATCACCGCGGAATCGTTGACGTGGCTGACGGGATGGCCCTCGATGTCGGGATTGTCATCGAGAAAATCATACAGCGCCCGGTCGCCCATGGCGAAGCTGAAGATGCTCTTGCCGGGATGGACGCCCTTGCGGCTGTTATCGACCACGCCGGCTTGCATCAGCCGCGCCAGACCCGGCGTCATCAGTTCGGTGTGGATGCCAAGGTGGCGATGGCCGCCGAGCGCGGCGCAGACCGCTTCGGGCACCGCGCCTATGCCCATCTGCAGACAGGCGCCGTCCTCGATCAGCCCGGCGATGATTGCGCCGATGGCATCGTCCGCGGGGCGGCGCGCGACCGCCGGAACTTCCAGCAGCGGCTGGTCATGCTCGACGATGGCGGTGATCCTGTCCAGCGGGATGGTGGCGTTGCCACGGCTGCGCGGCATGTGCCGGTTGACCTCGACGATCACGCGCTCGCAACTGCGCGCGGCGGCATGGGCGTAATCGATATTGGTGCCGAGGCTGAATTCGCCGTTGGCATCCATCGGTGCGACCTGAGTAACCAGCGTGTCGACCCTGATCTCCTCGCACAACAGCTGCGGCGCGCGGCTGAAGGCGACCGGGATCAGGTCAATCTCGCGATCCCCGGCGCGTAGCGCCTCGGCATCGAGCGCGCGTTCGACCGCGCTGTGAAACAGGCTCATCGGCCGCAGCCGGGCATTGAGGTCGCGGCGCAGCACGGTCTGGCCGGCGATGGCGGTCGACAGCAGGTAATAGAGGCTGGCGCCGGCGATCGATCGCGCCTGCGCCCGCCGCGCCAGGGCCGCGAGCAGCGCCGGCGGCTGCGCGACGCCGAGCGCCATACATATGCGCGCGCCATCGGGAATGGTGGCCACGGCCTGGTCGGCGGTGACCGGCCGCAGACGATCGGCGTTCAGATGGTCCGGCATGGCGGGCTGGCCTGGAATCCCTGGTCGATCAGTTCGGCAGTAACGCCGCTGGTCCAGCCGAATCCGACTTGTGGCGCATATTCGCCTCCCTCTCCCACGCTCTGCGTCTCTATATCGTATTTTTCATGGACGAGCCCGGTGCTTCGATAGGCGAGATCGACCGTCGTGATCCAGCGCCGGGCGATCTCGGCGGCAAGCGCGCCATGGCCGTATTTCTGCAAGCCGCTCACCGCGATCCATTGCAGCGGCGCCCAGCCGTTGGGACTGTCCCATTGCTGGCCGCTGCGCTGCAGCGAGGTGCGCAAGCCGCCCGGCGCCAGGAAACTGTCACGGGCAAGCCGGGCGGTCGCATCGGCCTGCGCCTGGGTCGCAGCGCCGGTGAACAGGGGCGCGAAAGCCGCTGCCGTCGGCGCGGCACGCAGCGCGCCGGAATCGAGATCGAAATCGCCGAAAAAGCCTGCGGCCTCGTTCCACAGGTGCCGTGTCATCGCCGCGCGTCGCCGCTCGGCCCTTGTGGCAAAGTCGCGCGCATCGCCTTCGCCGCTGTTGCCGAGCGCGGTTTCGAGCCCGAACAGCAGGGCGTTGAGATCGATCGGCACGATT
>JAGWPW010000059.1 GCA_028870315.1 Sphingomonadales bacterium | reverse complement strand
AGCCGCCCGTAATCGGCGACGCTCGACACGTCGAAATAGAGCCCGCTTTCCAGCTCGTAGCAATGCGCGGGCGCGATGGCTTTCGCGAAATCGATCATCTGCGGCACATAGGCCGTCGCCACCGACCATTGCTCGGGCTGGCGGATGTTGAGCGCGCGGATGTCGGCCCAATAGGCCTCGGTATATTCGCGCGCGATGTCCCAGATCGAGCGCCGGCTCGCGCTCGCCGCCTTTTCGAGCTTGTCCTCGCCGGCATCGGCATCGTCGGTGAGATGGCCGACATCGGTGATGTTGATGATATGCTTGAGCCTGTAGCCCTTGAAGCTCAGCGTGCGCCCCAGCACATCGGCAAAGACATAGGCGCGCATATTGCCGATATGCGCGAAATTATAGACCGTCGGCCCGCAGGAGTAGACGCGCGCCTCACCGGGATGGACGGGCACGAAGTCTTCAAGGCTGCGCGTCAGGCTGTTGAACAGCCGCAGGGGCGGGGCATCGCTCATGGCGCGGGCGGTTGGCGCGCGGCGGCGCAAAGGTCAATCGAAACCGCGGAAGCTGACCTGTTCGGCCAGCGGCACGCGCGGACGGCTGAAATTGTTGACCCCGGCGCTTTCATCGCGCCAGCCTATCGCGAGCCCGCAGAACAGCATGACGTCATCGCCCAGCCCCAGTTCGGCCTTGATGGTGCGGCCATAGACCCCCATCCATTCCTGCGGACAGGAATCGAGCCCCTCGCCGCGCAGCAGCAGCATGATCGTCTGGAGCCACATGCCGACATCGGACCACTGCGGCGGCCCCATGAGTTTCGGAAAATGCGCAAGCAGCAGCACCGGCGCGCCGAAGGAGACGAGATTGGCGCGCACGAAATTCCGCCGCTCCTCGCTGTCGTGGCGCCCGATGCCCATGGTGCCATACATCGCCGCGCCGAGTTCCTTCAGCCGCGACTGATATTTTTCGTCCACCGCCGGCGCATCATAGCGGTATTCAAGCGGATCGTCGGGCGCGCCCGCCAGCAACCGCACCTGCAACGCCCTGAGCGGCGCGCCGGCAAGGACATGCGCCTCCCACGGCTGGTAGTTGCACCCCGAAGGCGCCATCCGCGCCGCATCGAGCACGCGCTCGATCACCGCGAACGGCACCGGCCGATCGACAAAGGCACGCACCGAGCGGCGGCTGGCGACGGCTTGGGCAACATCCACGCTCAATCCTCCTCAAACATATCGCGCCGGATCGCGAGCGCCGCGCGCAGTGTCGTGCCGGACGCTTCCCCGACCCGCTTGCGCATCCGTTGCCGATCCACCGCACGCAACTGGCCGCCTGGCGCAAACCCCTGCATGTCATTGACGTCCGCCGCCACACAGCACATTCGTGGCCGAGGAAGAGAGACCAACGCCTGGCGATCGGCGCTGCTATCCGCGCCTTCCCGTCATTCCGCCGCGATCCCCGCCTGCCTGAACATATCGGCATGCCCCTCGCCCGTGGCATCGCTGTTCGCGGCTTCGGCGGCCTTGGCGTTGCGGCGCGCGTCGAAGCTTGCCCAGACAGTGTTCCAGTCGCCGCGCGTCGCGCCCTTGGAATATTCGGTGGCGCGGGTTTCGAAGAAATTGGCGTGCTCGACCCCGTTCAGCAGCGGCGTCAGCCAGGGCAGCGGGTGTTCGTCGATCATGTAGATCTCGGGCAGGCCGAGCTGGCCCAGCCGCCAGTCGGCGATGTAGCGGATATAGCGCTTGATCTCCTTGGCGCTCATCCCCGGTACCGGCCCCGCTTCGAAGGCGAGGTCGATGAAGGCATCCTCCAGCCGCACGGTCTTCTGGCAGCAATCGATGATGTCTTCCTTCACCGCCCTGGTCAGGCAGCCGCGCTCCTTGACGAAGGTGTGGAACAGGCGGACGATGCCCTCGCAATGCAGCGTCTCGTCGCGCACCGACCATGAGACGATCTGGCCCATGCCCTTCATCTTGTTGAAGCGCGGGAAGTTCATCAGCATCGCGAAGCTGGCGAAAAGCTGCAACCCCTCGGTAAAGCCACCGAACATGGCGAGCGTGCGGGCGATGTCCTCGTCGCTGTCCACACCGAAGGTGTGCAGATAATCGTGCTTGGCGCGCAGCTCCTCATATTCGAGGAACATGCCATATTCGCTCTCGGGCATGCCGATGGTGTCGAGCAGGTGCGAATAGGCGGCGATATGCACCGTCTCCATGTTGGAGAAGGCCGCCAGCATCATCTTGATCTCGGTCGGCTTGAATACACGGGCATATTTGTCGTGATAGCAGTCCTGCACCTCGACATCGGCCTGGGTGAAGAAGCGGAAGATCTGCGTCAGCAGATTGCGCTCATTGGCCGAAAGCTTCTGCGCCCAGTCACGGCAGTCCTCGCCCAGCGGCACTTCCTCGGGCATCCAGTGGATCTGCTGCTGGCGCTTCCAGAACTCATAGGCCCAGGGATATTCGAAGGGCTTGTAGGTCTTGCGGGCTTCGAGAAGGGGCATTTGCGATATCCTGCGATGGAACCAAGGTAGGCAAAGAATGGGAAATTGCAGGGGCCATCGCCGCTGCACCCCGTTACGGTCTTCGTCGCGCGATGCTCGTCGTTGCGCCGTGCCGCGAATATTGGGAGCGCGAAGGGCCATGCCCGTCGCATTTTCTCACTTCTTCAAACTCATCCGGCAAGGCCGTCCTCCTAAACCGTGCTGCCGCTGCCCACCGGATGCGCCGGAAGCGCGACGATCGCGGCGCGCGCCGGCTGCGGCCCGGGGTTGCGCCAATTGTGCCGCACGCCGCGATCGACCAGGCAATCGCCCGCGGCCAGCGTCACCTCGCCCGCTTCGAGTTCCAGCGTGACCGCGCCTTCGAGCATGACGAGATATTCGATCGAATCGGTCGCATGCCAGAATTCGCCCACGCCCACCGGGAATTCATGGAGCATGAACAGGCTCCCGCCCGATTGCATGAGATCGAAGCTGAACGGCGCTTCGGGGCAATCCATCTGCGCGGAATTGTCGGCGGGATGGCCCGCGGTGCGCCAGACGAAGCCGCCGGTCTCGCCATAGGCCCGCGCGGGACCGTCGATGAGGACACAACTCCTGCCCTCGGCATCAAGGCCGGTGACGACGCGGCGGGTGGATGGTGTTCGAGTCATTTCAACCTTTTCTTCTGCCGGGCTCGTCGCCCCTGCACCCCATTACGTCTTCCGGCGATGGGTCGTGTTCACGGCGCGATTTCTTCTGCTGGTGCTTCTGTTGGCGAAGATTTCTCCTGGATCGACGACTTTTGATAACAGACCAAGCAACCCATCCTGCACAGAGGACGATGACTGCCCACATGTAGATGAACAGCATTATGTCTAAAAACTGCCCCCGCTGAATCAATGGATAACTATAATACCAGTTTTCGAGCAATCCAGATTTTCCATGTGCGGTTATATGAATGCCGAAACCATCTGGATATCCCGCTTTGTTCCACATCCAGAACAATGGAATCATGTATAATATTGTATAAGCAACAATTTTGAGGTTTCGGCGCCAGCCACCCTTCGTTTTATCGCTATTTTCCACTGGTCCCGTTTGATCCATCGCGACCTCTAGCCGGAAGACGTTATGGGAGCGCGAGGGCAATCGCCCTCGCTTCTTCCCCTACTGACACGCCAGACATTCCTCGTAATCGGTCGGCGTAGCCAGCTCGATCACCGGCGCCGCCGACGTATTGTCCGCCTCCACCCCGCCGGCGAAGCCCGCGCGCTGGATCGATTTCGAGCGCAGGTAATAGAGCGATTTGATGCCTTTCTCCCACGCCTGGAAGTGGAGCATCATCAGATCCCATTTGTCGACATCGGCGGGGATGTAGAGGTTGAGGCTCTGCGCCTGGTCGATGAAGGGCGTGCGGTCGGCGGCGAATTCGAGCAGCCAGCGCTGGTCGATCTCGAAGCTGGTCTTGTACACCGCCTTTTCCTCAGGCGACAGGAAATCGAGGTGCTGGACCGAGCCGCCCTGTTCGAGGATCGAGTTCCAGACATTGGTCGAATCCTTCGATTTCGCCTGGAAAAGCTTTTCGAGATAGGGGTTCTTGACGATGAAGCTGCCCGACAGCGTCTTGTGGGTATAGATGTTCGCCGGGATCGGCTCGATGCAGGCCGAAGTGCCGCCGCAGATGATGCTGATCGAGGCGGTTGGCGCGATCGCCATCTTGCAGGAGAAGCGCTGCATGACCCCCATGTCGGCAGCGTCCGGGCAGGGGCCGCGTTCCTGCGCCAGCATCAGCGATGCCTCGTCGGCCCTGGCGGCGACATGGCGGAACATCTTGAGGTTCCACGCCTTGGCCATGGCGCTTTCGAAGCCGATGCCCTTCTTCTGGAGGAAGGAGTGGAAGCCCATCACTCCCATGCCGACCGAACGTTCGCGCATCGCCGAATATTTGGCGCGGGCCATCTCCTCGGGCGCGCGGTCGATGTAGTCCTGCAACACATTGTCGAGGAAGCGCATCACATCCTCGATGAACAGGCGGTCATCGGCCCATTCGTCCCAGGTTTCGAGATTGAGCGAGGAGAGGCAGCAGACCGCGGTGCGATCGCGCCCGAGATGGTCGCGCCCCGTCGGCAGGGTGATTTCCGAGCACAGGTTCGAGGTCGAGACCTTGAGCCCGAGTTCGCGCTGATGCCTGGGCATCATCCGGTTCACCGTGTCGGAGAAGACGATATAGGGCTCGCCGGTCGCAAGCCGGGTCTCGACGATCTTCTGGAACAGGCTGCGCGCATTGACCGTGGCGCGCACTTCGCCCGACTTGGGGCTTTTCAAATCGAAATCGGCGCCATCGCGCACCGCCGCCATGAACTCGTCGGTCAGGAGCACGCCATGGTGAAGGTTGAGCGCCTTGCGGTTGAAATCGCCGCTGGGTTTGCGGATTTCGAGGAATTCCTCGATCTCGGGATGCGAGATGTCGAGGTAGCAGGCGGCCGAGCCGCGGCGCAGCGAGCCCTGGCTGATCGCCAGCGTCAGGCTGTCCATCACGCGCACGAAGGGGATGATGCCGCTGGTCTTGCCGTTCAAACCCACCGGCTCGCCGATGCCGCGGACATTGCCCCAATAGGTGCCGATGCCGCCGCCGCGCGAGGCCAGCCAGACATTCTCGTTCCAGGTGCCGACGATGCCTTCGAGGCTGTCATCGACCGAATTGAGATAGCAGGAGATGGGCAGGCCGCGCCCGGTGCCGCCGTTCGACAGCACCGGGGTTGCCGGCATGAACCACAGCTTCGAGATATAGTCGTAAAGCCGCTGGGCGTGTGCCTGGTCGTCGGCATAGGCATCGGCGACACGCGCGAACAGATCCTGATAGGCTTCGCCCGGCAGCAGGTAGCGATCATCGAGCGTGTCCTTGCCGAAATCGGTGAGCAGCGCATCGCGCGCGGTATCGGTTGCCACCGCGAAGCGCCGCGCGTGGACGGCGCGCGAATCATCCTTCGCGCGCGCCGCTTCGCCGGCGGCCGCGCTCGCGACCTCGGCCATCGCCGTCACCAGATCCACCGATCCCCGATCCATATCCGTCACCATTGCTATCGCTGGACCCTCGGACAGGGCCGGAAGCGACCCGACCGTCTCATTCACCTCGCCGCCGCTGCTCAAATCCACCGTTGCCCGCCCCTGTCCACCGTTCCAGTTTCGTTCGACTCAGGGGCGGCTTCACCCTTTAGCATATCGACCGTCGACGGGCCACATCCGTTCCCGTTCCGTGCCGATGCGCACCCCCTGTGGACCGATGGCTCCGCGCGACACCTTCCCCGAATCCGCCTGCCCTCACCCGTTCGGTGCGGCGTGTCAGATCCCTAGGTCTTGCGGCCCCCCGAGCCCCCGGCCACTAGTGATAGTGCCTCATCGCGAATCCGGCGCAAGAGGGTAAATTCCCGCGTAACCAGCCGCCCGGCGGAAACCGCCATTGTTGCAGCGCAGCGACGCGCCGCGCCATCGGGTTTTGCGAGACGCGCAAGAGCCAAAAAGGAGCCATGAAAATATTTTTCCGGGGAGAAGAGGAAGTGGAAAAATGCAGCGCGCTCGATCGGCGCGATCAAGGCGCATGCCCACGGCAAGCGCCGTTTTGCAGGCGGCGGGATGGCGCGCGCGGTGGCAGCCTGTATGGGGCGCGGGAGCGGACGCGAGGGGGCGGAAATGAACAACTTGACCCGGTGGCGCGCGCTGGCCTTCGCCGTGCTGGCGGTGGCGGGCCGGGCGCCCGTCCACGCCGCGCCCGAGGAAATCCAGGTCTATACCAATGATTTCGACCCGCCGGGCGAAGGCGGGCTCGATCTCCATGTCAACGACGTTCCCACCGGCGATCCGGTGCCGCCCTATCCCGGCGCCGAATCGGACACCAACCGGCTGCGCATGACGCCCGAATGGTCCTATTCGCTCGACAATCATTTCGAGCTTGGTGCCTATCTGCCGCTGACCACGCTCGATGATCATGGCACCTACCGGCTCGATGGCTTCAAGCTGCGGGTCAAATGGCTCGGCGCGCATCCCGAGCGCGGCTTCTACTACGGGGTCAATTACGAATTCGGCCGCGTGGACCACCGGCTCGACATCAATCCCTGGAACAACGAGGTCAAGCTGATCTACGGCGTGGAGACCGATCACTGGCTGATCGGCGGCAACACCAATTTCGATTTCGCGCTGAGCGGCCCCGAAAAGACCCCGCCGCAGATCGAGATCGATGAGAAGATCGGCTACAAGCTCAAGCCCGACACGATGCTCGGCATCGAGACCTATAACGGCATCGGCGCGACCAATGGCTTTGGCCAGTTCGGGCGCAGCGAACAATCAAGCTTCCTCGCGCTCGACACGCGGATCGGCATCATGGACCTCAATATCGGCATCGGCCGCGGCTACGGCAGCAACCCCGATCATCTGATCCTCAAGACGATCCTCAGCTTCCCGCTCAAATTCCGTCACCCTTAGAGCGCGCCAGAAAGCGGACACCGGCCGTTCGCCTTGGATGACCTTCGCTTCGGCAAAAAGCGATGCGACGCCAGCGGCCGGGAGCAATATGCGCTATCGAATCCGGCGATCGCGCATCAATCGAGCAGCACCGGCAGGCCCGAAGGTCCGCGCTGCTCGAGCCCGCCGGTGAGGAACGGGGCGGGCGCGGCGGGGTCCAGCCGCAACTTCGGGAAGGCATCGATCAGCGCGTTGATGCCGACGCCGATCTCGACCCGCGCGACATTCATGCCAAGGCAGCGGTGCGTGCCAAGCCCGAAGGCCATGTTGGTCAGCGGCGGGCGGTGGATGTCATAGGCGTCGGGATGGGCCCAGCGCGCCGGATCGCGGTTTGCCGGGCCAAGGCCGAGTTCGAGCGCCGAGCCGGCCTTGATGTGGTGGCCGTAGAAATCGACGTCCTCCAGAACCAGCCGGTAGTGGTAAGGCGCGGTCGGGTCCCAGCGCAGCCCTTCCTCGATCGCCGCATCCATCAGCCCGCGATCGGCCTTGACCTCGGCGAACTGGTCGGGATGGGTGAGGAGCGCGAACAGGGTGATGCCCATCTGCCGCCACGAGGTGCCGCCGCCGGCCACCATGACCAGTTTGGCATGGGTGACGATTTCGGCATCGGTCAAGGGGCGCGGCGGCGCACCGGGCAGGCTGAGCGTCGCATCGAGCAGGAAGCTGATGAGATCGTCCCCGGGCTGTTCGCGGCGTGCCGCGACCAGGCCATGGAGCAGGCTTTCGACCAGCCGGAAATTCTCGATCCGCTGCTCCGTCGGGATATTGCGGCTGGAACTGGTGCTGTTGAGATAGGCGTGGCGGAAGCGCAGCGCCTCATCGCCATGCAGGCCGATCGCGGTGGTGATCGTATAGACCGGGATGCGCGCGCAGAAATCGAGGTTGAGTTCGGCGCCGGGTCGGCGCGCGAGCCGCTCGATCAGCCGCTCGACGATGCCGTCGATCGTGCGCTTGCGCCACCAGCCCAGTGCCTCGTTCATCTGGAATTTGGGCTGGATGGCGCGGCGATAGGCGCGATGCCGGGGCGGGTCGATTTCGAGAAGGCCGGTGCCGGGACCGGCCTTCGGGTCCATCTGGATGGTGTTGGAAAACACCGCGGGGTTGCGGAAGGCGGCCTCGCAGGCGTCATAGGTCAGCACCGTATAGTGCTGGCGGCCGGCGCCGTTGGCGTGGCGCTCGTGCCCGGGCAGGCCCAGCAGCTCGCGCAGCTTGCCCTTGTGCACGGGGGCCTGCGCGCGCAGCGCGGCGATTTCGGCGGTGACATCGCGCTCGATGAAATTGCCCATCGCCTCCGCCTCGCGGCGGACGTCGTAGAGTTCTTCATACAGCGGATCGTCGGCGGTGAGGACGTCGCTTGCGGCGGCCTCCATCACCCTCATCCGACCTTGTAGAATGCGCGCGCGCGGTTGCAGATGATCTCGCGCGTCGCCGCCGCCGGCACGCCTTGAAAGTCGCGCAGGATGATCTCGCGCGAGCGCGGGAAGGTGGTCTCCGAATGCGGATAGTCCGAGGACCACATGATGTTCCTTGCGCCCGGCAGGTCGCGGCACAGGATGCCGGTACGATCCTGGATGAAGCTGCCGAAGACGTTTTTCTCCATGTAATAGGTCGGGCTCTCGGTCAGCGGGCTTTCGGTCCAGAAGCGCTGCTTTTCCCAGGTGCGGGTGATATATTCGGCGAACCACGCCATCCAGCCGACCCCGCTCTCGACCGTCGCCAGCCGCAGCCGGGGGAAGCGCTGGAAGATCGCGTTGAAGATGAAGATCGCGATCGGCTCGGCCATGGCGAGCTTCGACATCGGCATGTCGGGCAGGAAGAACTGCTTCTCGCCGAAGCGCGGCACGCGGCCGCCGAGATGCATGGTGATCGCAAGGTCAAGATCGCACAGCTCGGCCCAGAGCCGGTCGAACTCGGGCTGCCAATATTGCTTCTCGCCCTTGGGATCGCCGGTCAGTGCCGAGATCTGCCCCTGCTTGAGCGCCTTGACCTGGCTCGTCGTGCTCCAGCCGTCGGGGTTCTGCGGGAAGGCGGGAAGGTTGATGGTGCGAAAGCCCATCCTGGCAAGCTTGCGGATGATGCCGATGGTCTCGTCGATGTCGCGCATCGGCACATAGCCGATGGGCACCAGCCGTTTGGGATCGGCCGCGCAGAAATCCATCACCCAGCGGCTGTAGGCATCGTAGCTTGCCATGTAGAGCTCGTTGTCGAAGGTGCCGAGCGGGCCGCCGCCGAACAGCACCGCCGATTCGATATTGTCGAGGTCCATGTCGGCAAGCCGGCTGGTCGGATCCCAGGCCGCGCGCATGTCCGAAAGCTTGCCGCGCATCTTGAAGTTCTGGCCGGTGCGCCCGGCCTGGTTGTTGATCATCTGCAAGGGCCGGCGGTTGCCCTCGAACACCACCCAGTCGCAATCCTCGCCCTCTTCGATGACCGGCGCCTTGTGCGCGAGATCGCGCGGCAGGTAATCCTTCCACATCGTATAGGGCGGATCGATATGCGCATCGGCATCGCAGATCGGGCCGAGCGTCCATTCGCCCGAGGCGGTCTGCGGCTTTTCGGCAAGCGCGGTGTCGGTCATCGCTCGGTCTCCAAATTCGCGATTTCGAATTATACGTCGCTATCGAGAATGCGCGCAAGGGGAAGGCGAGTCAAGGCCGAGATGCGCGCGCAGCGCCACGGCCGCGCCGGACGCGGTTTCGTGCAGCGGCCCGGTCGCGCCCGGGTTCGGTGACGAGGATGAAGGCGGCATCGCGCGCAATCGGCAAGCGGCGGACCCTCGCGGAATTCGGCGGGCACGGGCTTGGGGGCCGTGGTCAGGTGCAGCCGGTCGCTGTGGCGCTGCAATCGCCGTTCGCCACCGCGCCGAGCACGCGTTTCACGCCGGCACGGGCACCGCGGGCTCGACGGGCTCCTCGCTTGCCGCTTCGAGCAGCCGCTTTTCGAGCGTGCGCAGCCGCGCCGCATTGTCGAGCTTCCCGCCGATGAGGTCGGTGACGTAGAAGGTGTCGATCGCGCGCTCGCCATAGGTCGCGACATGCGCCGAATGGACGATCAGCCGCGATTCGAACAGCGCGCGCGCCAGCCGGTTGAGCAGCGCCGGACGATCGCGCGCGGCGATCTCGATCACGGTGAAGCGCTGCGAGGCATGGTTGTCGAAATCGCAGCGCGGCGCGACCTCGAAGGCCTCGGCGCGCGGGCGGGCGAGCGGCCGCGCGGCGAGCTGCGGCACCAGGCGGATACGGTTGGCCAGCGCATCGGCGATCGCGGTCTTGAGCCGTTCGAGCTGGCCGGGCTCGGAGAACGGCCGGCCGAGCGGATCCTGCACCAGGAAATTGTCGATGGCGATGCCGTTGTTGGTGGTGTGGATGCGCGCGTCGATGATGTTGCCACCGGCGAGATGGATGCCGCCGGCGATGCGGTAGAACAGCCCCGGGTGATCGGCGGCCATCACCATGACCAGCGTCGCGCCGCGCGCATCGTCATATTCGGTGCGGATCGTCAGCGGCGCATCGCCCGCCTCGGCGATCTGGGCGAGGTTGAGCGCGATCACATCCTCGCTTTCGGCGATCCAGTAAGCGTCGGTGAACTGGCTGCCGTGGCGCTCGACAAGATCGTCATTCCCCGCGAACCGCAGCGCCACCGCGCGCTTTTTCGCTGCCACCCGCTGCGTGCGGTTGTGCTGGGCGTGGCCCAGCCGCAGCCGTTCCTCGGCGGCGGTGTAAAGCTCGGTCAGAAGCTGGCGCTTCCAGCTGTTCCACACGCCGGGGCCGACCGCGCGGATATCGACGATCGTCAGCAGCGTGAGCAGCCGCAGCCGGTCGAGCGTTTCGACCACCGCGACGAAATCGGCGATGGTCTTCCAGTCGGCGAGATCGCGCTTCATCGCCGTGTCGCTCATCGACAAATGGTGGCGCACCAGCCAGCTCACCGTCTCGGTCTCGCTCTCGTCGAGCCCGAGCCGCGGGCACAGCTTGAGCGCGATCTCCGCGCCCAGCACCGAATGATTGCCGCCGCGGCCCTTGGCGATGTCGTGGAGCAGGACCGCTGCATAGAGCACCCGGCGCGAATGCAGCCGCCGGACGATCGCGGTCGAAAGCGGATGGTCGGCGGCAAGCTCGCCCTTCTCGATCCGCGCGAGCAGGCCGATCGCGCGGATCGTGTGCTCATCGACGGTGTAGTGATGGTACATGTCGAACTGCATCTGCGCGTTGACCCGGCCGAATTCGGGAACGAAACGGCCGAAGATCCCCGCCTCGTTCAGCCAGCGCAGCACCGTCTCGGGATCGTTGCGGCTGGTGAGCAGTTCGAGGAACAGCGCGTTGGCGCGCGGATCGCGGCGCAGCCCGGCATCGACCAGCCGCGCGTCACGGCCGATCATCCGCATCGTCTCGGGGTGGATTTCCAGCCTTTCGGCATCGGCCAGCACGAAGATCTCGATCAGCCGGATCGGGCTTTCGACGAACCAGTCGTCACGCGGCGCGGCGATGCGGCCGCGCGCCATGTGATAGCCCTTGACGCTGCGCGTCCGCACGCGGAACCGGGCCAGGGGGCCGCGCGCCTGCTTGCGGGCGAACTGCTCGTCGAGCTGGGCAAGGAACACACCGGTCAGCGAGCCGACCTGCTTTGCATGGAGGAAGAACAGCTGCATGAAGCGTTCGACCGCGCTTTTGCCCGGCCGGTCGGAAAAGCGCATGCGCGCCGCCACCGCGCGTTGCAGGTCGAAGGTCAGCCGGTCCTCGGCGCGGCCGGTCAGCACATGGAGATGGCAGCGCACCGCCCAGAAGAAATTCTCGGCACGGCGGAAGGCGCGGTATTCCTGCGGGCTCAGCAAGCCGACCTCGACCAGCTGCGCGGGCGTCGTCACCTTGTGGATATATTTGCCGATCCAGTAGAGCGTGTGCAGGTCGCGCAGCCCGCCCTTGCCTTCCTTGACATTGGGTTCGACGACATAGCGGCTATCGCCGAGCCGCTTGTGGCGCTCGGCCCGTTCGGCGAGCTTCTCGGCGACGAACTGGCGTTCGGAGCCGGCGATCACCTCGTCGCGGAACCGCCGGCTCGCCTCCTCGTAGAGCGCCTGATCGCCCCACACATAGCGGCTTTCGAGCATCGCGGTGCGGATGGTGAGATCCTCGCGGCTCATCCGCACCATCTCGGCGACCGAGCGGCTCGAATGGCCGACCTTGAGCCCCAGATCCCACAGGATGTAGAGCATCGCCTCGATCACCTGCTCGCACCAGGCGGTCTGGCGGATCGGGGTGATGAAGGCGATGTCGACGTCCGAATGCGGCGCCATCTCGCCGCGGCCATAGCCACCGACCGCAACGATCGCCAGCCGCTCGCCGGTGGAGCGGTTACCGGCCGGATAGACCGCGGCGAGAATGTAATCATGGATGACGCGCAGCAGCTGGTCGATGAGGAAGGTCTGCGCCTCGGCGCAATCATGGCCAGCGTTGGGCCGCTCGGCAAGCCGGCGGGCAACCTCGGCGCGGCCCGCCGCCAGCGCGCCGCGCAGCAGCTCGACCACCGCCGCGCGCGCCGGCCCACCCTCTCGCGCCACCGCTTCGGCAATGGCTTCCGAAAGCGCGCGGCGATCGATGACCGCACGCTGATTGGCGATACGAAGCACACTCATGCCCTGCTCATATCGGCAAAGGCGGCGGGGCGATAGCGCCGCGCGCACGCGGCCCGGAAGCGGCCCGCGATCACCCTATCAAGGACGCAGCCGCGCTGTTACAAGCCCACGCCGCCGCCGGCACGGCACGCGGCCACGCACGCACCAGGAGGGCAAGTGCTTCTTTCGATCCTCGCCAGCGCGGCCAGCGCCGTCCGCCAGCCGCTGCATTGGGCCGACCTCGGGCTCAGGCCCGGCATCGATCTCGGCGTCTTCACGCTGCGCTATTATTCGCTGGCCTATCTGGCCGGGATCATCCTTGGCTACTGGCACCTGTCGCGCATGATCCGCCAGCCGGGCGCGCCGCTGGCACAGCGCCACGCCGACGACCTGTTCTTCTGGTGCACGATCGGCATCATCGTCGGCGGCCGGCTCGGCTATGCGATCTTCTATGGGCCGCAGCTCTTCGTCCACCCGCTCGACCTCCTGAAGCTGTGGGAAGGGGGGATGAGCTTCCACGGCGGGGCGATCGGGGTGGTGCTGGCAATCGTCTGGGTCACGCGCAGCGGCGGCATTTCCTTCCTCAGATGCTGCGATTACGTGGCGACCTGCGTGCCGTTCGGCCTGTTCTTCGGGCGCATCGCCAATTTCATCAATGGCGAGCTGTGGGGGCGGGTGACCACTTCCGATGTGCCCTGGGCGATGATCTTTCCCGGTGGCGGCGATCTGCCGCGCCATCCGAGCGAACTTTACGAGGCGGGGCTCGAAGGGCTGCTGCTCGGCACGGTGCTGCTGGGGCTGTTCTGGAAAACGCGGGCGCGCTGGCGGCCGGGGCTGCTCGTCGGCAGCTTCACGCTTGGCTATGCGCTGGCGCGCTTCACCGTCGAATTCTTCCGCGAGCCCGACAGCCAGCTTGAGGATTTCGCCGCGCGCACCGGGTTGTCGATGGGCCAATGGCTGACGATCCCGATGATGCTCGTCGGGCTGGTGCTGCTCGTCCGGGCGCTGCGGCGGCCGGCGCTGGGAAGCGGGACACCGGCGGCGGCGTGACCGCCCGCGTGGCGGTGGCCCCGTCCGAACCGCCTTCGTCGCTTGCCGCGCGGCTGGCGCGGCTGATCGCCGCTGGCGGCCCGATCAGCGTCGCCCAATATATGGCAGCGGCGAACGCGCATTATTACGCGAGCCGCGAACCCTTCGGCAGCGCGGGCGATTTCATCACCGCCCCCGAGGTCAGCCAGACCTTCGGCGAGATGATCGGCATCTGGCTTGCCGATCTCTGGCAGCGCGCCGGGCGGCCGGCGCCGGTGCATTATGTCGAGGCCGGCCCCGGACGCGGCACGCTGGCGCGCGATGCGCTGCGCGTCATGGCGCGCTTCGGCCTTGTGCCGCAGGTCCACCTCGTCGAAACCTCGACCCGGCTGCGCGCGTGCCAGGCCGAATGGCTGCCCGCGGCGCACTGGCACGCCGATTTCTCGACCCTGCCCGAGGACGGCGCACTGCTTTTCGTCGCCAATGAATTCCTCGACGCGCTCCCCGTGCGCCAGCTGGTGAAGACCGCCGCCGGCTGGCGCGAAAGGCTGGTCGGCCATCGTGATGGCCGCTTCCGGCCGGTCGCGGGCGAACGCCCGATGGACGCGGCGGTGCCGTCAGCCTTGCGCGCGGCACAGGTGGGGGCGATTCTCGAAACCTCGCCCGCCGCCGCCGCGATGGTGGCGGACATCGCCGCCCGGATCGCCGCGCAGGGCGGCGCGGCGCTGGTCATCGACTATGGCCATGACGAAAGCCGGCTCGGCTCGACGCTCCAGGCGGTGCGCGCGCATGCCGGCGCCGACCCCTTCGCCGATCCCGGCGAGGCCGATCTCACCGCGCTGGTCGATTTCAGCGTGCTCGCCCCGATCGCGCAAACCGCGGGCGTGCGCTGGCTGGGCACCATCGAACAGCGCCACTTCCTCGCCGCGCTCGGCATCGCCGCACGCATCGCGATGCTGGCACGCCGGGCGCCCGCGCGGCGCGATGCGCTCGAAGCGGCACTGGCGCGGCTGACCGCGCCCGATCAGATGGGGCAATTGTTCAAGGTCATGGCGCTTGCCGCCAAGGGCTGGCCCGATGGTGCGGGCTTCGCACCGGCCTGAACGGCGCTTGCGGTCCTTGTCGGGGGGCGTTCAACCGCCGCCGGCGATCACCACCCTTGCGAGCGCCATCATTTCGGCGAAATCCGCGCGCGCCGAGGGGATTGCCGCGCGATAGCTGCAAAAGCCGTGAATCGTCCCGGCGAATTCCCGAAAGATGACATGGACACCGGCGCGCGCGAGCGCTGCGGCATAGGCGCGGCCGTTGTCGCGCAGCGGGTCGAGCGCGGCGGTGACCACCAGCGTCGGCGGCAGTCCCGTCTGATCGGCGATCAGCGGCGAGCCGCGCCAGTGCTGCGGGTCGGGGGCATAGGCGCGTTCGAAATAGGCCATGTCCGCGCCGTCGAGCCCGAAGCCGTCGCTGAACATCTCGTCCGAGGGGTGGATTTGGGTGAAATCGACCTTGGGATAGATCGGCAGCTGGGCGAGGAAGGGAACCGCCGCCGGCCGGTCGCGCAGCGCGAGCGCGGTGACCGCGGTGACGGTGCCCCCCGCGCTGTCGCCGGCGAGCACCAGCCCGGTGAAGCTGCGATCGAATGCGGCGCCGTTTTCAGCGATCCAGCGCGCCGCCGCCTCGCCATCGTCGAGCGCGGCGGGCCAGGGATGCTCGGGCGCGAGGCGATATTCGACCGAGATCACCGGCAGGTCGAGCGCGCGCGCCATTTCCGCGGCCATGCCGGCATGCGTGTCGATGCTGCCGAGCACGAAGCCGCCGCCATGATAGAACACCACCACCGGACCCGGCTCGCGCGCCTCGCGCGGATCGAACAGGCGCAGCGCGATCGGGCCCGCAGGGCCGGGCATGGTCACGTCGCGGATCGCGCCGAGATCACCCACCGGCAGGTCGAACTGCGCCATCGCCGCCATCATCGCGGGGGTCATCGCCCGCGCCATGGCGATCAGCGCGTCGCCCATCGGCGGGCGCGGCGCCGCCTTCATCGCATCGAGATGGGCGCGGACATCGGGGCGGACGAAAATTTCGGTCATGGGGTCCTCAGACATCGAGATTGGCGACATTGAGCGCGTTTTGCTGGATGAATTCGCGGCGTGGCTCGACGATGTCGCCCATCAGCCGGGTGAAGATCTCGTCGGTCACATCGGCGTCCTCGACCTTCACCTGCAGCAAGGCGCGGTGGTCGGGGTCGAGCGTGGTTTCCCAGAGCTGCTCGGCGTTCATCTCGCCCAGACCCTTGTAGCGCGAGATGGCAAGCCCCTTGCGCCCTGTCGCCAGCACCGCGTCGAGCAGTTCCGACGGGCGGGTGATGGCGCCGTCGCCGGCGCGCGGCGCAGGCGCGATGGCCGGCTCACCCTCGGCGGCGGGCTCGGCTTCGGAAGGCTCTTCCTCCTTGCCGGTCCTGACCAGCCGCGCCGGGGCGGCATAGACCTCGGCCTGTTCGCCGGCGAGCCGGGCGAGCTTGCGCGCCTCGGCGCTGTGGAAGAAGGCGGCGTCGATCGGGTGATGATCGGTGACCCCCCGCCAGAGCCGGGTGACGCTGACCGCGCCATCCTCGCCGGCCACCGCCTGCCAGCGCGCCTCGCGGTTCGAGCGGTCGAGCCAGGCGGCGGCGCGGGTCAGCGCCGCCTGCCGCGCGGCGCGGTCGAGATCGGGATCGAGCGCGCCGGCAAGCGCCAGCGCCTCGACGATCGCGGGATCGTAGCGGGTGACGAAGGCCATCAGCTTGCGCATCTGCTGCGCGTGCTGGACCAGCGCCCCAAGCTCGCTGCCCGCGCGCGCGCCGCCGGCGGTTTCGAGCACCCGGCCCGCGAGCCCGGCTTCGACGAGATAGCGGTCGAGCGCGTCACTGTCCTTGAGATAGACCTCGCTGCGCCCCTTGCTGACCTTGTAGAGCGGCGGCTGGGCGATGAAGAGATGGCCCGCGCGGATGATGTCGGGCATCTGGCGGTGGAAGAAGGTCAGGAGCAGCGTGCGGATATGCGCGCCATCGACATCGGCATCGGTCATGATGACGATCTTGTGGTAGCGCAGCTTGGCAAGGTCGAAATCCTCCCGGATGCCGGTGCCCATCGCCTGGATGAGCGTGCCGACCTCCTTCGAGCCGATGATCCGGTCGAAGCGCGCGCGCTCGACATTCAAAATCTTGCCCTTCAGCGGCAGGATCGCCTGAAAGTGGCGGTCGCGCCCCTGCTTGGCCGAGCCGCCCGCCGAATCGCCCTCGACAAGGAACAGCTCGCATCGCGCCGGATCGCGCTCCTGGCAGTCGGCAAGCTTGCCGGGCAGGCTGGCGATGTCCATCACCCCCTTGCGCCGGGTGAGTTCGCGCGCGCGCCGCGCCGCTTCGCGCGCGGCGGCGGCATCGATGATCTTGCCGACCACCGCGCGCGCCTGCGCCGGATTTTCCTCAAGCCATTCGCCCAGCTTGTCGGCCATCAGGCTTTCGAGCGGCTGGCGGACCTCGGACGAGACGAGCTTGTCCTTGGTCTGGCTGGAAAACTTGGGATCGGGCAGCTTGACCGAGACGATCGCGGTCAGCCCCTCGCGCATGTCCTCGCCGGTCAGGCTGACCTTCTCCTTCTTCAACAGCCCCGATTTCTCGGCATAGGCATTGAGCGTGCGGGTCAGCGCCGCGCGGAAGGCGGCGAGATGCGTGCCGCCGTCGCGCTGCGGGATGTTGTTGGTGAAGCACAGGACATTTTCGTAGTAGCTGTCATTCCATTCGAGCGCGACATCGATGCCGATGCCGTCACGCTCGAACGTGATGGCGATCGGCTCGGCAAGCAGCGCCACCTTGTTGCGGTCGAGATATTGGACGAAGGCGGCGATCCCGCCATCATAGCGCAGGTCGTGCTCCTTCACCTCCTCGTGGCGCAGGTCGCGCAGCACGATGCGCACCCCCGAATTGAGGAACGCGAGCTCGCGATAGCGGTGTTCGAGCTTGTCGAAATCATAATCGGTGACGTTCTTGAAGGTCTCGGACGAAGCGAGGAAGCGCACCTGCGTCCCCTGCTTGCCGGCGGGCGCCGGGCCGCGCTCTGTCAGCGGCGCTTCGGCATAGCCGCCGCGAAAGCGCATCCAATGCTCCTTGCCATCGCGCCAGATGGTGAGCTCGAGCCATTCGGACAGCGCGTTGACCACCGACACCCCGACGCCATGCAGCCCGCCCGAAACCTTGTAGGCGTTGTCGTCCGAGGTGTTCTCGAACTTTCCGCCGGCATGGAGCTGGGTCATGATGACCTCGGCGGCGGAAACCCCCTCCCCGGAATGGATGCCGGTCGGGATGCCGCGGCCATTGTCCTCGACGCTGACCGAGCCATCGGGATGAAGCGCGATCAGCACAAGGTCGCACCAGCCGGCCAGCGCCTCGTCGATGGCATTGTCCGAGACCTCGAACACCATATGGTGCAGCCCCGAGCCATCGTCGGTATCGCCGATATACATGCCGGGGCGCTTGCGCACCGCATCGAGGCCCTTCAGGACCTTGATCGATTCCGCGTCGTAACTGTTGCTGTTTTCGCTGCCGCTCGTCATATCGAGCCCATAGGCATTAAGCGGCCTTTTCGGAACCGTTTTCGCGCGTCATTCCACAACCAGCCGCGGGGGTACGGCGATCATCGGGGCGAGCCCATGCCGCCGGCAGGAACATCACCCCGAGATCGCCCGCGTCCGTCGTCCCGGACCATCGGCGCGGACCATCAGGAAAGCGTGATCGCAAAGATCAGGCCGCTGAGGCCCAGCGCCGCGGCGAACGCGACGAGCTGATATTTGAGGCCTTGCATTTTTCAGTCCTTTCGTTGCGCCCGCGGCCTTGCAACCGCGAAGCAATTTCGCATTTGCAACATGGGCAGAGCGGGAGTTTTTGCAAGTGCGAAGGAGCCGGCCTTTGTTGCAAGAAACGCAACAGGTGGCGCCGGATCGAGACAAACGGGCGTCTGGACTTGGCTTCGCGCCCAGCCTAACGCGCGCCGATGAGCAACCCGCACCCCGATTGCATCCTCATCGTCGATTTCGGCAGCCAGGTGACGCAGCTGATCGCGCGCCGGGTGCGCGAGGCGGGCGTCTATTCGCAGATCGCGCCTTTCGGCAGCGCGGTCGAGGCCTTCGAGCGGCTGCGCCCGCGCGGGATCATCCTTTCGGGCTCGCCCGCCTCGGTGCTTGACGAGGGCGCGCCGCTGATTCCGGCGGCAATCCTCGAAAGCGGGCTGCCGATGCTGGGCATCTGCTATGGCCAGCAGGCACTGATGCACCAGCTCGGCGGCACGGTGACGCGCGGCGAGACCGGCGAATTCGGCCGCGCCTTCATCGAGATCGGTGCCGCCTCGGGGCTGTTCGCCGGACTGTGGAGCGAGGGCGAGCGCCATCAGGTGTGGATGAGCCACGGCGACAAGGTTGCCGAACTCGCCCCCGGGTTCCGCGCGGTGGCGGCCAGCCCCGGCGCGCCCTTCGCGGTGATCGCCGACGAGGCGCGGCGCATCTATGCGATGCAGTTCCACCCCGAGGTGGTCCACACCCCCGACGGCGGCCGGCTGCTGCGCAATTTCGTCCGCCATGTCTGCGGGCTCACCGGCGACTGGACGATGGCCGAGTTCCGCAAGACCAAGATCGCCGACATCCGCGCGCAGGTCGGCTTTGGCACGGGTGGCGGCAAGGTCATCTGCGGGCTTTCGGGCGGGGTCGATTCGGCGGTTGCCGCGCTGCTCATCCACGAGGCGCTCAAGGATTCGGGCGCCGACCAGCTCACCTGTGTGTTCGTCGACCATGGCCTGTTGCGCCACGGCGAGGCCGAGCAGGTGGTCAGCCTGTTCCGTGGACATTTCAACATCCCGCTGGTTCATGTCGATGCCTCGACGCTGTTCCTCAAGGGGCTCGAAGGCGTCACCGACCCCGAGGCCAAGCGCAAATTCATCGGCAAGACCTTCATCGACGTCTTCGAGGGCGAGGCGCGCAAGATCGGCGGCGCCGGCTTCCTCGCGCAGGGCACGCTTTACCCCGATGTGATCGAAAGCGTCAGCTTCACCGGCGGACCGTCGGTGACGATCAAGAGCCACCACAATGTCGGCGGCCTTCCCGAACGCATGAACATGGCGCTGGTCGAGCCGCTGCGCGAGCTGTTCAAGGACGAGGTGCGCGAGCTGGGCCGCGAGCTGGGCTTGCCCGAGGTGTTCGTCGGCCGCCACCCGTTCCCCGGACCGGGGCTCGCGATCCGCATTCCCGGCGAGATCACCCGCGAGCGTTGCGACGTGCTGCGCAAGGCGGATGCGATCTATCTTGAGGAAATCCGCAACGCCGGGCTGTACGATGCGATCTGGCAGGCCTTCGCGGTGCTGCTGCCGGTCAAGACCGTGGGGGTGATGGGTGACGGGCGCACCTATGACAATGTCTGCGCGCTGCGCGCGGTCACCTCGACCGACGGCATGACCGCCGACGTCTATCCCTTCGACGCCGCCTTCCTGGGGCACGTCGCGACGCGGATCATCAATGAAGTCAAGGGCATCAACCGCGTGGTCTATGACTATACGTCGAAGCCGCCCGGCACCATCGAGTGGGAATGATTTTTGCCCATCCGGGCGTATCCAAAAATACGCCACGATGCGACATAAGTGACTGAAATATATAAATAAATATCTCGAAATCTTTCGGCATCTATCGCTGGGTTAGCCTCCGGAATGACGGTATGGCTGACGGTATGGCGCATCTTGTCTCATCCGGAAATTGCATATACCGTCAGGGCTAAGAGAGCTTCTGACGGTATATTTTTTGACGTAATGCTCTGTAAGAAAAGAGAAAATGCCAATCAGAAGGGCCGTTTTTGACCTGACGGTATAATCGGGCGCTCTCCGACACATTTTGACCAATCTGGAGGGTGTGGATGTTGACTGACGCCGCCATTAAGGCTCTGAAACCGAAAGAGAAGTT
>JAGWPW010000058.1 GCA_028870315.1 Sphingomonadales bacterium | reverse complement strand
GGGCCACCACCTCAACCCAGCCTGCCGGCAGTTCGCCAAGCCATCATTGACCGCCTCTCGCGCTCACATCCAACCTGCTGCCCTCACTGTGGCGGCAGTCTTTCTACAGGAGAGATCCCACTTCTGCCAAAGTAGTGCTAGGTATCATGTCCCCGGATTTTCACATCGCTCCAGCGTTTCGCAAAGAGCATCAATGGAAAGCGCGACATATCGCGCGCCCTCCTCGTCACCAGCGAGATTGGCAAGCTGGTTCGCGGCGACATGGTCAGCTTGCCAAGCGATGTTTTTTGCGAGGTTTCCAAGACTAACGGCGCGACGCACCTGGGGCCAACTGCGACGCCCGTAATAGGAGACCAAGTTGTCGTGCTCGACCCGCACAATGTCGTAGTAAGTGTAAAGCCCGGACCCTCTGCCAAACCAGAAATTGATAATCTTGTCAGAAAACCGGAACGTGTTATCGACCTCATCGTTCAGAACTGAGGTGAAAATATGTGAGCGTCCATGTTGATTCGGAGCGGCGTTATATTCGGACACGTATCCGGCATTTGCTTCATCCAGGTCTTCATTATCGATTTCCCAATCCCCGAATGCAAACGCGGTATTGCTGAAGCGTTCAGGCTGATACATCACAGTCTGCAAAATCGAGTTTGCGTTTGGTGGTTCACCCCGCCGATCTCGTGCAGCGTTCGTGGCCGCGATCCGCGGCGCACGCTCCCGATCCGCGAGCCCTACCTCCCGCGAAGCATCCAGATAGGCTTTCCATAGGTCTTCGAGCTTCTTGAACGTATCAGGATCATCCCGTCGCTCAATTTCGATCGCTGCCTCAAAAAGCGAGGGCGGCCCACCCGCACGCCCAAGTGCTGCGCCCGATGCGTTTGCCGATCCGATAATGCATCGCTTAGTTCCAAGGAAAAATTTTGCGTGCAGGCCATCAAGAACCCGCACATGCTTACGCGCATAGATGGACACCTCCTCCGGGCCGACGCCGAGCGCGTCAAGCGTCGCCTTGGAAGTGCAGCCCATTGAGATGTCCAGGATGACCATTGCGCTGCTTCTTCGCGCAAGGTTAGCAAATTCCGGACCCCAAAAAGCAACGGCGCAGCGCAGCATTTTCTCTGTCTCGAACATGTTTCGGACTGCTGCAGCAAGGTCTGATCCATCAAGCACTCTCAAGGCAGGCGCCTTTCATTGTGGGTCATGTCCCAAGTCGTGAAATCAGGGGACGCAATACCTTTTTCGGTTACTGTCGTCGCCGCGCTTTATCTCATCGTCACGCAACCCGGCGCCGCAGGCATAAACCCGCTTCGTGGCAGGACACGATGACGAGGTCGCGCGCAACGAGGACAGTAACGGGGTCCAGGGGCCTCGGGCGCGCAGGGCGCGCCCGGCTTCGCCGGATGGCCTGCCCCCGGCAGGCCATTTGGTCCGGCTACGCCCCCTGGAATCTCACTTCTTCTTGCCGCCAACTCCCTTCAGATACTTCTCCATCCCGGCGAGGTAATCGGGGTTCAGCATCAGCGCGCTGTTGCCCATGCGCTCGACGTGGCGGCCCATTTCGGGGCCTAGTTCGGCGCAGAGCTCGATGGCGATCTTGGCGGCGCCCATCTGTTCGGGGTTCTGTCGGGCAAGGTGGCGGCAGAAGTCCATCACCTCGTCCTCGAAGCTGTCGTCGGGAAAGACCTGGTGGACCAGCCCCATGGTATAGGCCATTTCGGCGGGCGCGGGCTTGTTGGCCATGATCAGCCAGCGCGCCCAGTGCGGCCCGCACATCCGCGCGAGGCGGCTGACCCCGTTCGAGGCGGGCAGCACGCCGAACAGGCCTTCGGGAAAGGCATAGGCGGCGCTTTTGGCGGCCAGCCGAAAATCGCAGGACAGCGACAGTTCGAGCCCCCCGCCGACGCACATCGCGTGGTGCGCGACGACGAAGGGCTTTTCGATATGCTCGATCTCGTCCCACAGCTGCTGCATGTTGTTGAGGTTGAGCCGGTGGTTCTCGCGGATGCCGCGCGCGGTGTGCTTCTGCGGCGAGATCGTCTTCTGGTTGCCCGAGCGCAGGTCCGCGCCGGCGCTGAAATAGCGGCCGGTGGCGCGGATCAGCATGACCTTGAGGTCCTCGCTGTCGCGGAAGGTCAGCACCGCCTCGGTCAGAAGGTCCATCATCTCGCGGTTGATCGCGTTGAGCTTTTCCGGACGGTTGAGCGTCGCGATGAGGATGCCGTCCTCGGTCTGCTGGGTGAGGAGAGCGGGGGCGTCGGTCATGGGTGGGCCTTCCGGGGTCAGGCGCGGGTGCGCGGCAGGCCAAGCCCGCGTTCGGCGACCATCGAGCGGTGGACCTCGCTGGTGCCGCCGTAGATCGTGGTGCCATGCGCGTGGCGGTAGGACTGGTTGATGAGTTCGGCCGCGCCCTTGCGCTTCGAGAGCGACAGCGGCGCGGTCAGTTCGAGCAGATCGCGCGAATCGGTGAGGAATTTCTCGCTCGAGAACATCTTCGCCATCGGCCCATAGGCGAATGGGGGCTTCTTCTCGATGCTGGCCCATTGCGCGCGGAAGGTCAGCATGTCCGAAATCCACAAATGCGCGTGCGCCCGCGCGAGGCGCTGCTGGCACTGGCTTTCGGTGAGGATCGGTTGCCCGTCGCGGGTGATCTCGCGGCACAGTTCCTCGCCGGCTTCGAGCGTCGCGCGCATGACCTTGGAAAAGCCGCCGCCATGTTCGAGTTCGAGGCTGGCGCTCATCGTCTTCACCCCGCCATCGACCTCGCCCAGCCGCCAGCTGTCCGGGATCCGCACGCCGTCGTAGAAGGTGATGTTGGTGCGCTCGTCCTGGAAGGTGTGGACCGGCTGGATGGTCACGCCCTCGGCCTTCAGCGGCACGATGAACATGGTGAGGCCCTTGTGCTTGGGCACCTCGGTGTTGGTCCGGCACAGCATCAGCACATAATCGGCAAGATTGGCGCCCGAGGTGAACATCTTGGTGCCGTCGATCCGCCAGCCGTTGCCTTCCGGGGTGGCGCGGCACTGCGCGGCGAAAACGTCCGAGCCCGAGCCGGGTTCGGAATAGCCAAGGCTGCAAATCGCCTCGCCGGCAACGATCCGGCTGAGCACCTCGGCCTTCAGTTCCTCGCTGCCGAAGCGGTGGATGATCGCGCCGACCATGGCGGCGACGTTCTTGGCCGGGTTGTTGTAGCCTGTTTCCTCGAAGGCATCCATCGCCGCGATCTTGGCATAGGCGGGGATGCCGCGCCCGCCCATGTCCTCGGGCCAGCCGAGGAACAAAAGGTTCTGTTCGGCGAGCTTCCTGTGCAGCTCGGGATTATGGCCCTCCCAGCTGTAGTGGAATTTCTCGCGCATTGCCGGCGTCGCGTTCTTTTCGAAGAAGGCGTGGATTTCGCGAGCGATGGCGCGCGCTTCCTCGCCGAGGTCGAAATCGACCGGGATGGCGCCGACCTCGGGCAGGCTCGCCGCCTCGCCCGCATAGAGCCGCCGGCCGCCCTCGGCGAGCAGCAGTTGCGGATCACCGGCGATGAGCGGCCAGGCGCGGGCGCGCAGATTGTAGAGATGGATGTCGTATTCGGTGGTAAGGCCATAGCCGCCGAAGGTGTGCAGCGCCTGCGCGACACTGCGTGCCGCGGCGCCGATAGCCCACCACGCGGTGATCGAGATGGCAGCGCCCGCCTGCGGGTCGCCGTCATGGATCGCGCGCAGGGTCCGCCACACCAGCAGCTTTGCCCCATCGACGTCGCACAGCAGGTCGGCGAGCGGATGCGAGATGCCCTGGAAGGTGCCGATCAGCACGCCGAACTGCTTGCGCTCGCCGGCATAGGCGGCGGCGAGCCGCAGCGCCTCGCGCGAGAGGCCGGCGAGCGCGGCGGCGATCAGCAGCTTCCACTCCTCGATCCCCGCGGCAAAGCTTGCGAGCGCGGCGCTGCCCGAGGCGAGTTCGACGCCTTCGAGCGCGCCGAGATCGATCTCGGCGATCGGCGTCGAGGCGAGATTGTCCTCAGGCCGGCGCGCGCTTTGGGGCACCGCAACCAGCACCACCGCATCGCCCTTGCGCGCGACGACCGCCTCGGCAACGAGCCCGCCCGCGACCCATTGCACAGGGCTTGTGGCGATGTCGTGCAGGGCGATCGTCGCCACCGCCTCGCCGGCGATGACCCGCGCCAGCAGCGCTTCGCCGCGTTTCCCGCCAAGCTCGCCCAGCAGCCGCGCCGCGACCAGCGCCTCGGCGAGCGGGCCAGAGGCGAGCGTGCGCCCGGCCTCTTCCATCAGCAGCGCCGCGTCGAACAGGCCAAGCCCCATGCCGCCCGCGCTTTCGGGCACGCGCATGGCGATGGCGCCAAGTTCGGCCAGCCCGGTCCACAGCGCCGCATCGAAGCCGCCGGGCATCGCCGCGCGCACGCGGGCAGGCGTGCTGTGCTCGTCGAGAAAGCGCGCGAAAGTGTCGCGCACCATCTCCTGTTCGTCGCTGAGATCGAAGTTCATCGCATCAGCCCTGTTGCGCCTTGCCCATCATCTTCGACAGATCGACCTGGCCGGTGACCACCCCGCCCATGAAGCCGCCATCGACCGGCAGCACCACGCCGTTCACCACGCTGGCGAGCGCGCTGTTTAGAAGCACGATCCCGCCCGCCTGCTCGGCCGGCGTCGTGTAGCGACCGAGCGGTTCGGCGGCGGCATCGACGATGTCCTTGCCCGAGGTCGCGTGGAAGGTCGCCATCATCGGTGTCTCGGTGGGCGAGGGCAGCGAGCAGTTGATGCGGATGCCCTGCTTGATGAGCCGCGCGCCCATGAACTGCGTCCACACGATGACCGCCTCCTTGGAGAAGGCATAGCCCTCGGCGACCTGGTCCATATGCGCCTCGCACCAGGCGACCGCCGGCGCGAAGCCCTGGACCTGGAGCAATTCCATATGCACCGGGATCCGCCGGCTCCAGCCGAGCCCGCCGGTCGAGGCGATCGAGACGATCGCCGCGCCCGCGCCCATATGTCCCAGCACCTGTTCGGTGAGATGGCGGGTGCCGATGAAATTGACCTTCATCGTCTCGATCGGGGCAAAGGCGCCGCCGCCGGCAAGCCCGGCGCAGTTGAACAGCGCATCGACCTTGCCGCCGACCGCCTTCACCCCCGCCTCGATCGAGGCGGGATCACGCAGGTCGAGCCGGTTGAAACTGGCGAGCGGCAGCGCGCAATCCTTGTAGTCGAGGCCATGCACCTCGGCGCCGAGATCGAGCAGCAGCTTCGCGGTCGCCTCGCCCATGCCCGAAAAGCAGCCGCTGACGATCACCCGCTTGCCGCGATAACCCAGAACATCCGCCATTCGATCTCTCCTCAAAGCCGGGGCGTGCGCGCGTCGGCAGTCGTTCTTCGCCTATCCGATGGCCGGCGCCATCACCATCCATCGGCGGTGGGCGCGGGCTTGGTCATCGTCGCGGCGATGGCCGGCGCCGCCCCGCATGCTATGCCCGGGCGATGCCGCAAAATGATCCCGACATCGCAACGCTTCCCGGCTTTCGCCGCAGCATGCTTGTGCAACCGGGCAAGACCGAGGCGGTGGCCGCGGTCGAGGACGATATCCATTGCATGCGGGTAATGCTGCGGCACGATGGCGACGCCATCACTGCGGTCGATGCCGAATTGGCGCGCGCGCCCTGGACCACCTGCCCCGGCGCGGTCGGCGTGTTGCAGCAGACCTTCCTCGGCCTGCCGCTTGCCGAGGCGGCACGCCGGGCGATGCCGTACAAAAAGGCGAATTGCACCCATCTTCACGACCTTGCCGTGCTGGCCGCAAGCCATGCGCGCGACGATGCGCCGCTTGAATACCGCCTGTTCGCCAGCGATCCGGTGGCCGGCGCGCATCGGCTCGAACTGCACCGCGACGGCCGGCGGATTTTGCACTGGCATGTGGAAGACGGGCTGATCGTTTCGCCGGCGGTGGTCGCCGGGCGCAGCCTTGTTGCGCTGCGCGACTGGATCGCGACCCTGCCGCCCGCCGAGGCCGAAGCGGCGCGGGTGCTGCAATGGGGCGGGCTTGTCGCGCATGGTCGCTGGATGCCGCTGTCGCGCCAGTCGGACGCGCGGGCGCTGCCGCCCAATTGCTACAGCTTTCAGCCCGAGCGCGCGTCGGTGGCGGTCCGCAACGGGCCGCGAATCGACTTCAGCCGCGCCAGCCGCGCCCCGCTCGCGCTGTTCGATGGGCACGGCTTTGGTCCCGACCCCGACGCGCAGCCCGAGCCGCCGACGCCGCTGTAGGAACGGGCGTGCGCGCGGACTTCAGGCCGCGTTGGGCAGCGGCTCGACCTCGGCCGCCGCGGGCGCGGGCGCGGGCAGGCAATGGCGCACGCCTTCGCGCAGGCATTCGAGCAGCCCCTCGGGCTTGACCCGCGCTTCGGCACCATAGACGAAAGCCACCGCGAGCGGCTGGCTGGAGGTGGCTTCAGGCAGCAGCAGCGCCACCGCCTCGGCGGGGCTGTCGAAGCCCGCCGGGCCGCTTGCGTAGCGCAGCTCGCGGCATTGGGCGAGCTTGGCCGACATGGCGCTGGTCGAGAATTTGCGATCGTCGGGCGCTTCGGCGTTGAGCCGGCGCACGAGGCCGTCGGCGCGCTGCGGCGCGACCGTGGAAAGCAGCAGCCAGCCCGGCGCGGAGGCGTAAAGCGGCTCCTGCATGCCGCCATAAAGTCCGCGAGTCGCGGGCGAATTGGCACGCGCCGCGGCGCGCCAGCTGACGATCTGGGCGTTGAGCCCGACAAGGGCGAAAATGCCGACTGCAAGCCCGGTCTGCGCGACCAGCCGGTCGATGAGCTGCACCAGCCGCCCGTCGCGCACCGCGCCCGTCTGGCTGGCGACCCCGAGCAGGCCGGCGCGCGGGGTGAGCGCATAGGCACGCGAATAGGGGTCCTTGTGCAGCAGGCCGAGCTCGACGAGACTCGACAGCAGTTCCGAAGTGCTCGACTGGGGGCGGTTGTAGCGGCGCACGATATCCATCACCGTCGCCTCGCGGTGCGAATCGTCAAAAAATTCAAGAACTTCTATCACGCGCCGGGCAATCTTGGCCTTGTTCGATGGAGCTTTCGCCGATCCCATTGCCTTGTCCTCTCACCAGTCCTGTTTGACCTCAGACTTGTCCCGATGCGAGGGCTTGTCAACAAAAAATGAGAGGCTTTCGTTTTTGTTACAATGACGATCACCGGCGGGCCTCGGCGTGCCGCTGACGGTGGCCCCGGGAACGCGCGATTTCGCGCTTTCGCGAACAGGCTGCTAAGGCGCTGGGCCATGCGATGGGCCGAGCATCTTGTCGACGCGCGCCGGCTCTGGGCGGGAGAAGCCGCCTGGTCCGGGCCGCTTGCGCTGATCGATCTGGCGCGCGCGCCCGAGCCGGCGGCGCCACTGGTCCTGCCGCCGTGTCCGGTGATCGGCTTCGGCGATGGCGCGCATCCGCTGGCGCGCCAGCTCGATGCGGTGGTCGAGCCGCCGGTGAGCCTCGATCGTCTCGCCGAATCGATCCTTGGCGCGCCGCGCGCCGCCGCGGTGCTTGTCGAGCTTTTACGCCATACTGCAGGGCTGGAGGTCGGCGCGGCGCTGTTCGCCGAGTCGCTCGCCTATGGGCTGCTCCAGGGCTCGGCCGAGCATGGCGCGTGGCTCGCGCGCCGCGCGCCGGGCGCGGCCCGGCCGCCGGGGCGGCTTTGCCTGCGGCGCGAAGCGGACCGGCTGGTCATTGCGCTCGATCGCCCGGCGGCGGGCAATGCCATCGACCGCGCGTTGCGCGACGCGCTGGCCGAAGCCTTCGGCATGGCCGCGCTCGATCGCGAAATCGCGCAAGTGGTGCTGTGCGCCAGGGGCCGCGCCTTCTCGCTGGGCGGCGAGCTTGCCGAATTCGGCACCACCCGCGATCCGGCCGACGCGCATGCGATCCGCCGCCGGACGCTGCCCGCGCTTGCCATCGCGCGCTGCGCTGCACGCCTGGAGGCGCGGATCGGCGGGGCCTGCGTCGGCGCCGGGCTGGAGATGGCGGCCTTTGCCCGGCGCTGCGTCGCCACGCCGGCAAGCTGGTTCCAGCTTCCCGAGCTTGCCATGGGGCTCATCCCCGGCGCCGGTGGCTGCGTTTCGCTTGCGCGCCGCATCGGCCGCCAGCGCACTGCGCTC
>JAGWPW010000057.1 GCA_028870315.1 Sphingomonadales bacterium | reverse complement strand
CATTGCCGACGGCGCGCCGCGTCCGAATCATTATCTCGGCGAAATCATCAGCCCGCCGGCGCCGCCCGTCGTGCCGGTTCCGCGACCCCGCCGCGGCTGGCGCGCGCGGGTCGCGAAGGCGCTGGGTCTGGGCGCGAAGGGTTGAGGGGGGCGCCACGCCGGGCGTTCGCCGCCGCATCGCCGCGCGCCAAATTCCGGTATCCACTTTCCGGCGCGATGCTTTAGTGTTGCCGGCGTGAAACCCTTTCCCTGGGCTGATGTCCTGGTCATTGCCGGGCTGGTTCTTCTGAACGCGCTGTTCGCGATGTCGGAAATGGCGATCGTGGCGGCGCGGCCGGCGCGGCTGCGAGTCGCCGCCGGGCGTGGTGCGCGCGGCGCGCGGGTGGCGCTGGCGCTCGCCGCCGATCCGGGCAAGTTCCTCTCGACGGTGCAGGCGGGGATCACCCTCATCGGGGTGCTGGCCGGCGCGTTCTCGGGCGTCAGCTTCGGCGACCCGATCGGCGAGCGGCTCGCACGGCTGGGCCTGTCGGCGCGCTGGGCGCCCGAGGCAGGCTTTGCCATCGCGATCGTCGCGACGACCTATGTCAATCTCGTGGTCGGCGAACTGGTGCCCAAGCAGCTGGCGCTGCGCCTTGCCGAGCCCATCGCCATCGCCGCGGCGCGCCCGATGATGGCCTTCGCCCGGATCACCGCGCCGATGGTCTGGCTGCTCGACCGCAGCTCGGGCCTGCTGCTCGCGCTGATCGGCGCCGCCAAGCGCAAGGGGCCGGAGGTCACCGCGGAGGAATTGCATC
Source organism: Sphingomonadales bacterium (assembly GCA_028870315.1). Taxonomy (GTDB): domain Bacteria; phylum Pseudomonadota; class Alphaproteobacteria; order Sphingomonadales; family Sphingomonadaceae; genus Novosphingobium. The sequence goes on along the minus strand of JAGWPW010000057.1, from coordinate 11,447 downwards.
TCATCTTCCACGAGGCGACGCGCTCAGGAGTGATCGAGGAGGACGAGCGCAAGATCATGGCCGGGATCATGCGCCTTGCCGACCGTCCGGTGCGCGAACTGATGACGCCACGCACCGAGATCGACTGGATCGACCGGCGGATGAGCGAGGCCGATCTGCGCGCCCGCATCAGGGACAGCCGGCATTCGCTGCTGCCCGTGGTCGATGGCGCGCCCGACCGGATCATCGGCGTGGTCAAGGTGCGCGATGTGCTTGCCGCGCTCGTCGCCGGGCGTCGCGTCCAGCTTCTCCGGCTGATGAAGAAGGCGGAAATCATCCCCGACCAGCTCGATGCGCTCGATTCGCTGCGCATCCTCCAGCAGTCGGACGTCGCCATGGCGCTGGTCCACGACGAATATGGCCATCTCGAAGGCATCGTCACCTCCGCCGACCTTCTTGCGGCGATCGTTGGCAGCTTCGCCAGCCACGCCGACGAAGGCGACGAACCGATGATCGTGACCCGCGAGGACGGCTCGCTGCTCATCGCCGGTGCGCTTCCCGCCGACGCACTGGCGAGCCGGCTTGCGCTCGATATCCCGGAAAACCGGGATTATGCCACCGCCGCAGGCTATGTGCTGTCGGTCATGAAGAAGCTGCCGCAGGCCGGCGACTGGTTCTGCGACCAGGGCTGGCGCTTCGAGGTGCTCGACATGGACGGCCGCAAGATCGGCCGCCTGCTGGTCGCAAGGAACGCCCCTGTGGCGGAAGGGGAAGCCCAAGGCACCCAGACGCGCGGCGCCTGAAGCGTTCAGGCCTGCAGGACAATGGGAGTCGGTGGGCTGGGCGGTAGTTTCAGCCCTGTTCGCCGGCAACCTTGACTTTTCGGCAGTCAAAGCCCATCAATAGCGCCCACGTCGCCGGCGACGGAATTTGACGCCGACAAACGGCTCTCCTTCCTTTACCACGCACAGGCTCCATCCGCGTTTGTTGCGGATGGTTTTTTCGTTTTCGGGGAAAGGAAACATCCCATGACCATCGGCACCGTCAAGTTCTTCAATGCAGACAAGGGCTATGGTTTCATCGCCCCCGAAGACGGCGGCAATGATGCCTTTGTCCACATCAGCGCGGTAGAGCGCGCCGGCATGCGGACGCTGGCCAAGGACCAGCGCGTCAAATACGAGCTGGAAACCGACCGTCGGGGCAAGACTTCGGCCGTCAATCTCGAAGCGGTCTGATCCTTTGGCCAAGGAGGATATTCTCACCCTCGAAGGCCAGATCGACGAAATTCTCCCCGATGGTCGTTTCGGCGTCATGCTGGAAAACAACCATCGGATCATCGCCTACACCGCCGGCCGGATGCGCAAATACCGCATCCGCTCGATCGTGGGGGACCGGGTGCTTGTCGAAATGACCCCCTATGATCTTGAAAAGGGCCGCATCGTGTTCCGCGACAAGGGGCCGGGTGGGGGCGCGCCCTTGTCCTGGAACCCGCGGCGATAGCAGTCCGAAATGCCATCGGACGCGCGCGCGTCCAAAGTCCGTTGCGCTTGATACCAAAAGCGTCCGGGGCTGTTGAAAAAGGTCGAGCGCCACCCCCGCCTGTCCCCCATGGATGGTGGATCGGGAAATCGGATCAGAGCGCGCGGAACAAGGGCAGGATGTGGTCTCGGGTCAGAGGGGCCAAGGGCAGGGCTATCGCCGCGCCATGATCGACCCGGACAGCCTCCTCGATCCCTGATTGCATGGCAGGATCATGCCGCGACCGTACATGGAAGATTTCGGCCTCGACGGTATGGCCGGGTTCGTTCGCTGCTGGTGTGGAATAGCTGCCGAGATGATGCATATCGCCTTCGGCCAGAACCAGCCCGATTTCTTCACCCAACTCGCGGCGAAGCGCGCTCACGGGACTTTCACCATCCTCGATCTTGCCACCGGCCTGCATGAACCATTCGGTACCTGCCTTGCGAACCAACAGCAGCCGACCTGCGCCATCGTCGATCAGAGCGGCTGCTATTCGGATCATGCGAGGGTCATCGCCGCTCATGGCACAATTATAGCTTGGTCGTTTTCAACAGTCCCATCTGTTCTTACATCACTTTTCTGCAAAATCGGCGCCCGTTTTGGCGCGATTCCCTGAAGAATCGTGCTCAGGCGGTCATCGGAACATAGCTCCTGAGCCGCGCCACGCGGTCCAGCCAGCGGCAGACATGCGCGTAATCGTCGAGGCGGAAGGCGCCGGCCTCGGCGACATGGGTATAGGCATACAGCGCGATGTCGGCGAGGGTGATCGCGCCGCCCACGAACCAGTCGCGTGTGGCGAGGTGCTCGTTCATCAGCCGCAGCGCATCCTCGCCCGCCATGCGCTTGGGCAGGATCTGCGCGCGCTGATATTCGCTGAGATTGGCCTCGCCGACAAACGCCAGCCAGAAGCGCAGCGTGGCGATATTGGGCTCGTGGCTGTACTGCTCGAAGAACATCCAGCGCAGCATGTCGGCGCGCTCGAAGCGGTCCGCGGGGATCAGCGCGCTGCCTTCGGCGAGATACCAGCAGGCGGCATTGCTTTCGGGCAGCAAGCGGTTGCCGATCTCGAGCACCGGGATGCAGCCGTTGGCGTTGACCCCGGCGCGGAAGGCGGGGGTGCGCGTCTCGCCGCGCATGATGTCGTAATTGCGTCTTTCGAGCCGCAGGCCGAGCAGGGCCGCGGTCAGGCGGATCTTGTAGCAATTGCCGCTGCGTGCGTCCTCGTGAAGGATAAGCCGGTCAGTCATGCCGCACCTCCAGCACGATCTTGCCGATGCCCACGCCCGATTCGAGCCGGCGATGCGCCGCCGCTGCCCCGGCGAGCGGAAAACTCTCGTCCATCACCGGGCGCAGCGCGCCGTCGATGACGAGCGGCCATACCTCGCGCGCGATCTCGGCGCACAGCGCCGCCTTGAAGCCCTTGCTGCGCGGGCGCAGCGTCGAGCCGGTGAGCGTGAGCCGGCGCGCCATGACCTGCGCCATGTTGATCTCGGCCCTCGCCCCGCCCTGAACCGCGATGGTGACATGGCGGCCATCCTCGGCCAGACATTTGAGATTGCGCGGCACATAATCGCCCGCGACCATGTCGAGCACCGCCGAAACCCCGCGACCCGCGGTGATCCGCTGCACCTCGGCGACGAAATCGGCCGTGTTGTAATTGATCGCGTGCGCCGCGCCGATCTTCAGCGCCGCGGCGCATTTGGCGGCGCTGCCGCAGGTGACGAGGACGGTGAGGCCGAACAGCCTGCCGAGCTGGATCGCGATGCTGCCGATGCCGCTGGTGCCGCCATGGACCAGCACCGTCTCGCCATCGCGCACGCCGCCGCGCTCGAAAAGATTGTGCCACACGGTGAACAGCGTCTCGGGAAGCGCGGCGGCCTGCGCCAGCGGCAGCGCGTCGGGCACCGGCAGGCATTGCGCGGCTTCGGCCAGGCAATATTGCGCATAGCCCCCGCCCGCGACCAGCGCGCAGACCCGCGCGCCAGGCCGCGGCCCTGCCACGCCTTCGCCGCAGGCGATGACTTCGCCGGCGATTTCCAGCCCAGGCAGCGGCGAGGCATCGGGCGGCGGCGGATAGTGTCCCTGGCGCTGGACGAGATCGGGCCGGTTGACCCCGGCATAGGCGACCTTGACGAGCACCTGCCCGGCGCCGGGCCGGGGAACCGGCTCGCGCCGCAGGCGCAGCACCTCGGGCGGCCCCGGCGCATCGAAGCCGATGGCCTCCATGACCGCGGGCAGCATGTCCAGATCGGAATGCAAGGCGTCCATTCGCACCTCTTTGCCTTCGCAGGGGTTAGAGCATGGCGCGCGACCGCCGGAAACCGCTTTTTTGACGCACGGGCCGCGGTTGTGGCGACGCGCGGTTGACAGCCGGGCGGGCGGGGTCGATGCTGCAACGCAATGGACGACGACGACCGCCCCGCCGGCTGGATCGGTTTGCGCGAGGATGCCGCGCAGCGGCTGGCGCGCGACAGCCTCGATCGGCTCTCGCTCGCCGAACTCGACGCAAGGATCGCGCTGCTCGAAGCCGAAATCCTGCGGGTCAGCCAGTTCCGCGACAGCTATCGGCAGCAGCGCTCGGCCGCCGACGCGCTGTTCCGACCGAAAGGATAGGGCGGATGCGCGGCGGCTCCCCTCGTCATTTTCCCCGCGCATCCCATATTGGTCCCGTTAAGCGATCTGCTTTATGCTCCGATCACCGCGGCACCGGCTGCATGGCCCTGCCGCTTCCAGCGAAAGTGCCCTAGATGCCCAGTTTCGCCCAGAGCCTCGAAAAGACCCTGCACGCCGCGCTGGCGCAGGCCTCCGAGCGCAGCCATGAATATGCGACGCTCGAACATCTGCTGCTCGCGCTGATCGACGATCCCGACGCGGCGCAGGTGATGACCGCCTGCGGGGTCGATCTCGGCGATCTCGGCGATGTCGTGCGGCAATATCTCGACCAGGAATATCAGTCGCTCAAGACCAAGGAAAAGGGCGATCCGGCGCCGACCGCGGGCTTCCAGCGGGTCATCCAGCGCGCGATCCTGCACGTCCAGTCCTCGGGCAAGGATACCGTCACCGGCGCCAATGTGCTCGTCGCCCTGTTTTCCGAGCGCGACAGCTATGCGGTCTATTTCCTCCAGCAGCAGGACATGAGCCGGCTCGACGCGGTGAGCTACATCAGCCACGGCATCGGCAAGGGCGGCAAGCGCATCGAGGACAAGAGCCCCAAGGGCTCGGATGCCGAGCCGCACCACGAGGAGAAGTCCGAGGCCAAGGGCGGCAAGAAGGATTCGGCGCTCGACCAGTTCTGCGTCAATTTGAACGAGAAGGCGCTGGCCGGGAAGGTCGATCCGCTGATCGGCCGCGGGCCGGAGGTCGATCGCACCATCCAGATCCTCTGCCGCCGCTCCAAGAACAACCCGCTTTATGTCGGTGATCCCGGCGTCGGCAAGACCGCGATCGCCGAGGGCCTCGCGCGCAAGATCGTCGAGGGCGAAGTGCCCGAGGTGCTGGCCGAAGCGGTGATCTATTCGCTCGACATGGGCAGCCTGCTGGCCGGCACGCGCTATCGCGGCGATTTCGAGGAGCGGCTCAAGCAGGTCGTCGGCGAGCTCGAAAAAATGCCGCATGCGATCCTGTTCATCGACGAGATCCACACCGTGATCGGCGCCGGCGCCACCAGCGGCGGGGCAATGGACGCCTCGAACCTGCTGAAGCCGGCGCTGTCGAGCGGCGCCATCCGCTGCATCGGCTCGACCACATACAAGGAATTCCGCAACCACTTCGAGAAGGACCGTGCGCTCCTGCGCCGCTTCCAGAAGATCGATGTCAACGAGCCGACGATCGAGGACACGATCAAGATCCTGCGCGGATTGCGCAGCGCCTTCGAGGAGCACCACAAGGTCAAATATACCCCCGATGCGATCAAGACCGCGGTCGAGCTGTCGGCGCGCTACATCAACGACCGCAAGCTGCCCGACAAGGCGATCGACGTGATCGACGAGGTCGGCGCGATGCAGATGCTGGTGCCGCCCTCGAAGCGCAAGAAAACCATCACCGCGCGTGAGATCGAGGCGGTGATCGCAACCATGGCGCGCGTCCCGCCGAAATCGGTGTCGAGCGACGACAAGAAGGTGCTCGAACACCTCGAACGCGATCTGAAGCGCGTGGTTTTCGGCCAGGACAAGGCGATCGAGGTGCTGTCGAGCGCGATGAAACTGAGCCGCGCGGGGCTGCGCGATCCCGACAAGCCGATCGGCAGCTTCCTGTTTTCCGGCCCCACCGGCGTCGGCAAGACCGAGGTCGCGCGCCAGCTCGCCAGCATCATGGGCATCCCGCTCCAGCGCTTCGACATGTCCGAATATATGGAGCGCCACTCGGTCTCGCGCCTCATCGGCGCGCCGCCGGGCTATGTCGGCTTCGACCAGGGCGGGCTGCTCACCGATGCGGTCGATCAGCAGCCGCATTGCGTGCTCCTGCTCGACGAGATCGAGAAGGCGCACCCCGACCTGTTCAACATCCTTCTCCAGGTGATGGACAACGGCAAGCTCACCGATCACCACGGCAAGACCGTCGATTTCCGCAACGTCGTGCTCGTCATGACCACCAATGCCGGCGCCTCGGACATGGCGCGCCAGGGCATCGGTTTCGGCGACGTCTCCAAGGAGGATGCCGGCGACGAGGCGGTGAAGCAGATGTTCAGCCCCGAGTTCCGCAACCGGCTCGATGCGATCGTCCCCTTCTCCTACCTGCCGCCCGCGGTGATCAGCCGGGTGGTGGACAAGTTCATCCTCCAGCTCGAACTCCAGCTGGCCGATCAGAACGTCCACATCCAGTTCGACAGCGAGGCGCGCAGCTGGCTGGGCGCGCGCGGCTACGACAAGCTCTATGGTGCGCGCCCGATGGCGCGCGTCCTTCAGGAGAAGGTCAAGAAGCCGCTCGCCGAGGAGTTGCTGTTCGGCAAGCTCGCCAACGGCGGCGAGGTGCAGGTTTCGGTGAAGGACGGCGAACTCGCCTTCGAGCTGACCCCGGCGGCGCCGAAACTGGTCAAGCGCAAGGACCGCAGGAAAGCGGCGCCTCGCGCCAGCGAGGAGACCGAGGGCGAGGAAAGCGGGGAACAATAGGAAAGGGCCGGCTGTCCCGCGGGGATTCTTGTCCTCGCGGCGGCTTCAAAAGCCGGCGGCGCGGCGCGCTTTGCACTTCAGCGATAGGTCAGCCCGGGATTGTCCTCGGCAAGGCGGATGCGCAGCGTGTTCTGGACATAGGCGGTCGCGACATATTGCCCGATCATCATCGGAAATTCGATGAGCTGCACCTCGGTCCAGCTTTCGGCGAGCACCGCCCAGGTGTCATCGCCGATCATCTGATCATCGAGCAGTTCCTCGACCGCGGCGAGAATCGCGCGATCGTGCCGCGACCAGCCGGGCGCGGCAGAGCCCTGCTGGATCCGCGCGACCTCGTCTGCCGACAGCCCGCAGCGCTTGCCGATATCGACATGCTCGCCCCACTCATACGGCGCGCGGCACAGCCAGCCGACGCGCAGCACCGCAAGCTCGCGTTCGCGCGCGGGCAGCGCGCCGCGAAAGATCGTCGTGCCAAGCTCGAGCTGGCCGCGAAAAATCCCCGGATGCTTGATCATGGTCAGGAAATAGCCGGGAATATGCGCGGCGGGGCCCGAGCCCGCCGAGGCGCGCACCCGGTTGATCAGTGCCAGCGCTTCGCCGTCGAGCGTTTCAGGCGCGACTTCGCCGATCCGCTGCGGCTTGCCGGTAATCTCTGCTTCGCGCGCGGCGATCGCCGCCGCGCCGTGCCTGTCCTGTGCCATCGCTCGCTCCCGATCCTGCGTTCGCCTCGACACATGAGACAAGCCGGCGGGGCGGGCAAGCGCGCGGGCGATGCCGGTTTGCGTTTCGGCGGCAAATCGCCTATAGCCGGGCCAAGCCCCGGTCGAAGCGATGCCGCCGTCTCTGGCGGGCGTCGCGACCGGGGCTTTTGATTTTCGCCGCCCGGGCCGTCCGGCGGCCAAGCCAAGGAAAGCTTTCGCGATGTCCCGTCGCCGCCAGATCTACGAAGGCAAGGCCAAGATCCTGTTCGAGGGGCCCGAGCCCGGCACGATCATCCAGTATTTCAAGGATGACGCCACCGCCTTCAACGCGCAGAAGCGCGGCACGATCAACGGCAAGGGGGTGATCAACAACCGCATCAGCGAATATGTCTTCACCCGGCTTGGCCATATCGGCATTCCCAACCACTTCATCCGCCGGCTCGGCATGCGCGAGCAGCTTGTCCGCCAAGTCGAGATCATCCCGATCGAGGTGGTGGTGCGCAATGTCGCGGCGGGCTCGATCAGCAAGCGCCTCGGCATCCCCGAGGGCGAGCCGCTGCCGCACACGCTGATTGAATATTACTACAAGGACGACGCGCTCGGCGACCCGATGATCGCCGAAGAGCATATCGCCTGCTTCGGCTGGGCGTCGAACGAGGAGATGCAGGACATTTCCTCGATGGCGATCCGGGTGAACGATTTCATGTGCGGCATGTTCGCGGCGATCAACATCCGCCTCATCGATTTCAAGCTCGAATTCGGCCGCATCTGGGACGGCGACTATGCCCGTGTCATCCTTGCCGACGAGATCAGCCCCGATGGTTGCCGGCTCTGGGACATGACCACCGGCGACAAGCTCGACAAGGACCGGTTCCGCCAGGACCTCGGCGGCGAGGCGGAAGCCTATCAGGAAGTCGCGCGCAGGCTCGGGCTGCTGCAGGAAGACAATGGGCCGAGCGAGGTGCTCGACCTTTCCAAGCACCGAAAATTAAGGGGCAAATAAGCCAAACCGGGGCGGCGGCGGGGGTCGTCGCGCCCGACACAGGGTGTGCGATGGATCGCAGCGGAGCGCGAATCGGCGCCGCCATCGGCGCCATGGTCCTGATCTTCTGGCTTGCGGCCTGTGCCGCCACCCCGGCGCATCCTGCCGCCGCGCCCGCTGCCCGCGCCGCGCCCGCCTGGGCCTTCAGCGCGAGCGATGTCGCGGTCGATCCCGCCTATCGCTTCGGGCGGCTGCCCAACGGCATGCGCTATGTGATCCGCCGCAACGCCAATCCGGCGGGGCAGGCGCTGGTGCGCATGGAGGTCGCCACCGGCTCGCTCGATGAACGCGAGGCCGAGCGCGGCTATGCCCATTTCGTCGAGCATCTCGCCTTCCAGGGCAGCAGCCATGTGCCCGAAGGCGAGATGGTGCGGCTGCTCGAACGCCAGGGGCTTGCCTTCGGCGCCGATACCAATGCGGCGACAAGCTTCGAGCAGACCACCTACATGCTCGACCTGCCGCGCAGCGATCCGGCGCTGATCAACACCGCGCTCATGCTCCTGCGCGAGACGGCGAGCGCGCTGTCCTTCCTGCCCGATGCGGTGGCGCGCGAACGCGGCGTCGTTCTCGCCGAAATGCGCGACCGCAACAGCTGGCAATATCGCGAGACGCTGAACCGGCAGGGCTTCATGAACCCGCATGCGCGGTATGTCGCGCGCATGCCGATCGGCACCGCGGCAACGCTCGCCGCCGCGACCCCGGCCACCCTGCGCGCCTTCTGGTCGGCGCATTACGTGCCGCAGAACACCACGCTCATCGTCATCGGCGATGTCGATCCCGCGGCGGTGGAAACGACGATCCGCGCCCGCTTCGCCAGCTGGATGGCTGCGCCCGCGCCGGTCCAGCCGCGCGCCGGGCCGATCGAGCCGCACGACCGCAACCGCGCCACCGCCTATCTCGATCCCGCCGCGCCCGACCGCCTGTTCATCTCGCGCCACGGCGCCTGGCTCGACGAGCCCGACACCATCGCCCATCGCCGCGAGGAGGTGCTGCGCCGCATCGGCTATGCGATCATCGAGCGCCGGCTCGACCATCTCGCGCGCCGCGCCGATCCGCCGTTCCGCGACGCCGGCTTCGGCACCGTCCAGGATTTCCAGAGCGGGCGCACCACCAATCTCGTCGTCGATTGCATCTCGGGCCAGTGGCAAAGGGGCATGGCCGCGGCCGCGGGCGTGCTCCACCGGGCACTGACGCAGGGCTTCACCGCAAGCGAAGTCGCCGAGCAGGTTGCGAATATCCGCGAAACCGCCGAGCATGGCGCCGCCGCCGCCGACACGCGCAGCGACGGCGAGCTGCTGAACGCGGTCTTCGCGCTGCTGCGCAGCGGCACCGTGCCGACGACCCCGCAAAGCGCGCTCGCGCGTCTCGACATCGTGCTGCCGCAGGCAAGCCCGGCGAATGTGCTGGCCGCGCTCAAGCGCGAGGCGGTGCCGCTTGACCGGCCGCTGATCCTCTATCAGGGCCGGCTTGCGCCCACAGGCGGGCTTGTCGCGCTGCGTCGCACATGGCGGAGCGCCTGGCACGCGCGCCCCGCCGGCGATGCCGCCCCCGCGCCGACCCGCTTTGCCTATACCGATTTCGGCACGCCCGGCGCGGTCGTCGCCGACCGGCGCGAGCCGCGACTCGGTATCCGCGAGATCCGCTTCGCCAATGGCCTGCGCCTGAACCTCAAGCATACCGACATCGATCATGACCGCGTGCTGGTGCAGATGCGCCTTGATGGCGGCGATCTGCTCGACACGCGCGCCGACCCGCTGGCCACCACGCTGACCGACTGGATCGCCGCGGGTGGTCTCGGCCGGCACAGCGCGGATGAATTGCAGACCCTGCTTGCCGGCCATCGCGTCGGCGGCGGGCTGCAATCCGGCCCCGAAGGCTTCGTCGCCAATGCCGAGACCACACCCGCCGATCTTGACCTCCAGCTTGCGCTGATGACCGCCTATCTCACCGATCCCGGGTTCCGCCGCGAGGGCGAGGTCGAATACCGGCTGGCGATCAACAACTGGCTCGCCGGGCTCGACGCGACCCCGCAAAATGCGCTCGACGCGCATATCGGCGCGCTGCTCTCGGACAATGACCCGCGCTTCACGCTGCAAAAGCCCGAATTCTACCGCAACCTCAGCTTCGCGCGGCTCAGGCAGGCCATCGCCGACCGCCTCGCGCATGGCGCGATCGAGATCGGCCTCGTCGGCGACATCGACGAGGATGCCGCGATCGCGCTCGTCGCGCGCACCCTGGGCGCGCTGCCGGCGCGCGAGCCCGATTTCCGCCCCTACGCCGACCAGCGCCAGCGCGTCTTCACCACAGATCATACGCCGCGCATCGTCCACCACAGCGGCCCCGCCGACCAGGCGCTGCTCGAACTCACCTGGCTGACCCGCGATGACAGCGACCCTGTCGCCAAACAGGTGCTCAACCTTCTCCAGCGCGTGGTGCAGATCGAACTCACCGAATGCCTGCGCCAGCGCCTCGGCAAGGCCTATTCGCCCGGCGCGGTCAGCGCGCCCTCGCGGGTGTGGACCGGCTATGGCACCTTCGCGATCACCGCCGCGGTCGATACCGCCGACCTTGCCGCCACCCGCGCGGCGATTGCCGAAACGCTTGCCGAGCTGCGCGACCACCCGATCAGCGATGACCTTCTGCTGCGTGCCCGCGCGCCGCTGATCGAAAGCTTCGACAATGCCCTGAAATCGAACGGCGGCTGGCTGATGCTGGTCGCCACCGCGCAGAGCAATCCCGAACGCATCGACCGGCAGTTGCAGGCGGTCGATCGGCTGCGCGCGGTGACGCCGGCGGATATCCAGGCGGCGGCGCGCCGCTATCTGACCACTGCCGGCGCGGTCGAGGTGACCGCGCTGCCCGGGCCGGACGATTCATCGCGGCCGATCGGCGGCGCCGCGACGATCGCCGCCGCGCGCTAGTGGATTGATTTTGACATTTGCATCCCGCTAGCCGGCCAGGACGGTCGCAAATGTCAAAATCGCAAAATCCACCAGAATCACAAGTTTCTAGTGGTCCTTGTTGTCGCATCGCTTTTTGCCGAAAACCGAGGCCCACTTTTCGGCGCGATGCTCCAGCGATCGCCCGCCGCGCGGT
>JAGWPW010000056.1 GCA_028870315.1 Sphingomonadales bacterium | reverse complement strand
GCCGGCGCCGTGCCTTGCGCGGCCTCGGGTGCGACGATCTCGCCGAAACGGGCGAAGAATTTCGCTGCCAGGTTCTTTGCGGTCGCATCGATGATCGGCCCGCCGAGCTGCGCCATGCGACCGCCGACCTCGGCTTCGACCTCATAGCTGACGAGCGTGCCGCCGGGCTCGTCCGAGAGACGGACCCTTGCGTGGCCCTTGGCGCTGCCGGCGATGCCGCCGCTCCCTTGTCCGGTGATAATGTAACCGCGCGCCGGATCGAGGTCGGACAGGCTGACGTCACCCTTGAAGCGTGCGCCGATCGGCCCGATCTTGACCTCGACCGTCGCGAGAAAGCGTAAATCGCCTTCCTTTTCGAGGCTTTGGCAGCCGGGAATCGCGGCCCGCAGCACCGCGGGATCGTTCAGCGCCTCCCACACGCGCTGTCGGGGGGCAGCGACTCGCTGCTCGCCGGCCATATGCATGTCGCCTCACTCCCCTCGGCAATGACTGGATTTGTCTGATTACTGCCCGCGGTGGATGCCGCCGGCAAGCCGCAATCTCGCCGCCGCGGCGATGACGGGTCAGGGCTGGCGCTGGAGATTCCTGTCCGGCAGCCAACCGCCGGCGGTTGCCGCGTAAAGCCGGGCGATATTGAGATATTGTCGCCCCTCGGCATCGATCACCGCAAGCTGCGCGCGCTGGTTGGTGGTATTCGCGGTGAGCACCTGCAACACCCCGCTGTTGCCGATCCGGAAGCTCTTGCGCGACAGGTCGAGCGAGCGCGCGCTGATCGCCGCGCTGTCATGCGCGGCGGTGAGCGCGGCCTGGTCGGTGGTGATCGCCGAGAGCAGGTCGGAGACCTGCTGGAAAGCTTCGAGCACGGTTTCGCGATAGCTTGCCGCCGAGGCGCGCAGCTCGGCCTCGGCCTCGCGCTTCTGCGCCTTGAGCGTGCCGCCGTGGAAAATCGGCGCGGCCAGCCCGCCGAAGATGTCGAAGCCGCGATATTGCGAGGCGAACAGCGAGCCGATGCCGTTCGCCGCCTGGCTGTAGCTCGCGCCCAGCGTCAGGTCGGGGTAGAGATTGGCGGTGGCGATGCCGACCGTGGCGGTGGCGGCATGGAGCCGCGCTTCGGCGGTGAGGATGTCGGGCCGGGCATGGACCAGCGCCGAGGGCAGCGCCACCGGCACGCGCGCGGGCAGGGTGAATTGCGCAAGGCTGAAGTCGGTCGGCCCGAGCTCGGCGGGCGAGGTTCCGACGAGGATCGCCAGCATGTCGCGCGCCGCCGCCAGTTCCTGGTCGAGCGCAGGCAGCGCGCGCTTGTCCTCGGCCATCTGCGCCTGCGCGGTCAGCACGTCGAGCAGCGTGCCTGCGCCCAGCTTCTGGCGCAGCTCGGTCAGCTGCACGTTGCGGTCGCTGTCGGCGAGCAGCGCGTGCATCGCGGCGATGTGATCGCGGATCGCGGCGATGGTCAGCACCTGGGTGACGACGCGCGCGGCGATGGTGAGATGCGCGGCGGCGGTCTGCTGGCGCTGCGCCTCGCCTTCGGCGCGCGCCCGTTCGAGCGCGCGGGCGTTACGGCGGAACAGGTCGAGGTCATAGCTGACGCCGCCGCCCAGCGTGTAGAGGTTGAAGACCGGGTTGGCGAAGGCCGCGCCGCCGCCGAGCGCCGCCGGGCTGAAGCCGAAGGCCGACAGGTTGATCTCCTCGTGCTCGGCGCGGGCATTGGCATCGACCTGCGGCAAGGCGCGCCCCGCGACCTCGGCGATGCGCTGGCGCGCCTGTTCGAGCGTCGCATCGCTCATCGCGAGCGTCTGGTTGTGCGCGAGCGCGCGCGCGACCAGCGCATCGAGCGCGGACGATCCGAAGCCTTCCCACCAGCGCCCCTGCGGGCCGGAGCCGAAATCGGCGACGCCGCCGTCGCTGCCGGCATAGCCCGCGGCCGGTGCCGGCGGCGCGGGCGGGGTGAAATTCGGGCCGACGGTGCAGCCGGCAAGCGCGCCGGCGGCAAGCGCGGCGGCGAGGGCGGCGCGGCGCGGACTCACGGCTGGGTGACGGCGGCGGTAGCCGGCGCCGACGGCGGCGTGTCGGGGCCGAACAGATGGCGCTTGTGGCCGGTATCGACCTCGACCTCGGCGCTGAGCCCGGCATGGAGCGGCAGCCCCTGCGGCACCTCGTCGAGCGCCACCTCGACGGGCAGGCGCTGAACGACCTTGACCCAGTTGCCGGTCGCGTTTTCGGCGGGCAGGATCGAGAAGCTGTTGCCCGTGCCGGGGCTGAAACTGGCGACATGGCCTTTCAGCGTCACCCCGGGGAAGGCGTCGATCGTCACGCTCGCCGGCTGGCCGACGCGCATGTATTCGAGCTGGTTTTCCTTGAAATTCGCCTCGACCCAGAATTGCGTCCCGGCGAGCATGAACACCGGGCGCGAGGCGGTGACATAGCTGCCGAGCTGCAACTGGTTGACCTTGGTGACGACGCCGTCGCGCGGCGCATGCACCACCGTATGCATCAGGTCGAGCTTTGCCGATTCGAGCGCGGCGGCGGCGCGGCGCACCGCGGGCTGATCGTCCACCGCACCGGTGGGGCCGCCGGCCAGCGCCGCCTTGCGGCTTGCTGCCTTTGCCTCGGCCGCGGCGATATCGTCCTTGGCGGTTCGCACCGCCAGTTCCGCCTGGTCGTATTGCGAACGCGAGGCGATGCCTTCGGCAAGCAGTTCCTTCTGTCGCTGCGCCTCCTGCTGCGCATAGGTCAGGCGATCGCGCGCATTGCCGAGATCGGAGGTTGATTCGTCATAATCGGCGCGGGTCGATCCGACCGCGGCGCGCGCGGCGGCGAGCTGCGCGGCGGCGGCATCGACCGCGGCCTGCGCGCTTGCGGGATCGATGCGGAACAGCACCTGACCGGCGCGAACCTGCTCGTTCTCATGGACGTCGATCGCGATGACCTTGCCGCTGACATCGGCGGCGATGCCGACCAGCCCGGTCTCCAGCTCGGCATTGTCGGTCGATTCATACCGCCCGCCGTTGAAATACATCACCGCAGCACCGATCGCGATGACGATCGGCGCTGCCAGCAGCAGCGGTGTGCGCAGCCGCGAGCGAGGACCATCGTCCCCGTTCACATCCTCGATTGCGGAATCGCCTGCCGGCACTTCGGTCTCCCCGATGGGCTTGTCCGATTCCTATGCAGAGTGATAGTAAGCATGGCAAGTATCAATCGGCGCGGTCATCCCCGGCCGCGCCCTGGCGTTGTGGCACAGGACCTATGACCGACGTTTCGCGCGTTATCGCCTTTAGCGGAATCCATAACTTCCGCGACTACGGCGGCTATGGCGTGGCCGGTGGCGGACGGCTGAAGCGCGGCGTGCTGTGGCGTTCGGGCCAGCACCATGGCGCGAGCGAGGCCGATCTCGACCGGCTCGCGCGCCTCGATATCGCCACGGTGTTCGATCTGCGCTCGGCGGTCGAGCGCGCCAGCCATCCCTGCCGTCGCCCGGCGGGCTTTGCGGCCAGGGTGCTGACCATAGAGGAGGCGCCGGCCTCCGCCAGCGCCCGGCAGATGTCGGCGGCGCCGCATGTCGCCGCGGCCCAGGCCCCGGGCGGGCGCGATGCCGAGGGGATGAAGCGGCTGCTGGCCCACAGCTATGCGACGATCCCCTTCCGTCCGGCGCTGGTCGCGGCGATGCGCCGCTATCTTGCGCTGCTCGCGACGGATGCCCGCCCCAGCCTCATCCATTGCATGGCCGGCAAGGATCGCACCGGCTTTGCCGTGGCGATGCTGCACCGCGCGGTGGGCGTGCATCGCGACGATGTCATGGCCGATTACCTGCTCACCAACAGCGCCGGTGACGTCGAGGCGAGGATCGTGGCGGGGGGCGAGGTGGTGATGGCGCGCTCCGGCCCGGTCGCGCCCGAGGCGCTGCGCGTGCTGATGGGGGTGGAACCCGAATATCTCGAAACGGCGTTCGCCGGCATCGCCGAACGCCATGGCAGCGAGGAAGCCTATCTGCGCGACGTGCTGGGCGCGGACGAACCGCTGCGCGAGCGGCTGCGCCAGAGCCTGCTCGCCTGATCGCGCGCCCGGCCGGTCGCGGCGGCTTCCTCCAGCTCGGG
This sequence comes from Sphingomonadales bacterium, assembly GCA_028870315.1. GTDB lineage: Bacteria > Pseudomonadota > Alphaproteobacteria > Sphingomonadales > Sphingomonadaceae > Novosphingobium. The sequence goes on along the minus strand of JAGWPW010000056.1, from coordinate 73,122 downwards.
CATGCGCCGGGGCCGGTCAAAACATCGATGCGGATGTCCGCGCCCGAATTGGTGCCGCCGCATCGGCAAGGGGCGGCGGCGATGCCGGTTACTGCGCCTCGTCGGGAGACTCGGCCAGCGCCGCGCGGGTCTGGCTTTCGATCGCGCGCAGCTCGGCGAGCGTGAGCTCGATCGCATCGGCCTGCGTGCGCAGTGTGTCGATCCGTTTCGAAACCCGTTCGAGCAGCTTGCGCTGCTGCTCGTGATGGCCGGGATCGAGATCGTAGAGATCGAGAAACTCGCTGATCTCGCGGATCGAAAAGCCGAGCCGCTTGCCGCGCTGGATGAGCTGCATCCGGCCGAGCTCGCGCCGCGAATAGATCCGCTTCGAGCCGACGCGCAGCGGCGCGATGAGCCCCTTGTCCTCGTAGAAGCGCAGCGTGCGCATGGTGACGCCGAGCGTGCTCGCCGCCTCCTGGATGCCCATCAGCTCGCCGGGGGCGGGGCGGCGGGTGCGGCTTGGCGGTCCGCTCACGCGCCCGCAGCGGCGGCGCGCGCCGCCTCTTCCTCGACGAGCTCCTTCTTTGAAAGCTTGCCGATCAGCGTCTTGGGCAGGCTGTCGCGGAATTCGACCGCGGTCGGCATCTCGATCTTGTTGAGCCTTTCGCCAAGGAAGGCGAGCAGCTCATCGGCGCCCAGATGCCGGCCGGGGCGCAGCGCGACGAAGGCCTTGGGCGTCTGCCCGCGATAGGGATCGGGAATGCCGATCACCACCGCCTCGGCGACGGCGGGATGCTCGTAGATCGCATCCTCGATGATCCGCGGATAGACGTTGTAGCCGCCGGCAAGGATCATGTCCTTGATGCGATCGACGAGGAACAGATAGCCGTCGGCATCGAGATAGCCGATGTCGCCGGTGCGCAGCGCGCCATAGACGAAGGCGTCTTCGGTTTCCTGCGGCCGGTTCCAATAGGCCTTCATCACCTGCGGTCCGCGCGCGCAGACCTCGCCCTTCTCGCCCTGCTTCATCAGCCGGTTGATGTCCTCGGGATCGCGGATTTCGATGGCCGTGCCGGGAAAGGCGGGGCCACAGCTGTTGTCCTTGACCACGCCTTCGATGGGGTTGCAGGCGATGATCGGGCTGGCTTCGGAAAGGCCGTAGCCCTCGACCACCCGCCGCCCGGTCTTGGCCTCGAAATTCTGGCGGACATCGAGCGGCAGCGGCGCGCCACCCGAGACGCAGACGCGCACCTCGTCGAACAGCCCGCCAATCGCCTCGCCATTGAGCGCGGTATAAAGCGTGGGCACGCCGAAGAACTGCGTCGGCCGGGTGCGCCGCACGGTGTCGAGGAAGCTCGCCATCTCGAAGCGCGGCAGCAGGATCATTTCGGCGGCGGTATCGACCGAGTAATTGAGCACCGTCGTCAGCGCGAAGACATGGAACAGCGGCAGCACGCCGAGCGTGCGTTCCTGGCGATCGGGCATGTGGCCGACATGCGCGACCATCTGCGCCGAATTGGCGGCGAGGTTGGCGTGGCTGAGCATCGCCCCCTTGGGAAGCCCGGTGGTGCCACCGGTATATTGCAGCACCGCAAGGCCATGCGGATCGAGCGGCACCGGATCGGGGGCGGCATCGCGCTCGGTCAGCCCGGCCCAGCCAATGAAGCGCAGATCATGGGGGACCGCCGCGATATCGTGGCGCTTGAACAGGCGATAGGCGCCGCGCTTCAGTACCGGCAGAGCATCGGCGATCGGGCAGACGACAACACGCGTGAGCGGCGTGCGCCCGATCAGCGGTTCGAGCTTGGGCAGCACCATCGCCAGATCGGCGGCGATGAGCGTGTCGGCGCCCGAATCGCGGATAAGCTGCTCAAGCTCGCGTTCGGTATAAAGCGGGTTGAGATTGACCACCACCGCGCCGATTTTCAGCACCGCGAAATAGGCGGCGACATAATAGGGCGTGTTGGGCAGGCACAGCGCCACCCGTGCGCCGGGCCGGATCCCGAGGTCCTGAAGCCCGCGCGCGGCGCGATCGACCAGCGCGCCAAGTTCGCGCCAGCTCCATTTGCGCGCCATGAAGTCGATTGCCGGCCAATCGCCATGCCGGGCGATCGCGGTGTCGAGCATCGCGGTCAGCAGGCGCGGCGCGAAGCCCGGAATCGGCTCGGTTGCCGGGGGGGCGCCATCCGGCCCCCCGTCCTGCGCGCCGCCGCCATCGCTTCGTGCCGCCACTGTCATCAGAAGTGGATCCGTCCGCCCACCGAGGCGACCAGCGCATAGGCGTCCTTGATATAGCCGTTGGGATAGATCCCGGTCTGGAGCAGCGTGCCGGCATAGGCCGCCTCGGGCCGGCTGATCGGCGCATCGTTGAACGAGACGAAGCTGAAGGCGCCGTCAAGCGTCAGACGATGCGACACGCTGTAGCTGGTGCCGGTCGAGATGTTCCAGCGGTTCGCGTCGGGCACCCTTGCATCGCGCAGCCCGTTCTGCGTCGGGGTGTCGCCGTGTTGCAGTCCGACGCGCCATACGAGGCGCCGGGTCAGCTCGTAATCGGCGCCGATCGCCCAGGTGGTGATGTCGCGGTAATTCTCGGGGATTGCCGTGCCGAGCGGGGCGCCGAGGGTGATCTGGTCGAAGTTGCTCCAGCCCTGTCGGGTGATCTGCGCATCGAGCGTCACTCCCGGCCCGACATGCAGCCGCATGCTGCCGATCGCCTGCCAGGGGGTGCGGAAGCTTGCCGAGGTCGCGGTCGCCATATTGCCGCTGCCGAGCGGGAACAGCAGCCCGCTGACCGTCACCATACCATTGATATTGTGGCGGATCGAGGACTTGTAGGCAAGGCCCAGCTCGACCACCGGGGTGCGATATTGCACACCCGCCGACCAGCCGACATCCCAGCCCTTGCCTTCGAGCGTTTCCTGGCCGTCGGGCAGCGCGGCGCTGAAATTGGGCAGGAAATTGCCAAGGCTCGCGCTGACATGCTCGACATTCACCCCCGCGCCGATGCTGACATTGGCGGTGGGCATGAAGGCGATCGACGGCTGGATGTCGATCGTGCGCAGGCTGGTATGCCCGGCGGTGTAGCGGGTGAAGCTGTTGTCGTCGTAATTGGTGGTGAAATTGTAGGGCGCGGTGATCGCCAGCCCGACAGCGATCCGGCCGCGGCCCACCGCGATGGCGCCCGAAGGCACGATGCCGTTCCTGATCGGGTTGTGGATCACGCCATTGCCGCCGACGGGCGCTGCCGGCTGGAATGGGCGCGCGATCGTCGAGCCGGTATCCACCACCTCGCCGCGCGGCAGGATCGCGCTGGCGTTGAGCGCGGCATCGACCCCCTGGGTGCCGCCGATCGCCGCGGGGTTCCACCACATGGAATCGACCCCGGTGTCGGCCGCCTCGCCCGAGAAGGCACGGCCCTGGCCGCGAACCGACTGTTCCTGGATATAGAAGGCCTGCGCACGGGCGCTGGCCGCCCAGCCCATGGCAAGGGCACTGGCGGTGCCTGCGATCAGCAGGCGGGTTCTGGTGTCGGTCACTTCGCTCTCCTTTGACCGGAATGATTATGGTTTACCGCGCAACAATTAAAAACATGGCGCAGCCGTCAGCGCAGCCGCGTCCAGGTCTGGGTCTTGCACAAGGGCCAGAAGATGCAGCCCTTGAGCCGCAGCGCATCGGCGCCGTCGATGGTGATCGTACCGTGATAGGTGCCGCCATCCTCGGGATTGTAGACGCTGCCGTCGGTCCATTTGTCGCCATCGGGCCGGAACCCCTGGATGATCGTCAAATCCTTGAGCCGCCTTGTGCGCTGCGCGACGTTGCGGTTGTTGACGTCACGGGCATCGGCATTGGCGCGGATGTCGTCGCCATTGACCAGCCGGCCGCAGATCGAGGCGCCGCAGCGGGTGATTTCGACCACGCCATGCTTCGACGGCGTCGCCCAGCGGCCGAGCACCGCATCGGCAGGGGCCGCGCGCGCCGGCGCGGCGGCGAGCATCAGCGTCAGAACGGCGACGACGCGGGGTGACACAGGCTTCATTCGGCCTATCCTCTCTTCTGGCGGTCCGCCTCGACGGCCGCCTGACCGCATCCTTAGCCGAGATTTTTCTTGACGTATAGGGAAAGAATTGCACCATTAGGGAAATAGGGCAGGACGGTTTGCCGGGGCAACAGACTGCCATGTGGAGGATTGCATGAAATCGGCCGTGATCACTGGCTTTGTCCGCTCGCCATTTACCCTCGCCGGCAAGGGCGCGCTTGCGCGGGTGCGGCCCGACGATCTTGCCGCGCAGGTGATTCGCGGACTGATCGGCAAGACCGGGGTGGCCCCGGCCGACATCGAGGATGTGATCCTCGGCTGCGCCTTTCCGGAGGGCGAACAGGGGCTCAACGTCGCCCGGCTGGTCGCCCTGCTCGCCGACCTGCCGCTTTCGGTTGGCGGCATGACCGTCAACCGCTTCTGCGGCTCGTCGATGAGCGCGGTACACATCGCCATGGGCCAGATCGCGGTCGGCGCGGGTGAGGTGTTCGTCTGCGCGGGTGTCGAATCGATGAGCCGGGTGCCGATGATGGGCTTCAATCCGCTGCCCAATCCGGTGCTGGCGAAGAAAAGCGCCGCCTATATGAGCATGGGCGAAACCGCCGAGAATGTCGCGCGGCAGTACAAGATTCCCCGCGCCGAGCAGGAAGCGCTGGCGGTGACGAGCCAGCAGCGCGCCGCCGCCGCGCAAGCCGACGGCCGGTTCGCCGGGGAGATCGTGGCGATTGCGGGCAAGGCGGGGACGGTGGACCGGGACGGCACCATCCGCGGCGAGACCACCGCCGAGGCGCTCGGAGCGCTCAAGCCCGCCTTCGATGCGGCGGGCACGGTCACCGCCGGCACCTCCTCGCCGCTGACCGACGGCGCGAGCGCGGTGTTGGTGACGAGCGAGGATTACGCGAAGGCGCATGGCCTGCCGGTGCTGGCGCGGATAAAGGCGGTGGCGATCTCGGGTTGCGCGCCCGAGGTGATGGGGCTGGGGCCGATCGTCGCCAGCCGCAAGGCGCTGGCGCGCGCAGGCCTGGCGGTCGGCGATCTCGACGTGGTCGAACTCAACGAGGCCTTCGCCAGCCAGGCGCTCGCCTGCATCGGCGAGCTGGGGCTCGATCGCGAAAGGACGAACATCGACGGCGGCGCGATCGCGCTTGGCCATCCGCTGGGCGCAACCGGCGCGCGCATCGTCGGCAAGGCGGCGCAGCTCCTCAAACGCGGCGGCGGCCGCTATGCGCTTGCCACGCAATGCATCGGCGGCGGGCAGGGCATCGCCACCGTGCTGGAGGCGGTGGAATGACCGCAGAGCCCATCAGGAAGGTCTGCGTGATCGGCGCAGGCACCATGGGCGCGGGCATTGCCGCGCAGGTGGCCAATGCCGGCGTGCCGGTGCTTTTGCTGGACGTTCCGGCCAGGGACGGTGATCGCAGCGCGATTGCCAGCGGTGCGGTCGCGAAGATGCTCAAGACCGAGCCTGCGCCCTTCATGAGCGCCGCCGCGGCGAAGCTCGTCGAACCCGGCAATATCGAGGACGATCTCGCGCGCGTTGCCGAATGCGACTGGGTGATCGAGGCGGTGATCGAGCGGCTCGACATCAAGCAGGGGCTTTATGCGAAGCTGGAGGCGGTGAAGCGCGCCGATTGCGCGGTGTCGTCGAACACCTCGACGATCCCGCTGGCGCAGCTCGTCGCAGGCCGCTCCGAAGCCTTCCGCAAGAGCTTCCTCATCACCCATTTCTTCAATCCGCCGCGCTCTATGCGGCTGCTCGAAGTGGTCACCGGGCCCGACACCGATGCCGCGCTCGCCGGGCGCATCGCCCACTTCGCCGATGTCGGCATGGGCAAGAGCGTGGTGCGCGCGCACGACACGCCAGGCTTCATCGCCAACCGCATCGGCACCTTCTGGATTCAGCTCGGGATCAACGAGGCGATCGACCGCGGCCTCACCGTCGAGGAGGCCGATGCGGTCGCCGGGCCGCCGATGGGGGTGCCCAGGACCGGCATCTTCGGACTTGTCGATCTTGTCGGCATCGACCTCATGCCGCATCTGAAGGACAGCCTGACCGCGACGCTGGCAAGCGATGATCCCTATCAGGCGATCGCGCGCGACATCGCGCTGATCGGGAACATGATCGCCCGGGGCTATACCGGCCGCAAGGGCAAGGGCGGCTTCTACCGCGTCAACCGCGAGGCCGGAAAGCGGCGCGAGGCGATCGATCTTGCCAGCGGGGAATACCGCCCGCAGGCAAAGCCCCCGCCGGTCAGGGGCGTTTTGAAGGCGCTGGTCGAGAGCAAGGGCAAGCTCGGCGAATACGCCTGGGCGCTGCTCTCGCACACGCTTGCCTATGCCGCCTCGCTGCTGCCCGAAGCCGCGGCGGACGTGGTCGCGATCGATGATGCGATGAGCCTCGGCTACAACTGGAAAGCCGGCCCTTTCGCGATGATCGACCAGCTTGGCGCGCGCTATCTTGCCGAACGCCTTGCCGCCGAGGGCCGCGCGGTGCCGCGCTTGCTGGCGCTGGCGGGCGATCGCAGCTTCTATCGGGTCGAGGGCGGCAGGCGGCAGTTTCTGGGCCTTGATGGCGCCTATCACGACATCGTCCGGCCCGAAGGCGTGCTGCGGCTCGCCGATATCAAGCTCGGCACAAAGCCGCTCCTGAAGCGCGCCTCGGCGGCGCTGTGGGACGTCGGCGAGGGGGTGGCCGCGCTTGAATTCACGGCCAAGATGAACACGCTCGACGGCGAGGTGATGGCATTGCTGGGCGAGGCGATCCCGCTCGTCGCCAGCCGCTTCAAGGCGCTGGTCCTCTATACCGATGCCGACAATTTCTCGGCGGGCGCCAATCTGGGGCTGGCGCTGTTCGCGCTCAACATCGCCGCCTGGGGCGAGATCGAGAAGCTCATCGCCGGCGGGCAGGCGGCTTACAAGGCGCTCAAATACGCGCCCTTCCCGGTGGTTGGCGCGCCCGCGGGGCTGGCGGTGGGTGGCGGCTGCGAGATCCTGCTCCATTGCGACGCGATCCAGGCGCATGCCGAGCTGTACACCGGTCTCGTCGAATGCGGCGTCGGCCTCATCCCCGGCTGGGGTGGCAATGGCGAGATGCTGGCGCGCTGGCAGGCGGCGCCCGGCCTGCCCCGGGGGCCGATGCCCGCGATCGCCAGGGTGTTCGAGACGGTCTCGGTCGCCACCGTCTCCAAATCCGCTGCCGAAGCGAAGGCGCTGCTGTTCCTGCGCCCCGGCGACGGCATCAGCATGAACCGCGACCGGCTGCTGTTCGACGCGCGCGCCAGGGCGCTGGCGCTGGCCGAAGGCTACACCCCGCCGGCAAGGCCCGAATTTCGCCTGCCCGGAGAAAGCGGGCGCGTCGCGCTCGGCATGGCGGCGCAAGGCTTTCACAAGCGCGGGCTGGCCACCGACTACGACATGGTCGTCTCCGACGCGCTCGCCACGGTGCTGTCGGGCGGCGGCGCCGATCCCGCCGAAACGGTGAGCGAGGAGCAGCTGCTCACGCTCGAACGCGAAACCTTCATGCGCCTGCTGCACGAGCCGCGCAGCATCGCCCGGGTCGAACATATGCTCGAAACCGGAAAACCTTTGAGGAATTGAACGGCGAAGCCGCCAGAGGAGCGCCAGCAATGCAAGTCTATCAAGCCCCCTTGCGTGACATGAAATTCGTCGCGCATGAGCTTCATGCCGACGATGGCTTCGGCGATCTGCCGGCGCTTGCCGAATTCACCCCCGATCTCATCGATGCGGTGCTCGATGAGGCGGCGAAGGTCGCGCAGGAGGTGCTGCTGCCGCTCAACCACAGCGGCGACATCGAGGGCTGCACGCTGGAGAACGGGGTGGTGCGCACCCCCAAGGGGTTCAAACAGGCCTATGACCGGTTCCGCGAGGGGGGCTGGTGTGCGCTCGCCTCGGCGCCGGAGTGGGGCGGGCAGGGATTGCCCGAAAGCGTCAACAAGCTCACCGAGGAGATGATCGTTGCCGCCAATGTGTCGTTCAGCCTGTATCCCGGGCTGACGCATGGCGCGACGACGGCACTCGAAAGCCATGGCAGCGACGCGCTGAAGCAGCGCTACCTGCCACGGCTGGTGTCGGGCGAATGGTCGGGGACGATGTGCCTGACCGAGGCGCATTGCGGCACCGACCTGGGGCTGCTGCGCACCCGCGCGGTGCCGCAGGCGGATGGCAGCTACAGGCTGACCGGCGGCAAGATCTTCATCTCGGCGGGCGAGCATGACCTGACCGCGAACATCATTCATCTCGTGCTGGCGCGGATGCCCGATGCGCCGCCGGGGGTGAAGGGGATCAGCCTGTTCCTCGTCCCCAAATTCCTGCCGAATGACGACGGCACGCCGGGGCCGTCGAACGGGGTTTCGGTCGGCGCGATCGAGCACAAGATGGGGCTGAAGGGCTCGGCGACCTGCCAGCTCAATTTCGAGGATTCGACCGGCTGGCTGATCGGCGCGCCCCACAAGGGGATGGAGGCGATGTTCACCATGATGAACACCGAGCGCGTCTCGGTGGGCGTGCAGGGGCTGGGCATCGGCGAGGCCGCCTATCAGTCGGCGGTGTGGTATGCGAAGGAGCGGTTGCAGGGCCGCGCGCTCTCGGGAACGAAGAACCCGACCGGCCCGGCCGATCCGATCATCGTCCACCCCGATGTGCGGCGGATGCTGATGACGATGCGCGCCTGGAACGAGGGCTGCCGCGCGCTCTGCGGCTGGGTCAGCCGCGCGCTCGATGCCGAAAAACATGCCGCGGACCCCGAGGTGAAGCAGCGCGCCGCCGATTTCGTCGCGTTGATGACCCCGGTGGTGAAGGCGGTGTTCACCGACCTCGGCTTCGAGACCGCCAATCTCGCGGTGCAGGTCTATGGCGGGCATGGCTACATCGCCGAAAGCGGGGTCGAGCAATATGTCCGCGATGCGCGGATCGCGATGATCTATGAAGGCACCAACGGTATCCAGGCGCTCGATCTCGTCGGACGCAAGCTGCCCGCGCACATGGGGCGCTATCTGCGCAGTTTCTTCCACCCGGTGAGCGGTTTCATCGCAGAAAGGAAGGGCGATGCCGAACTCGGCAAGCTGGTCGAGGGGTTGGAAAAGGCGTTCGGCGCGCTGCAACTCGCCACCGCGACGATCGCCGAGAAGGGCATGGCCGATCCCGAGGAGGCCGCCGCCGCCGCGACCGATTACACGCGCCTGCTGGGGCTGGTGGCGATCGGCTTCTGCTTTGCCAAGGCAGCGTTCGTCGCCCGCGACCGCATTGCCGCCGGCAGCGCCGAGCCGGGCTTCTACAGGGCGAAGCTCGTCACCGCGCGCTTCTTCTTCGATCGGCTGCTGCCGCAGGTGTCGGCGGCGTTCGGGGCGATCAAGGCGGGCAAGGGCTCGATGATGGCGCTCGCCGCCGAGGATTTCTGAACGGCTGCGCGAGGTTTTGCCTGGTGGGCGCAAGGGCGGGCGCCGGCCGCGCAACGACGGGCGCCGGTTTCCGGACGCCTTGCCGTGGCGGCGCTTCAGCGCTGCTCTTGCGCTCGTGCCAGCCTGAGCGGAAATCGCTCCAAAATGTCGCGACAGTCTAATCCGCGCGCCACGGGGACCGATCCGCCCATCCCTTGATCGCGGTGGTAGCCCAGGCCGGGCTCTTGTCGGCATGACAGACATTGCAGGCATTCGGGATGCCCAGCTTCTCGGTCTGCGCCGGCATGACGAAACGGAACGTATGGCTGGCTACGTTCACCTTGCCCAGCGTCTGGGCGATCTTCGGCATATGGCAGGCGACGCATTGGCTGCCCGGGCTGCCCGGCAGATGATGCGTATGGGCCGCGATCGTATCGGTGTGCGGCCCGTTTTGCGTGTTGGGGCCGTGGCATGACAGGCAGATTTCGGTCACTGGCTTGCGCAGCATCGCCTCATTGCTGCTGCCATGCGGGTCGTGGCAACTGAAGCAGGTTACTCCTCGGGTATACATGAGGCTCTGCACGAAATCATTGCCTTGCATGCGATTCTTGTGGGCCGTGCCGTCCGGGAAATGGGTGAAACTTACCTCGCCAGGCTTGTGATCCTCCAGCTTCCAGAAATCCTGCAGTTTCAGCCCTGCATGGTAACCCACCGGCCAGTCGTAATATTTTCCCGCGATCGGGTTTTTGAGCGGCCGTCCCTGCGAATGACACTGGATGCAGGTGTCGTTCGCCTTCACATAGCCTTGTCGCGCCGGGTTGAGGATGTTGACCATCGCCGGATTGGCGACATGCGCGCTGCCCGCGCCGTGACACATTTCGCATCCGACATTCCACTCGGCGACCGCCCCTGTGGCAATGTTGTAGTTCACCGAATGGCAGCCATCGCAAAGCGGGCCGGTGGGGCGGTTCGAATTATCGCCCGTATCGGGATAGAATTTGGCCCACCAGTCGCCGCCCTTGTCGGGAACATGATAGGGGAGCCATTTTTTGCTGGTGATGTCCCACTGGACCGGAAACGGCGTATAGCTGTCGCCGGATTTCCTGAAATACCGCTGCTTCCAGTGACTGCCATAGACCAGCGCGATGTCGCCAACCTTGAATTTCACCAGCGCATCGGGCTTCGAGAAGTCGGGAATGATGGCGTCGGGGTGCGTCCGCGGGTCGCGCACTACATTGGCCATCCGCGTCCTGGCCCAGCGCGCATAGATCTCCTGATGGCAGGGCCGGCAGCTTGCCGAGCCAACATAATGGGCCTCGCGGACCGCCGCTTCCTGCTGCGGCGCGATTGCGCCAGGCAACTGCGGAACGACAAGCGGCAGCGAGCGCAGATAGGCAACCAGGCGCCAGATCTGGTCGTCCGGCATGTTCCATGCGGGCATGGCGGTGTTGCGAATGCCATTGCGGATATGGTAAAAAATCTCGCCGTCGCTGATTGCGGGAAGCAGGGCGCGCAGGGCCGGTGGCCGTGGATATTCGCCCGCGCCCATTTCGGTTTTTCCGCCGCCGTCATAGGCATGGCAGGTTGCGCATTTTTGCACGAATAGATCGTGCCCGGCGGCAACCGCCGCCGGATCGGGGTGCGCGCCCAGCGGGTTTGCCCTGGCCCTGGCCGAGGCGGGGACACTGTGGTGCAGCAGCCAGGTCGCCGCCACCACCTCGATGCGGGGTGGCTCGTGCCGCGCGACCGAAAGCCCTGGCACAATCCATTGAAAGCCCAGCAGCGCAAGGACCAACAGGCCGGTGGCACCGGCAAGGAGCCAGCGCTTGCGGGCAACGGAAAATGGGTTCCAGGACATCAGACAACGCTCCGCGACCTGCTTTCGCAAGGTGGAGCGGGTCTTGGCTGATCAGGACCAGCTGATCGGGCGCCCGCGTCGGCCCGAGGTTGCCGTCATAACATCCATAGACGCCCGGTGCCACGGCCCATGGCTTGCCAACGCGTCGGCATCGCCAGGCAGCGGTGCTGCCGCGGTTCGCGCATGAACGGTGGCGCAAGACGGCGTTTCGCGCGCTTTGAAGCGGGCTCTCAGGCGTTCGCTGCACCATTCGCCAGGATATGCGCGCCCGAAACCCAGCTTGCCGCCGGCGAGGCGAGAAAGGCGACCACCTCGGCGATCTCGACGGCGGTGCCGATGCGGCCGAAGGGCGAGGCTTTCTCGAATATCGCGCGCCATTGGGCGAGCGTGCGCTCGGCCATGCCCGGTGCGGTCGCGCCCGGGATGACGGTGTTGACGGTGATGCCGCGCGCGCCCAGCTCCTTCGCCCAGCTTTCGGTGAAGCTTTCGAGCGCGGCCTTGGTCGCCGAATAGATTCCCGATCCGGCGATCGGGAATTTGGCGAGGCTAGAGGAAAGATTGATGATCCGCCCGCCTTCGCCAAGGCGCCGCGCCGCCTCGCTCGCCACGAACAGCGGCCCGCGCAGATTGACCCCGAGCAGCCATTCGAGCTGGTCTTCCTCGACCTGTTCGAGCGGGCCGCCCGCGCTGACTCCGGCACTGTTGACGACGATGTCGAGCCGGCCGAAGCCGTGGTCGATCGCCGCGAACATCGCCTTTACGTCTTCGCGCCGGGCGATGTCGGCGCGCAGCGCGATCGCCTCGCCGCCGGCATCGGCGATCATCGCGCAGCTTTCGGCGGCGCCCGCCGCGCTCGCGCTGTGATGGACGATGAGACGCGCGCCGTCGCGCGCCAGCCGCAGCGCGATCGCCCGGCCGATGCCGCGCCCGGCGCCCGTGACCAGCGCGACCCTGCCGGCAAGCGCCATGCCTTCATTCGCCATCGCCTGGACCCTCCATGCTTGCCGGCCAGCCGCCGCGCGCGATCGCCTGCGCCAGAACCTTGCGCAACGCCTTTTCGACCGACACCGAGGCATGGGTCAGCACATGCCCCGGATTGCGGATCACCATCAGCCTGCGTTGCAATCCGGGCTCTTCGAGCGCCGCAAGCGCGACCAGGCCCGCAGCGGCCGCGGCTTCGGCGATGCCCTGCGGCAGCACCGCGAGCCCCGCACCCTGGCTGACGCGTTCGAAGGTGACGTCAAGCGAATCGATTTCCTCGACGATCGCCAGCGCGACCCCCGCGCGCGCCGCCGCTTGGTCGAGCAGCTGGCGCAGCCCGTGCTGCGGCCCCGGAGCGATCAGGCGCGCCCTGGCAAGCGCGGCAAAGGCGAGGGCTTGCGCGCCGTCGCCGGGCGGGCGGGCGACGACCAGCGCGTCGCTCATCAGCGGGCGTGCCAGCAATTGCGGCAGCGGGCCGGTATTATAGATCACGCCGAGGTCGATCTTTTCCGCCTCGATCCAGCCGCGAATGCTTCCCGACCAGGCTTCGACCAGCCGCAAGCCCACCCCTGGCGTATCGCGGGCGATCGCATCGAGCAGCGCCGCGCCGACCAGCCGGACGAGCGATGGCGGCATCGCCAGCACCACCCGGCCGCGCACCTCGCCGCGCGCGTGGCGGGTCTCGGCGATCGCCAGCTCGGTTGCATGGAGAAGATGGCGCGCGTGTTCGAGAAACACCGTCCCGCCCTCGGTCAGGGTGACGCCGCGGCGGGTGCGGTCGAACAGCCGCATGCCGATTTCGTCCTCCAGCCGCAGCAATTGCTGGCTGAGCGAGGGCTGCGCGATGCCGAGCGAGACCGCCGCGCGGCTGATCGAGCCCGCCTCGGCGATCTTGACGAAGGCCCGCAGCTGCGCGGTGTCCACCCCCCGCGCTCACTCCGCCGCGATGCTGAGCGCGGCGTGATGCGCGGGCGGGCGCATGTCGATCACCCAGCGCATCGCCCGGCGCATCGGCTCGATCCCGTCATGCGGCGATCCGGGCGGCATGTGATGCGCATTCGCATAGACCGTCAGCGCATCGCCGCCGGCGAGCGGGACGAGCCGCTGCACGCCTGCAAGCGCGAAGGCATCGCGCAGCCGTGCGCGGTCGCTTTCGGGATAGATGCCCACCGTCTGGCTGGTGTCGTCGCACCAGCGCAGCGCATCGGCAAGGTCATCGACGGGAACGAAATTGACCACCCGGTTGGCGAGCTTGTCATGGAATTCGACGCGGCCGTTGAACTTCGAGACGATGAAGCCGCCGGCGCAGGTATCGCCTTCGACGTGATAGAAATCCTCTTCGAGCGCGATCGCCGCGAGTTCGGCTTCAAGCTCGCGGTTGGGGCTCGCGAACGGCACCGACAGCAGCGGTGGCAGATCGGCAAAGCCGCGCAGCATCCGGCGGCCGAGCGCGATCACCCGCTCCAGCGCCGCCTCGTCGGTGCCGCTTTCGACATAGACGATGCGGGTGTTGGCGCAGGCGGTCTGGTTGTAGAAGCCGGCGAGTGTCGCCAGCCCGATCGCCGCCTCCGCGATCGCCTCCTCGCTGGCGAAGGTGTCGCGGCCGATCAGCGAGAAGGAATATTTCGGGTGGAGCGCGGTGAGATCGATCCCGGGAGTGAGGAATTTCTGGATATGGCGCACCGAGCTCATCCCGCCCCAGGCGGTGATCTTGTCGATGCGGCCGATGCGGACGATCTGCGAATCCATCAATTCATCGCCGCCTTTCCAGTAGGCGACCGCGATGTGCCGGGTCAGCGGATGCTCGGGCGCGAGCCCGATCAGCGTGCGCGCGATGGCATTGGCGGTAAGCGGATCGTTCGACGGGCTCTTGATGAGAATGTCGGATTTGGTGAGCCCGGCGCGGATCACGGTCAGCGCGGCAACCACCGGCACATTGCCCGCGGTGATATGGAGCTGGCGCGTGCCGACCGCGCGCAGGCTCACGCTTTCGTGCGGGGCGGGCGCGGGCACCCAGCCGTCGAGACAGGCAAGCCCGATCGTCCGGTCGGCCAGTGCGCGCATCGCCTCACGTTCGAACATCGCGGGCAAGCCATCATAGACGCCGCGCAGGATCGGCTCGGCCAGCCCGCCCGCCGCCAGCGCCAGCGCAAAGCTTTCCTGAAGCAGCGCATTGTCGTCGAGATGCAACCGGCCGCCGAGTTCGGCGAGCAGTTCGATCACCTCGGCGATCGGCGTCTCGTGGAGATCGCGCAGCCGGGTCGGATCGCCGAGCACGAGGTCATGGATATGGCGATGCGGATCGGCCTGGCGGAAATCGGCGCCGCCGCGCCCCTTGTAGATGACACCATGCTCGCCCGGCATGATGATCCGGCCGCGGGCGATGATCGGGATGTCGAGCGCGGTGTCCATCATCCTTCTCCCGAAACGAAGGCCATGAATTCATTATAGGCTGCCTGGCTGCCGGCGCAGGTGATCTTGTCGTCGCCGCCCTCGTTCTCGGCGAAGCGGCGGATGGTCTTGGCGATGCGCGGGCTTTTCCAGCCGCAGGCGCAATCCTCTTCCCAATGCATCGTCACCTCGTCGCCCGAAGTGAAGCCACCCCAATAGCTTTGCGGGATCGGATCGACCAGCACCAGCCGCCCCTTCTGCACCCCCTCGCGCGGCAGCGCGGCGCCGTTCGCATCCATCAGCAGCGGCACCGAATAGGGCGGAAGGTGGAAGAAGTCGTGTTCGCACAGCGGCGCATTGCCGATGCATTCGGAAAAGCCGTATTGATTGCCGAGGCGATCGACGCCGAAGAAGTGCCTGACCTGCTCCTCCCAGTCGTCGGGCGCGTCCTTGTAGCCCTTCATCCCGCCGCCGCCGGCCACGATCGAGCCCGGCGCGAAGGCGCAACTCAGCCCCTTGTCTAGCCCGGCGCGCGCCACCCGGTAAAGATCGGCGAAGGTGCCGCCGATCTTTACCCGCCGTCCGCGAAATTCGTCGATCAGCCTGGAAAACCACGCCTCCATGTCGGCCTCGCGTCGGCGGCCCTGTTCGAGCATGCGCTGGCGCTGTTCGAGCAGCGCCGGGTCGAGCCCCAGCTCGCGCAGCTCGCCGCGGTCCTCGGCCGATTGCAGCCGGCCCGACAGCGCCATCAGGTCGGCGGGGATATGGCTGTCGTAAAGCGTGTAGTAATGCTCCTCGCCGCCGGCCATCTCGACGTTGAACAGGCTCATCATCTTGAGCATCGTCTGATAGCCGCCGCGATAGCCGGGAAAGAAGGTCGGCAGCCGGGTGGTCCAGGGATCGACCCCGTTCGCCGCGTAATTGACGTTGAAGAAATGGAACTTCCACGGCCCCAGCTCATCGCGCGAGCGCGGCACGAACGACAGCTTGCCGGTGGTGCCGCTCGAATAGGTGACAAGCATGCCGAAGGCTTCGAGCCGCGCCAGCCATTGCTCGATGGTAGTGAGCCCGGTCAGGTCGATACGGCTGAGATCATGCGCGGTAAGCCGGTCGAGCCAGCTCGTCAGCCTGGCGAAATCGCGGTTCTCGATGATCTGGATCGGATAGTTCTTGAGCACGCGATGGTCGAAGCACACCGGCAGCACGTCCTCGATTCGATCGATCCGCTCGACGCCCTGGCGCTCGGCGAGCTTCGTCAGCGCCGGAATGCGCCCGCGCAGTCGCGCGAAGGAAATGCGCACAGCCTCCAGTTGCAGCCGCTCGCGCTCCTCGCGCGTGATCGCCATCAGGTCGGCCCAGGTGCGATAGGTCCAGGCGCCCGGATTGTCGGGCAGCAACGACAGGCTCATGGCAGGCTCCTCTGGCGGTTTGCCCGAAGGCTACGCCGCGCGGCCGGCGCTGCAAAGCCGATCGCCGGCTCGCGGTCATTCGATTTGCCTATGACTGGTCGAGATCGCCGAGCGCCGCGCGCAGCGGGCCGAGCCAGGCGGCATAGGGCTGCCAGTTCGCGGTGCCCTCGCGATAGATCGGGCTGCGCACCTGTTCGGAAGACGGCGTGCGCACCGGCCGCTCGGTCGCGTGAAAGGCAAGGCAGCCGGGCTCGAACGGCAGCGCGAGTGCGCCAAGCAGCGCGCGGATCTCGCGCTCGCTGTCCTCGACCATGCGTTCGTAGGACACGCGATGGACCGCGCCCGGCAGCACCGCGTCGAAATGCGCGGTGAGCGCGACGTAATCACGGTAATAATGGCCAAGATCGGCAAGGTCATAGGTAAAGTGCTGGCCGCGCGCGAAATGCTGGCGGAAATTGGCGATGCCCGCCGACAGCGGATGCCGGCGGGCATCGATGATCTTCGCGCGCGGCAGGATCGCCTTGATGAAGCCGATGTAGAGCCAGTTGTTCGGCAGCTTGTCGATGAAGAACGGGCGGTCGGTCCTGCGCTGCGGGGCGATGCGGCGAAGATATTCCGCGCCGATCGCGCCGCGCGCCGCGGCATCGAGCCCGCGCGCCTGGTTGAAGCGATCGTCGCCCAGCCGTCCCCACAGTTCGGGAATGTCGGGCAGTTCGGTGATCGCCTCGACCTGGCTGTGGCTGGCGAGGATCTGCTCGATCAGCGTCGATCCGGCGCGCGGCAGGCCGACGATGAAGATCGGATCGGGCGCCGGGCAGCCGCCGTCATGCGCCGCCCAATAGGCGGCATCGAAGCATTCCGCCATGCGTGCGGCGCGGCGGGTGGTATCGGCGGCATCGTAGCGGACGAGCGCGCGGCGATGCGCGTTCGCTGCGGCATAGCGCGCGAAGGCGGCGGCATGCTCGCCCGCATCTTCCAGCGCACGGGCAAGCGCGAATTCGAGGTGGAAGCGGTCCTCGGCGGCAAGCCCGCCACGGGCGAGCGCCACCTCCATCGCCTCGCGATCCTCGTCGGCAAAGCGCAGCGTCTTGAGATTGGCAAGCGACCACCAAGCCTCGCCGAAAGCGGGCGCCAGCGCCAGCGCACGGCGATAGGCGGCGACCGCCTCGTCGAAACGGCCGATCGTCTTCAGCACATGACCATACGACAGCCAGACCTTGGGAGTATCGGGAAAGCGTGCGAGCGTCGCTGCGTAAAGCGCTGCCGCTTCCGTGAAATCACCGAGCCGGCCATGCAGCGCGGCGCGCAGGTTGGGGTTGTCCTCGTCATGCGCGAGATCGAGCGAATCGAGCATCTCCAGCGCCTCGGTCGGGCGGTTGCGGCGCAAAAGCACGGTGGCGAGATTGATCCGCGCGGCCCCGAAGCCCGGCGCGAGTTCGAGCGTGCGGCGCAGCAGCGTCTCGGCATCATCGAGCCGTCCGAGCCGGGCGGCGAGTTCGGCCATAAGGCGGATGGCCGCGACATCGAAGGGGTCGGATCTGAGGCAGGCGCGCAGAAGCGGCTCGGCTTCGGCCAGCCGGTCGCGATGCAGCGCCAGGGCTGCGCGCATCAACTGCGGATTGCGGGTGGCGGCGGCAAGCCGGGCGTCGAGCGCATCGCGGGACATGCCGCTTGCTAGCGCTTTTTGCCGGGCGGTCCAAACCGCGGCTGTGGCCCGAAGGAAACAACGTGGGGGCAAGCGTTGTTGCAGTGCAGCAAGCGGCTTGCATAAATCCTGGCGGCCGCGCAGTATGCTGGTTGAGGGAGCAAATTTTCAGGGGGGCAAGACGAAATGCGCAAGGGGTTCGCAACGCGCGGCATCGGGTTTTGGCAGGCGGGCGCGATGGCGGCGCTGCTTTCGGGCACGGCGCTTTCAGGAACTTCGGCACTCGCGCAGCAGGCCCCGCCCGCCGCCACCGATGCGAGCGCCGCCAACAGTTCCGAAATCGTCGTCACCGCGAACAAGCGCGAGGAGAATATTGAGAAGGTTCCGATCAGCATCCAGGCGCTGACCGCGGCCAAGCTCGAACAGCATGAGGTCGAGAATTTCGACGATTACGCCAAGCTGCTGCCCAGCGTCTCGTTCCAGTCCTATGGGCCAAGCCAGGCGCAGATCTATTTCCGCGGCATCACCTCGGGCAGCGATTACAACGGCGCCTTCGCCGGCTCGCAACCGACAAGCGCGCTGTTCCTCGACGAGGTGCCGCTGACCACGATCGGCGGCGCGGTCGATGTCCATCTCTACGACATGAGCCGCATCGAGGCGCTGGCCGGGCCGCAGGGGACCTTGTTCGGGGCGAGTTCGCTGTCGGGCACCTTGCGGCTCATCACCAACCAGCCGACGCACAAGTTCGAGGCCGGGGTCGATGCCTCGGGCACGACCTTCGGCAAGGGTTCGAACTCCTTCGGGACGAATTTGGACGGCTTCGTCAATATTCCGATCAACGACTGGCTGGCGTTCCGCGCCTCGGCCTTCTACGAGCGCGACGGCGGCTATATCAGCAATATCCCCGGCACCCGTGCCTATCCGGCGCTCGACGTCAACGGCAATGCGACCACGGTCGCGGTCAGCAACGCCCCTTATGTGAAGAAGAACTTCAACGATACCGAGACCTATGGCGGGCGCGCTGCGCTCGGCATCGATCTCGACGACAGCTGGACGGTGACGCCAAGCGTGATCTACCAGGACCAGCGCGCGCATGGCACCTTCCTCTACGGGCCGCTGACGGGCAATGATCCGCTCTATCCGCCGGCGGGCGACCTCAGGGTCCAGGACTATACGCCCGAGCACAACGACGATTCCTGGGTGCAGGCGGCGCTGACCGTCCATGGCAAGCTGGGCAACTGGGACGTGACCTATGCCGGCGGCTATTTCGACCGCGAGGTCGATACCGAGCAGGATTATTCGGGCTACACGGTCAGCTATTTTGAATCGCTGGGGCCGGCCTACACCAGCTTCTACAACGCCAATGGCCAGAACGTCGATCCGAGCCAGGTCTATCACGTCCACCATCATTACACGAAGGTCTCGCACGAGCTTCGCATGTCCTCGCCGGCAAGCGAACCGTTCCGGCTGACCGCGGGGCTGTTCATGCAGCGCCAGACCGACCGCATTTCCGCCGACTATTACATCCCCAATTTCGTCACCGGCGATGGCAGCGTGCCGGTGCCGCGCTGCCAGTATCAGGGACAGGACAGCGACATCTTCTGCTCGCGCGAATTTCGCGTCGATCGCGATTACGCCGCCTTCGCCGACGCTGCCTATGACATTCTCGACAATCTGACCTTCGAGGCGGGGCTGCGGCTGTTCATCGCCAAGAACTCATCGCAGGGCTTCTCGGGAACCGCCGGCCGGTTGGCGAACTGCCCGGTGAGCGCCGATCCCAACCTGCCTTGCGCGCAATATTACAAGATCGCCGATGAATCGGGCGAAACCCACCGCCTCACCCTGACCTACAAGATCGACCCGACCAAGCTCGTCTATGCCACCTATTCGACCGGCTATCGTCCCGGCGGCATCAACCGGCTGCCCCAGGTAAACCCCTACAGCCCCGACACGATCATCAATTACGAAATCGGGACAAAGACGCAGTGGTTCGACCGCAAGCTGACCGTCAACCTCGCGCTGTTCGACGAGGAATGGCACAATGTGCAGATCAGCCTGACGACGCCGAATTCGAACGGCGTGCTCAGCATCTACAACGTCGGCCGGGCAAATTCGCGCGGGGTCGAGGGCGATTTCAACCTCGCACTCGATCACCTGACCTTCTCGGGATCGGCGGCCTATACCGATGCGCGCACCAAGACCGATTTCTGCAATATCGACACCACCGGCAATCCCAATTGCGCGCTGGGCATCTATATTCCGTCGGGGACGCGGCTGCCGGTGCAGCCGCAGTTCAAGGGCAATCTCACCGCGCGCTATCACTGGGAATGGAAAGGCGCCAAGCCCTATCTCCAGGCTTCGGTCAACCACCAGTCGGGCACCGATGCCTATTTCGTGCAGCCGCAACCGGCAACCCCGGTGCCGTTCCAGACCGCCGGCTTCACCACGGTCGATTTCTCGCTCGGGGAGCAGCTCGGGCTGTGGCACTGGGAGGCCTATGTCACCAACGCCTTCGACGAACGCGGCATCCTCAGCCTCAACACGACCTGTATCCCTTCCACCTGCGCGCAATTCGCCCGCGCCTATCCGACACTGCCGCGCGAATTCGGCTTGAAGGTCGGCAGGAAGTTCTGACAACGCCCGGTTCACCGGGCATGCTCACCAGCGCTTGCGCGGCGCGCGCATCCTGACACACCTTCGTCATGACGCGACGATAGCGAGCGCGAGCGGCGACGGAACGGGGGAGAGGGAGAGCCATGCGCAACGCGGGTTTGCTGCCAGCGCTGCTCGCCGGGGCAATCGCTTCGGCCGCGCTTGCCGATGTGCCCGCCGATACGGTCACCCTGCAACCGCCCGCCCGCGATCGCGCGATCACGCCGATGGTGATCGATGCGGCGCATGAGCCACGGCTCGATCGCGCCGCGCTGATCGCGCTGCTGCGGCAGCGCATCCGCTATGTCTTCGTGATCTTCAACGAGAACGAGAGCTTCGATCACGAATATGGCAGCTTTCCGGGTGCCGACGGCCTGTTTTCGAACCGCGGCACCGCGCGCGCGGCCGGGGCGACGCCGGGCTTTGTCCAGCATTATCGCGACGCCGCCGGCACGATGCGCGAGGTCCAGCCCTTCCGGCTCGGTCCCGAACAGAACGCGACGGTGATGGACAGCGTCGATCACGGCCATGAGGCGCTCGCCCGCAAACTCGACGTGCGCGACGCGATGCCACGGATGGATGGCTTCGCGCAGGTCGAGTTCGATGGCCACACCGGCCCGGTCAAATCGCCGGGGGAGATCGCTGCCGGGCGCCAGCGCGCCAATCTGGTGATGTCCTATATCGATTGCGACACCATTCCCTTCTTCTGGCGCTATGCCAGCCGCTTCACCCTGTTCGACCGGATTTTCGCGACCGAGGACACGCCTTCGACGCCCAATGCCATCGCCATGATCGCCGGCCAGGCGGGCGAAACGCAATGGGTGAAGCATGGCGCCAGCGGCGAGACCGGTGCAATGCGCGGGGTTGTCGAGGCGCAAGCCTATGCCGGGCAGGGGACGACCGCCGGCGTGCCGCTCACCTCGGACCCCAACCCCTTCTGGGGCTCGCAGTTCGATCCCAATCCCGATGGCCTGCGCGATCCCGCTTCGCCGCACGAGAATTATGGCGCGCGCGGCGGGTCGTTCAACATCGCTGCCAATCTCACCTTCGCCAGCGTGCCGCTGACCGCGATGGGCGCCGATATCGCGCATATCCTCGCGGGCGATCGCCACCCGGCTGCCAATGAGGCCGACATCCGCCGCGATATCGCCGCAATCGCCGCCAGCGGCCATGGCGCGGTCGCCTGGCGCTGGTACCAGAACGGCTATGACCACGAGCCGGGCGATCCGCCGGGGGTTGCCACCCACGACCATTACGTCGCGCATCACCAGGGACCGCAATATTTCGGCTATCTGGCGGATAATGCGAACAGCCTGCCGGCGCTGCGCGGCGAGGGCGATTTCTTTGCCGACATCGCCGCCGGAAAGCTGCCGCAGGGCGGCGGCATCATCTATATCCGCGGCGGCTTTGCCAATATCGCCGGCCTGAAGCCGCCGATCGAGAACCCCGCCTTCCCGCGCGCGCTGACCCGCGATGACGTCAAAGCGATCACCATGGGCAAGGCGGGCGATGACGATCATCCCGCCTATTCGGACCACCAGATCAGCGAGGCGATGGCCGCGCGCGTGATCAACGCCATCGCCGCGCGCCCCGCGCTGTGGGCGCAGAGCGCGATCATCATCACCTATGACGAATCCGATGGCTTTTACGACCATGTGCCGCCGCGCATCCTTTCGTGGGGGCCGGACGGGCTGCCGCTTTCGCGCGGGGTGCGGGTGCCGTTGCTGCTGATCTCGCCCTATGCCCGCGCGCATGCGATCGCGCATGGTGAAGGCGATCACAATGCGGTGATCGAGACCATCGAGGATGTATTCGGACTCATGCCGCTCGCCAGCCTGCCCGAGGAGAAAGAGGCGCTCGAACAGGGCGACAGCGCCGCCTTCAACGCCTTCGCGCCCGCCGGCTTCCACCAGAAATACCTTGGTCCGCGCGACATCAATTCGGCCATCACCGACAGCCTGCTCGCCGGCTTCGACCCGGCGCGGCTGAGCGGCGCCGCGCCGATCCTGCCTGCGGGTTATGCGGCGATCCCCGAGGATGTGGTGGCCGCCCTGCCGCATTTCGGTGCGAAGGGTTGCGCTGCGCTCGGCATGACGCCCGAGGATCTGCGGCTCGGCCGGCGTCGCGCGCCGCCAGCCGGTTTCAATCCGCTGCCCGCGACGCTGCCCGCCTATAACCGCCCGGCGCCGTGACCGCCGGGCTGGCGCTCGCCTCGGCGCTGCTGCTGCGCTGCGGCGCGGTCGAGGCGCCGGGGATCGCGCTGCGCGGCGCGGACGGCGCATGGCAGGGGGCGGCGGTCGCGCTGTGCCGCGCCGAGGCCGGCGCGCGGGGTATCGGCTTTGCCTTCCATCCCTATCGCACGACGGACGACCTGCGCGCCGCGCGCGGCGACGATCTCGCGGTGCTGAGCCTTGCCGAGGCGGCAGCGGCAGGGCTGCACGGCTGGACCCGCAGCCACGAGCCGCTTGCGCGGCGCATGGTCGCGCTTTACGCGTCGGCGCGCGCGGGCGGGGTCGGTGATCTTTCCGGCCGGCGGGTCTGTTTCCTCATCGCCGACCCAGCCGACGGCGCGCTCGATCGCTGGGCGCATCGCAAGCGATTGCGCGTCATTCGCGTCGGCTTTGAGGAGGCGGCGGAATTGCGCGATGCGCTCGATTCGCGATTTTGCGCGGCGATCGCGGCCGATGCGGCGGCAATTCCGGGCGGCGCGCCGGGAACCCGCCGCCTTGCCACGCTGTCGCGGGTTGCGGTTTACGCCTTTTGCCGCGCCGCCGATCGCTGAGGCGATTGCGCCACGCGGCGCGCCTCGCGATAGTCGCGGGGGAAGGGGGGTGAGGGCATGGTCGCAGGCAGGGAGCCACCGCTCGGCATCGACCGGCTTTCGGTGTTCGCCATGCCGCCGGTCGAATTCATCGGACTTGCCGCCTCGCTCGCCTGCACCAGCGTCGCGCTGTCGCTCGCGCCGACCGGCAACTACAATCCGCATGGCTATCGCGGCTGGTCGTTGAGGGACGATCCCGCGCTGCGCCGCGACTGCATGGCCGCGGCGCGCGCGACGGGGGTTGCCTTCGCGCTGTTCGAAGGCTTCGCGCATGTCCCCGGCCAGCCGATCGAACGCTTCGCGCGCGACCTCGATCTGGTTCACGAACTTGGCGGGCAGCGGATCAACCTCGTCAGCCTCGACAAGGACATGGGCGCGACCGCCGCGGCCTTCGCGCGCTTCACCGCGCTTGCCGTCGAGCGCGGTCTTGTGGTCAGCGGCGAGATGGGCTCGCTCGGGCCGATCGCCTCGGTCGCCGCCGCAAAGGAACTGCTCGCGGCGGTCGCGCATCCCGCCTTCACGCTGCTGATCGATGCCATGCATTTCTTCCGCCTGGGCAACAGCCTTGCCGATTTCGCCGCGCTCGACCCCGCGCAGATCGGCTATGTCCAGCTTTGCGATGCGCCGCTCGCGCCGCGTTTTTCGACCTATATCGAGGAAGCGATGTATGAGCGCATGGTGCCGGGCGAGGGCGAACTGCCGCTTGCCGGATTCATCGCGCTGCTGCCCGAAGACGTCACCGTCTCGCTCGAAATTCCGCGGCGTGCGCTCGCCGAAGCGGGCGTCGGCCCGCGCGAACGGCTGGCGCCCTGTGTTGTCGCCGCACGGCGGCTGCTCGATACGGCACGAAAGGAGAAGCAGCGATGATCGTCGGTTTCCACGCCACCAAGCTTGTCGTTGCCGATCTCGGCGCGGCGGAGGCTTTCTATCGGGCGATCGGTCTTCGCCTTGTCGCGCGCAACGAGGGCGGCGAGGGCGATGTCCATCAGCGCCAGGCGTGGTTTTCGGTGAGTGGTGACAGCCGCGACCATATGCTCATCCTCAGCCAGTTTCCCGAGGCGCCGGCCCCGCCACTGCCTGCCTGGCCGGGCGAATGCTGGCTTGCCTTCAACGTCGCCGATGTCGAGGCGCTGCTCGCAGGCGCTGTTGCGGCGGGCGGGCGCGTGCTGCGCGCGGGCGAGGACCGGCCCGAACACGGTGTCCGGGCCGCGGTGATCTGCGATCCCGAAGGCCATGTCATCGAGGTGGTGGGGCCGATGCTCGGCGCCTCGGCGCCGCTCGCCGATCCGCTCGCCGTCGGGGCTGCCGCGCGCAAGCGGGACTAGAAGCACGCGCCCGTCTGCCCCCGCGATGCGCCGGGCGACGAGAACGATTTCGCAACCGATTTGCGGAATGCTGCGTGATGCGGCTAAAGCGGTTGCTGCGCGAAACGGGAGATACGGGATGCGGGTTCGACCAATGGTTTGCGCGGCTCTGCTTTGCGCGCTCGTCCCCGTCAGTGCTTTCGCCGACGATCCGCATGATCCAGCCATGAAAGATTCGGCCGCGCGCGCGCGCGACCGGGCGATCGTGCGCCGCCTGAACATGCACGAGGATGCGACGACCCGCGCGCGCGATGCCCGCTATGCGCAGGGCTGGCAGGCAAACCGGCAGTACAATCGCCAGGACATGGCGACCTATCAGCAAAGCCGCAGCAATTACGACCAGGCGATGGCCGAATGGCGCCGCGCGGTTGCTGCCTGCCGGTCGGGCGATTATTCCGCCTGTCAGCAATAGAACCGGGCAGGGCGGGGGCATGTACAGGAAAATTCTGCTGGCCTTCGATGGCACGCCCTCGGGGCAGGCGGCGCTCAACGCCAGCGCCGAGCTGGCGCGGCTGTGCGGCGCGCGCCTGTGCCTGTTGGGAATCATCGCCACCAGCGGCTTCAATGCGCTCGCCGAAGGCTTTGGCATCGATTTGTGGGGGATGGAACGCCGCAGCCTCGAAGCGACGCTCAAGGACGCTGTCGCGGCGCTTGAGGCGCAGGGAATCGATGCCGGCTTCACCATAGCCGAGGGCGATCCGGCGGCTGAAATCCATGCGCAGGCGCGCCGGTCCGGCTATGATCTTCTCGTGCTGGGGCACACCGGCCGCGGGATGATCGCCCGCTGGTTCGAAGGCTCGGTAAGCCGCTCGATGCTGACCCGGCCGCCGTGCAGTGTGCTGATCGTGCCGGGCTGAATCGCCCGATCAGCCGTGGGCGTGGAACTGAAGTCCGACCAGCGTCGTCACCCCCATGGCAATCGCACCGAAGACGATGACCCGCAGCGTGCCCCGCAGGATCGGCGCGCCACCCGCCTTCGCGCCCGCCGCGCCGAGAATGGCGAGCATGACCACGGTGACGGTGGCGATTGCGACCAGCACATGCGGACCCGGCAGGAACCAGGCGACCGCGAGCGGCGCCATCCCGCCGCTGACGAAGGCCGCCGCCGAGGCGATCGCCGCTTCGAACGGCCGCGCGCTGCCGGTTTCGGTGACGCCGAGCTCGTCGCGCATATGCGCATCGAGCGCGTCATTTTCAGATAGCTGCCGTGCCACCTCATGCGCGAGACCGTGGTCCAGCCCGCGCTGCTTGTAGATTTCGGCCAGTTCGCCGAGTTCACCATGCGGATTTTCGCGCAGCGCGGTCGCCTCGCGGTAGCGGTCGGCGCGCTCGCTGTCGGCCTGACTCGATACCGAGACGAATTCGCCAGCCGCCATCGACATCGCGCCGGCCACGACGCCGGCAACACCGGTGAGCATCAGCTGCGAAGGCGCGATCGCCGCCGCGGCGACCCCGGCCATCAGGCTGCCGGTCGACAGCAGCCCGTCATTGGCGCCCAGAACCGCGGCGCGCAGCCAGCCGGTGCGATTGACGTAATGGCCTTCGCCCACGACGTCATGACCCTTGTCGGGGTTGGCGGGATGGCTATCGGCTTCGGCCATTCGGACGGCTCCTCCTGTGGCGCACGCGTCTGGTGCAACGCTCCTCTGTTTCCGCTGTTCCTTGGCACAGGACAAGCCTGCGCAGGCAATTGTTTTTGCTCCCCGGCGCGCGGTCGTCGGCCATCGCCTGTGAGCTTATTGACATGCGCGGTGGCGGGTTCATAAAAAAACTCACCGGTCTCCAAAAAAGTTGCCGTCGGGCAGCAGGGGAGATTTAGCCGGAATTCCGGCCCGGCAACAGGGAGAGCAAGCATGGCGAGCACGCGGCACCTTCGCGTTCTGGCCAGTGCCGCATCGGCGCTGGCGATTCTGGCTTATGGGCAATCGGCAAGCGCCCGGTCCGATGCGGACCAGCCGCCGCCCGCCGATGCGCCCGCGCCGCCGCAGGCGGCGACCGGCTTCGACAACGGCGAGATCATCGTTACCGCGCGCAAGCGCCAGGAATCGCTGCTCAACGTCCCGGTGATCGAGCAGGTCGTCACCGGCAGCGAATTGGCGCAGCGTCAGACCGTGGACCTCAAGGATCTGACCGAGATCACGCCGGGGCTGATGATCGGCACAACCGTTCTGTCGATCGGCCAGCAGGTCAGCATTCGCGGGGTCGGCACGACCAGCTTCGATCCTGGCATCGACCAGTCGGTTTCGCTCAATATCGACGGGCTCTCGCTCGGGCAGGGGCTCGCCTATTCCTCGGGCATGTTCGACATCGGCCAGGTCGAGGTGCTCAAGGGGCCGCAGTCGCTGTTCTATGGCAAGTCGAGCCCGGGCGGAGTGATCTCGCTGCGCACCGCCGATCCGACCGACAAGACCGAGGTGATCGGCTCGTTCGGCTATGAGGGCGAGGCGCATACCAAGCGCGGCGAACTGATCATCTCGGGGCCGATCGCCGACGGGCTCAAGGTGCGGCTTGCTGGCATGTACGAGGCGACCGACGGCTATTACTACAACAACGCCATCGGCATCCCGGCACTGGGCGGCCTGACCCCGCAGCACAATCGCATGGGTTATGGCGACGACTACCAGATCCGCGGCACGGTGCTGTATAATTCGGGCAATTTCGATGCCCGGCTCAAGGTCAATCTCGTCCATGATTTCCATGACAATGCCGAAAACTACGAGGTGACCTATTGCCCTGACGGCACCGGCGCGCCTTACGGCATTCCCTTCCTCAACCCCAATCTCAGCTGCCAGAAGAACCGGGTCGGCTATGTCGTCGATATGAACCCGGCCGATTTCTACGGCGGATTGCCCAATGGCGGTGAATCCTACGTCGATTCGAACCAGTATTACGGCTCGCTGGAAATGAACTATCATTTCAGCCCCAACCTTACCGCCACTTCGGTGACCGGCCTTTACATCCTGCGCGAGAACAGCGTGTTCAATGCGTCCGCCTCGCAGGCGGCCGGGCCGCTGATCGCCGCCAACAACCCCAATTTCCGCCGCGACGACATCACCGAGGAAGTGCGGCTGAACAGCGATTACGCAACCCCGTTCAACTTCACCGTCGGTGGCTTCTACCAGCACGGCAAGGTGTCGGACCGCGTGACGATCCTTGGCAATGAAGCGATCAACGCCGCCTTCGCCAACGGCCCGATCCAGGATGGATTGAACCAGTTCACCATCGACAGCTACTCGCTGTTCGGGCAGCTTCGCTACAAGATCACACCCAGGCTCGAACTTGCCGCCGGCGCGCGCTGGACCGACGAGACGCGGGTGCAGACGCCGCTGCTCTATCCCTCGCTCGACCAGCTTGGCTATGTCTTTGCGCCGGGCGGCGCCCAGATCAATCCCGCCTATGCGGCGCAGACCGAGGTGGTGCCGGTGGTAACGCCGCGCATCCACTCCTCGCCGGTTTCGCCCGAAGTGACGCTGACCTACAAGCCCGATGAAAACATGACCCTGTTCGCCTCCTACAAGCAGGGCAACAAATCGGGCTCGTTCAGCATCGCCACACCCCAGTCGCTCATCGTCACCGCCGGTTGCGCCTATGGCACCGCCAATCCGTGCCGCTATCTCGACAACAGCTTCGGCGATGAAAAGGTGCAGGGCGGCGAGCTTGGGCTGAAGGGCCGGACCGCGGACCGGCAACTGCATTTCGACATGTCCGGCTTCTATTATGTCTATACCGGCCTGCAGGTCGGCTCGATCATCCCGACCGTTGGTTCCACCCCGGTCATCACCACGATCAACGCCGGCAAGGCCAAGGTCTACGGGCTGGAAGCCGATGTCGATTACCAGCCTGAACAGGTCAAGGGGCTGACGATCACCGCCAATCTTGCCTATACCCACGCCCGCTTCACCGATCTCAACGGCGTGCCCTGCTATGGCGGCCAGACGGTTCAGGCCGGCTGCAACCAGGAATTCACCCCCTTCGTCGCCTCGCCGGGCACGCCGACGCCGGCGTCGGCGGGATCGATCGTGGTGAAGGGCGTCACCGGCAATTACTTCGCGCAGGGCCTCACCGGATCGCCGCTGATCCGCGCGCCCGACTGGCAGGTCAATCTCGGCTTCAACTACGCGCTGCCGGTGGGCAACAGCATGACGCTGACCTTTTCCGAGGCCAATCATTTCACCAGCCGCTATCTGACCGCGCTCGAGCCGCTGCCCGCCTATTATCAAAGCGCCTTCATCAAGGCCGACCTTGGGGTGACGCTCGCGGCCAATGACCGGCGCTGGGAACTGGCGCTGATCGGCAAGAACATCACCGGCGAATATACCGCGGGCAATTGCAGTTCGTCGAACACCGCCAACGGCCTGCTCGGCGGCGAATTCACCGGCGGCACCACCGCCGGCCCTGCCGGCACCGACGAGGGTTCGTGCTACATGGATCCGGGCCGCGAGCTCTGGATCCGCCTGACGCTGCGGCCGTTCAGCTAAGCAATCGCCGGGTGGAGCGGACCTGGTCCGCCCCGCCCGGCGGCACTCAGGCCGAGCGGGTGAGCGGCGCGAGGTAGCCGGTGATGAAGACCTTGATTCGCCCGCGGATCATCGCCGCGTCGGGGGTCGGCTCGCGATAGCCCATCGCCTTGCGGAAGCCGCGGTTGCCGACGGCAAGATCGTAGAACAGCTCCGATGCCTCAACCGGATCGAGCGCGCCGACGAAATGGCATTTCGCCAGATCGGCGAAATAATGCGACAGAATGTCGTCGATCAGCTGGCGCTTGCCGGCGTCGATGACGTCGAGCGCGAGTTCGGGGAAGCGGATGCCCTCGATCACCATGGCGCGCGCGACATTGAGGATACCGTCCGAAAGCGAATGCGCGACCAGCCGCGCCGCGATTTCCTCCAGCCGCGCCGGCAACTCCTCGGCGCGGGCGGGCAGTTGCGGGCGGAACGCCTCGCGATGCGCGAAGGTATGTTTGCAGACCGCTCGAAACAGCGCCAGCTTGTCGCCGACCAGCTCGTAGATCGCCCGTTTCGTCACCCCCCCGGCGCGGGCGACGGCATCGAGCGTGGTGCCGTCATAGCCATGGCGGAAGAACAGCTCGGCGGCGGCATCGAGAATGCGCTGGCGGCGCGGCGCCGCTTCCAGAGGCGGGCGTCCACGGCGCACCTGCCGTGCGCTCGCTGCCGGGCGCGGGCCGGTGAAGCTGCGGGATCTGGCGGAAAGGCTGCTGGCCATGTCGTCTCGATCGGCGCTCCGGTTCGTGCGGCTGCACATGCGATGCTTTAGACCATCGCGTCAAAAAGAGGATACCGCTTTTTGGCAGGCGGCGATGGGAGACAAGCCTGCCGCATCGCCGGTGGTTCAGGCCTCGGGCGCGTCGAGCGCGATCTGCATGTAGATCGTATCGAGCCAGCGGCCGAATTTATAGCCGACCGCCTTCAGCCGACCCGCCTCGCGAAACCCGCATTTGGCATGCAGCGCGGCCGACGCCGGCCCGGCGCCGCCGATCACCGCGATCATCTGGCGAAAGCCGCAGGAACGCGCGCAGGCGACAAGCTCGCAAAGCAGCAGGGTGCCGATGCCGCGGCCGAGCCAGTCGGGGTGGAGATAGATCGCGTTCTCGCAGGTGAACGCATAGGCGGCCCGATCGCGAAACCGCATCGCATAGCTATAGCCGACGAGATCCTGTCCGTGTTCGGCGACGAGGAACGGCCAGCCTTGCGCTTCGCATTCGGCGATCTTCGCCTCGGTCTCGGCGAGCGAGCGCGGGACCTCGTCGAAGCTTGCGGTGCCATGGCGAACGTGATGGGCATAGATCGCCGCGATCGCGGCTGCGTCCTCGATGCGCGCGGGGCGGATGCGCGCGAGCACTCAGCCGGGGCGCGCCGGCGCACGGTGGCGCTTCACCGCGCCGTCGCCATGGTCGAGCGTGCCGAACATCCAGTCGTAAAGCAGCGAGATCGTTGCGTAATTGCCGCCGGTAAAGCTCGCGTGATGGTTGTGGTGCATCCGCGCCATGGTTGCCATGGTGCGGAACGGAAAACGATCGACCTCCCACAGATCGTGATTGTGAAGGTTGATTTCGGTGAAGGCGAACCAGGTGAGGACGATCGTCGGCACCTGGAATGCGCCGAGCACGCGCGCCAGCACGAAGATCGTCAGGACATAGAGCCCCAGCCCGATCGCCACTTCGAGCGGGTGGATATAGCTTGCATCCCAGCGGCACGGGTTGTGCTGGCGGTGATGCACCGCGTGCATCCACATCAGCGGGCCTTTTATCCCGGCGCTGTCGTGGAACACGAAGCGGTGGGTGAGGTAATAGACGAAATCATAGACCATCAGGATCACGAAGCCATCGCGCGGCAGCCGCCACCATGGCTGCGGCGCCGCGGTGAGGCAGAAGGGCAGGATGCCGCCGAAGATCACCACCAGGAAAAGGAGCGACCACCGCCGGTTCCACGCCTGGTTCGCCGCGTAATGGGGCCTGGTCATCTTTTCGCGAAAGGTCGCCGCGTTGAGATCCTGTGCTTCGCGCATCACCGGCACCAGCCGGAATGCCGCGCGGGCAAGCAGGCTCAGCGCGATGATGCCGAGCCCGGCGTACAGCGAAAGCAGAGGATGGTAGTGGCTGGCAAGCGTCGGGAGCAGGGCGGGCATGACCATTCCATGAGCCGGGTTATGAGAGCCTCTGTCGCATAACTGCGCCAGGCTTGCAAATCCGGTGCAGCGTTATCAGGCCGCGCGGATATGCGGCGTGGCATGCGCGTGTTCGCCCACGATCACCCGCTGGAGAATGCGCCGCCCCTTGCCCACCAGCGAGCCGCGCGCGTGCTGAAGGCGGATATTGTCCCAGATCAGCAGATCGCCACCATGCCAGACATGTTCATGGATATGCGCAGGCGCGTAAAGCGTGGCGAACACCGCGGCGAGCGCCTCATGGCTCGCGCCATCGTCGAGCCCGGCAAGCCCGGCGGTATGCATCGCGCTGACCGCGAGACAGGCGCGCCCGCTCGCCGGGTGCCTGCGGATCGCGGGCAGGCGGCGGATTGCCGGCGCGTGGCGATGGCGCGGATCCTCGCACAGCCGGGCACCGAGGTTGTCGAGCGCACCGGGCAGCATTTCGGCCGCGTGCCGGGCGAGCAGCGCCTGCCATTCGGGCGCCAGCCGATCGAGCGCGGCTGCGGCATCGACAAAGCGGGTCGAGGAGGCGCCATCGACCACATCGACCGCGTGCAGCGACAATGCGGCAAACGGCGTCTCGGTATAGGCGGCATCGGCATGGAAGGCGAGTTCCGAGCCCGCGCCGCCGGCATCGCCATGGCTGGTGATGAAGCCCGCCTCGCCCTCGCGATGGGCGATGATCGGGCCGAGCAGCGTGAGCAGCGCTTCATGGCGGGCACGGTCGAGCCGCTGGCGGCGCGCGAGGACCAGCCCATGGCCGGCAAACAACGCGCAAAGGCGCCCGGCCGCCGCAGGCGCCAGCGGCTGAGCGAGATCGGCGTCGATCTCGACGCCGAAGGGCGCCACAATCCGCCAGCGCAACCCGTCCTGCTCGTCCCACATCGGCGCCGCCTCTTGCCTTTGCGCCGGAACTATCGGCCGCGTGCCGGACGATGGCCAGCGCAAATCGACCTTTGCCCGCAGGCGCCAGGACACTGTGCCCGGACGGCAAGCGGCGCGGCCGGACAATACCGCCGGTGCGAAGCGGTGCCGGCCGATGGCAGCAAGGCGTGCGGCGCGCGCGGCGGTCCATTCCGCGCCGGCCCGCCGGCGGAGCGTTATGATACCCGCGCGTTTGCAATTTGCCGTTGCGAAGACGGCGGTTTTCTGAAAGCTTGGATGACAGGAGCTGTCGAAGAGCAGTCCGCGATTTCCAGGGAAGGGATATATGATGGCATCCACGCTACGCGTTGGCCTGTTGCTCGACACGACGATGATCCTCGCCGCCGCCGCGGCACCCGCGCTCGCCCAGACAACGCCCGCGCCGGCCGAGGCCAAGGCGGGCGCAGCAGACAGCAACGCCGGCGACATCATCGTCACCGCCCGCCGCACCGAGGAGCGGTTGCAGGACGTTCCGATCTCGATCACCGTGCTCAGCCAGGATGCGCTCACCAAGCGCGACATCTACAACGCGACCGATCTGGCGATCTATGTGCCGTCGCTGTCGTCGAATGCCAATTTCGGCCCGGAAAAGAGCAGCTTCTCGATCCGCGGCTTCACGCAGGAGGGCAAGACCGCACCGTCGGTTGCGGTCTATTTCGCCGATGTCGTCGCCCCGCGCGCCAATGGCGGCACCACTTCGGGCAATGGCGCCGGCCCTGGCAGCATGTTCGACCTCCAGGATGTGCAGGTGCTCAAAGGGCCGCAGGGCACGCTGTTCGGGCGCAACACCACCGGCGGCGCGATCCTGCTGGTGCCGGCCAAGCCGACGGACAAGTTCCAGGGCTCGCTCGAAGGTTCGGTTGGCGATTACAACATGCACCGCGTCCAGGGCATGCTCAACGTTCCGCTTTCCGACAACTTCCGTGTTCGCGGTGCCTTCGACTGGAACCAGCGTGACGGCTATCTCAACAATGTCTCGGGGATCGGGCCGGACAAGTTCGGCAATACCAATTATTTCGCCGGTCGCCTCAGCATGGTCGGCGATCTGACCCCGAACCTCGAAAACTACACGATCTTCAGCTACAGCCGTTCGAACGACAACGGGGTGGTGCCCAATCTGCTGGTTTGCAACAATGGCAGCAATCCCAGCCAGCCGCTGCTTGGCCTTACCACCATCACCGGTCCGGCCGCCTGCAACCAGATCGCCCAGCAGAAGGCCAATGGCGGCAATTTCTACACGGTCAACAGCACCGATCCCCATCCCTATGAGCGGGTGACGCAGTGGCAGGTGATCAATACGACGACCTGGAAGGAGTCAGACACCCTCACGGTCAAGAACATCATCTCCTATGCCGAATATTATGAAGCGTCCTCGTTCAGCCTGTGGGGCACCAATCTTCAGTTGAACCCCGCTCCCGGCTACACGATCCCGGTACCGACGATCCAGCTTGATCCCGGTCCTTCGGGCTACAACGCCGCCGAATCGACCTTCACCGAGGAATTCCAGTTGCAGGGCCGCACGGCCAATGACCGGCTGCATTGGCAAGCGGGTCTTTATCTCGAACTCAGCAACCCGCTTGGTTACAGTTCGGGCGCTGCCTCGATTTTCGCCAATTGTCCGAATGCGGTGGCGCTTCAGTGCAGCAACCCGCTCGGATTCGGGACCGTTTCGGACTACAGCATCAAGGATTACTTCAACGACAAGGGCATCTATGCCCAGATCGACTACAAGCTGACCGACCGTCTGATCCTGACCGGCGGCATCCGCTACACCCATGATTACCTCAAGGACGACGATATCAACACCGACGGCATCCCCAATGCCACGGGCACTGGCGGTACCTATTACTGCCAGAACATTCTCGCCTATCCCAACAAGATGGTCGCCAATTCGCTGTCGCCGGGGTGCTTCATCGAAACGACCCAAAGCACCGGACGGCCAACATGGCTGCTCAACGCGCAATATGACATTTCCCATGATGCCATGGTCTATGCCAAATGGGCGCGTGGCTATCGGGAGGGCGGGATCAACCCCAACAATCTCGGCTTCCCGAGCTGGGGGCCGGAAAAGGTCGACACCTACGAGGCCGGTTCGAAGTTCAGCTGGCACGGCGCGATGCCTGGCTTCTTCAACTTCGCTGCCTTCTACAACAATTTCACCGCCCAGCAACTCTCGGTGAATGCGGTGATCGCGCCGGCCTATGCCGGGGTCGTGCCGCCGCAGCAGCTGATCCTCAACGCCGGCAAGTCGCGCATCTTTGGCGCCGAGGTCGATGCGGCGATCCGCCCGTTCGAGGGCTTCCATCTCGATCTCAGCTACGCCTATCTGAACACCAAGCTCGAATCGTTCAATCCCCCCGCCCCGCCGGTCTATTTCTCCTCGCTGACCGCTGCGGCGCAGGTTGGCGGGCCGCTCGAACTCTCGCCGAAGAACAAGGTGACGCTGACCGGCACCTACACGCTGCCGCTCGATCGCAGCTATGGCGAGGTCTCGCTGGGCGCGACCTTCACCCATACCGATGCCAACCGCGCGGTCGCACCGATCACCTCGCCCTATCTCTATGAAATCCCGGCGACCGACGATCTCAACATCAACGTCGACTGGAAGGGCGTGTTCGGCAGGCCGCTCGACCTGTCCTTCTTCATGACCAATGTCACCAACGAGCATCACATCCTGTTCCCCGATGGCGCCTACACCACGATCGGCGCCGAGGGCGGGCATCCCAATCTGCCGCGGATGTTCGGCTTGCGCGCGAAGGTCCATTTCGGGGATTGAGCGCGGTCCCGCATCGGGCTGGCCGGCTTCAAACCGCTTGCCAGCCCGGCGTGATCACGGGCAGACAGGCTGCGCGCGGCGCCTTTCGCCGCGCGAGCGAGCCGATGATGACTGTCTATCCTGACACCGCCTATCCCGACCTGGCCCTGCTGATCGACGGCGAATGGCGGCGCACCGCCGCGAGCCTGCCGGTGCTGAACCCTTCCGATGGCAGCACGCTGGGCGCGTTGCCGGTGGCCGGCGCGGGCGAGATCGCCGCTGCCATCGCCGCCGCCGAGCGGGGCTTCACGCTATGGCGCAGCACCCCGCCCGCCGAACGCGCGCGGATCCTGCTGCGGGCGGCGGCGCTGCTGCGCGAGCGTGCCGACGCGATCGCGCATGCCTCGACGCTGGAGCAGGGCAAGCCGCTGGCACAATCGCTGCCCGAGGTGCTGCGCGCCGCCGGGCTGTTCGAATGGGACGCGAACGAGGCGCTGCGCCTCTATGGCCGGGTGGTTCCCGCCGAGCCCGGCATGCGCCATCTCGTGCTGCGCGAGCCGGTGGGCATCGTTGCCGCCTTCTCGCCGTGGAATTTCCCGGTGAGCTCGCCCGCGCGCAAGATCGCCGGCGCGCTCGCCGCGGGCTGCGCGATCATCCTGAAGCCGTCCGAGGAGACGCCGGCGGGCTCGATCCAGATGGCGCAGGCGCTGATCGATGCCGGGCTGCCGGCGGGCGTGCTCAACCTTCTCTATGGCGAGCCGGCGCGGATTTCCGAGGCGTTGATCGCGCATCCTTCGGTGCGCATGGTCCATTTCACCGGCTCGGTGCCGGTGGGCAAGCATCTCGCCGCGCTCGCCGGCGCGCATATGAAGCCCGCGGTGATGGAACTGGGCGGCCATGCCCCGGTGATCGTCTGCGCAAGCAGCGATGCGCAGGCGCTGGGCGCGGGCGCGGCGGTGATGAAGACGCGCAACGCCGGACAGATCTGCATCTCGCCGACGCGCTGGATCGTCCATGACAGCCTTTACGAGGCCTTCGTCGCGGCGGCAGCCGAACGCGCGGCGAGCCTGCGCATGGGCAGCGGGCTCGATCCCGCGACCGAGATCGGCCCGCTCGCCAATGCGCGCCGGGTCGATGCGGTCGACGCGCTGGTCGCGGATGCACGCGCCTGCGGCGCGCGCATTCTTGCGGGTGGCGAGCGGCCGGTGGGCAAGGGCTGCTTCTATCCGGTGACGGTGATCGCCGACATCCCGCGCGACGCGCGCGTGCTGCACGAGGAGCCGTTCGGCCCGCTGGTGCTCATCCAGCGCTTTTCCGATCTCGACGAGGCGATCGCGATGGCCAACAGCCTGCCTTTCGGGCTTGCCGCCTATGCCTTCACCGACAGCGCGGCCGAGGCCGACCGGCTGATCGACGGCATCGAATGCGGCAATCTCTCGATCAACCACTATGTCGCCTCGCTCCCCGAGACGCCGTTCGGCGGGGTCAAGGACAGCGGCTATGGCCGCGAGGGCGCGATCGAGGGCTTGCAGGCCTATACGGTGGTGAAGAACGTCTCGTTCAAGGCCCGCTGAGGGGCTTGTTCCGGCTGCTCCACCACCCGCCGCCGATCAGCACCGCGCCGATCAGCGCGGTCACCGGCTCGGGCACCGGCACGCTCGCCGAAAGCAGCATGATGAGGCCGAGGACAAGGATCGCCCAGAAGGCGCCATGTTCGAGATAGCGATAGGTGGCAAGCGTCTGGCGTTCGACCATCACCATGGTCAGCGAGCGCACGAAAACCGCGCCGATCGACAGGCCGATGGCGATGATCACCATGTTGCGGGTCAATGCGAAGGCGCCGATGACGCCATCGAGGCTGAACGAGGCGTCGAGCACGTTGAGATAGAGGAAAGCGCCAAGCCCCGATCGCGGTGGCCCGGCGCTCCGGCCGCGCATCGTCGCGGTCAGCGCTTCGACCGCGACGAAGCCGGCGATTCCCACCGCCGCCGCAAGGAGATAGTCGCGCGCCTCGCCCGCCGGCAGCCCGCGCGCGACGAGCAGCGCCACCGCCAGCACCAGCGCGACCGCCACGCCGCGGCCGAAGGTGATCTTCGTGAGGTGCCGCTCGATCCAGCCGAGCCAGTGCAGCTCCTTGCCCCCGTCGGTGAAGAAGGCGAGGCCGACGAGCGTCAGGAACGCCCCGCCGAAGCCGGCGATCGGCCCATGCGCGGCACCGACGATCGCCTCGTACCGCGCCGGATCGTTGAGGGATAGCGCCACCGCATCGATCGGCCCCAACCCGGCGGTGATGCCGACGATCACCAGCGGAAAGGCGATCCGCGTGCCGAATACCGCGAACGCCATACCCCAGGTGAGGAAGCGGTGCCGCCAGCGCGGCGCCATGCCGGTCAGCACCGCGGCGTTGACCACCGCATTGTCGAACGACAGCGACACCTCGAGCACCGCCAGCAGCAGCACCAGCCAGAGCATCCTGAGCGTCGCGCCGGCCGCGCCGGTCTCGTGCCAGCCATAGACACCGGCAAGCGCGAGACAGATGCCGGCGAACAGCGCCGGGCCGGCGAAGCGACGTTGCATGATCATGGCTGCGGTGCGGGAGGAGCAAGCATGCGCCACTCACTTCGGCTGATAGGTCTGTTCCGGCCCCGGAAAGCTGCGCGCGCGCACGTCCGCCGCGTACCGCCCGGCCGCCTCGGAGATCAGCCCGGCGATCTCGCCATAGCGTTTGACGAAGCGCGGCACCCGCTCGAACATGCCCAGCATGTCCTCGGCGACGAGGATCTGCCCGTCGCATCGCGCCGAGCCGCCGATGCCGATCACCGGGCAGCGGGCGGCGCCGGTCACCGCAACCGCGATCGGCTCGACCACGCCCTCGACGACGATCGCGAAGGCGCCGGCCGCGTCGAGCGCACGGGCATCGCTGACGATCTTCGCCGCCTCGGCCTCGCTTCGCCCGCGCGCGCCATAGCCGCCAAGCGCATTCACCGCCTGCGGGGTGAGGCCGACATGGCCGACCACCGGAATGCCGCGCTCGCAAAGGAAGGCGACGGTCGGCGCCATCGCCGCGCCGCCTTCGAGCTTGACGCCGGCACAGCCGGTTTCCTTGAGGAGATGCGCGGCATTGGCGAAGGCCTGCTCGGGCGAGGCTTCATAGCTGCCGAACGGCATATCGACGATCACCACCGCGCGATAGCTGCCGCGCACCACCGCCGCGCCATGCGCCGCCATCATCGCGAGCGTGACCGGCACGCTCGACGGCAGGCCATAGATCACCTGGCCAAGCGAATCGCCGACGAGCAGCAGGTCGCAATGCGCGTCGAGCAATTGCGCCTGGCGCGCGGTATAGGCGGTGAGGCAGACGATCGGCTCCGTGGTCACGCCATCCACCTTGCGCGCCCGCAGCGCGGGCACGGTGCGGCGGCGCAGCGGGGCGGGGGTGGGATGCGCGCGGCTGGTCGCGGTATCGAGCTGGAAGGTCGTGGACATGGCGCCTTCTAGCTCCCGCGTCGCGCCGCGTCATCCCTGGCAATCTCGACCGTCCGGCTTGCCAATGCCGCCCAATCTTCTAGCGTCCCGGCTTTCTTGTATCGAGGGTTGGGGAATGCTGGGTCGCATCAAGCCGTTGGACGCGATTCTCGCGACCGCCGAACGGAAAAGCCTGCACCGCTCGCTCGGCGCCTTCCAGCTGACCATGATGGGCATCGGCGGCATCATCGGCACCGGCATCTTCGTGCTGTCGGCGGTCGCGGCGAGCAAGGCCGGGC
Organism: Sphingomonadales bacterium; assembly: GCA_028870315.1. GTDB lineage: Bacteria > Pseudomonadota > Alphaproteobacteria > Sphingomonadales > Sphingomonadaceae > Novosphingobium. The sequence continues at coordinate 34,481 of JAGWPW010000056.1, read as the reverse complement.
CGGCGATGATGATCTCCTTCGTCATCTGCGCGGTGGTCTGCGGGCTGGCGGCGCTGGCCTATTCGGAACTGGCGGCGATGCTGCCGGTCTCGGGCTCGGCCTATACCTTCAGCTATGCGACCTTCGGCGAGCTTGCGGCGTGGACCGTCGGCTGGGCGCTGGTGCTCGAATATGCGATAGCCGCCTCGACCGTCTCGGTCGGCTGGGCGGGCTATTTCGTCAAGCTGATGGAACAGTTCCACATTTTCCTGCCGGCAAGGCTGATAGAAGGCCCCTATATCGATCTGCGCCGCATCGCCGGGCCGCTCATGCGCTGGGGGGTCGGCATCCCCAGGGAATTCCTCGAAGCCAAGCCCACCGCGGGGGTCGTCAACCTGCCGGCGGTGGTGATCGCACTCGCCTGCACCGCGCTTCTCATCCGCGGCACGAAAGAGAGCGCGCGCTTCACCTCGTTCCTCGTCATCATCAAGGTGGTGGCGCTGTTCGTGTTCATCGCCTTTGCCTATGCGGTGTTCGATGCCGCGCGCTTCGACCCGCCGTTGCCGAACGGGGTTTCGGGCTTCATGCCCACCGGCTTCTTCGGCTCGGGGATGGGGGTGAGCGCGGCGGCGGCGTCGATCTTCTTCGCCTTCGTCGGCTTCGATGCGGTCTCGACCGCCGCCGAGGAAACCGAGAACCCCAACCGCAACATCCCGATCGGCCTCATCGGCAGCCTGGCGATCTGCACCGTGCTCTATCTGGTGATTGCCGCCGGCGCGATCGGCGCGGTGGGGGCCGATCCCGCCGGCGGCTTCGCGCAGGCCAAGGACCCGCTCGCCTATGTGATGCAGACGATCGGCCATCCGGCGGTGGCGCTCGCCATCCGCCTTGCCGCGGGGCTGGCGCTGCCTTCGGTGATCCTGATGATGATCTACGGCCAGACGCGCATCTTCTTCGTCATGGCGCGCGATGGGCTGTTGCCACCGGCTTTCGCCAGGGTGCATCCGCGCTTCCATACGCCGCATGTGGTGACCGCGGTGACCGGCGTGTTCTGCGCGCTGTTCGCCGGCATCTTTCCGGTCGATCAGCTGGCCGATTTCTCCAATTCGGGAACGCTTTTCGCCTTCGTCGCGGTGGCGCTGGGGGTGATGGTGCTGAGGATCAGCGCGCCCGGGCGCCATCGCCCGTTCCGCACCCCGGCGGTATGGGTGGTGGCGCCGCTCGCGGTGTTCGGCTGCGGCTATCTGTTCGTCAGCCTTTCGGGGCTGACCAAGGTCGCCTTCCTTGCCTGGCAGGTCCTCGGGTTTTTCGTCTATTTCGGCTACAGCCGCAGCCGCAGCCATGTCGGGCGCGGCCATGTCGAGGTCCATGAGCTCGATGCCGATGCGCCGCATCTGCCGGTCTCCAGGCTGTAAAGCGTTTTGACCAGTGCGCGCGCCATGGCATGGTGGCGGCATGGATTTCGCGGTGCTGCCCGTCACCCGCTACAAGATGAACTGCTCGATCCTGTGGTGCGAGCAGACGCTGCGCGCGGCGGTGATCGATCCGGGCGGCGACCTCGACGAAATCCTCAACTTCTGCGAGCTGATGGACCTCACCCCCGAGCTGGCGCTGGTGACGCATGGCCATTTCGACCATGCCGGCGGCGCCGCGCGCTTTGCCGCGCAGACCGGCGCACGCATCGAGGGGCCGCATCGCGGCGATGCGCATCTGCTCGCCAGGCTCGGCGATCTCGGGGCGCAATATGGCGTTCCCGCGCAAAGCTTCACGCCCGCGCGCTGGCTCGACCATGGCGACAGCGTGCATTTCGGTGACGTCACGCTGTCGGTGCTGCATTGCCCGGGGCATTGCCGCGGCCATGTCGCCTATTTTCACGAGGGGCGGCGGCAGGCCTTCGTCGGGGATATCCTGTTTCGCGGCACGATCGGCGCCTGGGAGCATGCCGATGGCGATCTGGCGACACTGATCGACACGATCCGCAACCGGCTGTTCGCGCTGGGCGATGACGTCGCCTTCGTTCCCGGCCATGGTCCCGAATCGCGCTTCGGCGAGGAACGACGCAGCAATCCCTTCGTCGGCGATGCCGCCTATGCGCGCTGGCAGGCGCGCCTGGCGCTTCAGACCGGTTCGAGCGCGTAGCCGGCCGAGCGCACGGTGCGCACCGGGTCGGGCGCGCCATCGATCTCGATCGCCTTGCGCAGCCGGCGGATATGGACATCGACCGTGCGCAGTTCGATGTCGCTCTCGGTGCCCCAGACCGCATCGAGCAACTGGCCACGGCTGAACACCCGGCTGGGATGCTCCATGAAGAAGCGCAGCAGGCGGAATTCGGTCGGCCCCAGTTGCAGCGTCTGCTCGCGCCGGGTGACGCGATGCGCGACGGCATCGAGCGTGAGGTCGCCGACGCTGAGCATCTCGCCTGCCAGCGCCGGGCGAATCCGCCGCATGATCGCCGCGACCCGGGCAATCAGCTCGCGCGGGCTGAACGGCTTGGTGATGTAATCGTCGGCGCCCGTCTCCAGCCCGCGGATCAGGTCATCCTCGGCACCGCGCGCGGTCAGCATGACGATAGGGACATGCGCTGTGGCCTTGCCGCGGCGCAGGCGCCGGCACACCTCGATGCCGCTGGTGCCCTCGATCATCCAGTCGAGCAGCACCAGGTCGGGCACGTCCTCATTGGCGCGCAGCAGCGCCTCATCGCCATCGGCGGTGACCGAGATATTGTAGCCCTCGGCCCGGAACCGGAATTCGAGCAGTTCGGCGAGCGCGGGATCATCCTCGACGAGCAGCAGGCGCGGCGTGGTCATGGAAGTGCTGGTTGCCCCTCGAAGCATGGTGCCGCGATCCGTCAGCCCGGCCGTTCGGCGCGTTCTTGCAGATATTCGGCGGTGGCCGAGTAATAGACCATTTCAGCGATATTGGTCGCCTGGTCGCCGATCCTTTCGAGATTGCGCGCGACGAACAGCAATTGCGCGGCGCTGCCGATGGTCTTCGGATTTTCGACCATATGCGACACGAGATTGCGAAAGATGCTTTCGTAGAACGCATCGACCCTGGCATCGCGATCGACAATCTCGACCGCGAGCGCGGGATCGCGCGCGGCATAGGCGGTGAGTACGTCGTGAACCATTTCGCCGGCGATCTCGGCCATCGCCGGGATCAGGGTCAGCGGCTCGAAGGCTTCGCGCCCGTCGATGCTGTCGGCGCGCTTGGCGATGTTCTTGGCATAATCGCCGACGCGCTCGAGCATGCCGGCGATCTTGAGTGCGGCGATCACCTCGCGCAGATCATCGGCAAGCGGCGCGCGCAGCGCGAGGATGCGCACGGTCAGGCGATCGACCTCCTGTTCGAGCGCGTCGATCCGCCGGTCGCGGGCGACGACCGCGGCGGCCTGGGTCGGCGAACCCTTCACCAGCGCTTCCATCGCCTCGCTGATCGCCAGCTCCGCCAGCCCGCCCATCTCGCTGATGAGCCCGCGCAGACTGATGATGTCCTCGTCGAAGGCCTTGACGGTATGTTGCGCAACCATGTCCACTCTCCATCGGCCCGCCATCCGCAAACGGACGCCGGATGCGATCGGTTATGCAGCGCCGGCCTCCGCTCGCCTAGCAAAAGCGCATGGCGCGGCGGGGAGTTCCGGTCCTGCGCCTGCTCTGCCGCCCCAGCATGACAAAATCGTGACAAATCCGTGACGACCTTGCGGCCGGGACCGGATCGCCGGTCAGGCGGGCGTCAGCGCCGCTGGCGCGGGGACCAGTGGCAACCGCACCGAAACCTGCGTGCCGACGCCGATCGCGCTCGTGATATCGAGCTTGCCGCGGTGCCGCTCAACGATGTGCTTGACGATCGCAAGCCCCAGCCCGGTGCCGCCCGCGGCCCGGCTGCGCCCGGCATCGGCGCGGTAGAAGCGCCGCGTCAGATGGGGAAGATGGTCCGAGGCGATGCCCGGGCCATGATCGGTGATCGTCACCAGCGCGAGTTGCGTGCCCTCGATAGACAGGCCGACATCGACGGGCTGGCCGGCATCGCCGTATTTCAGTGCATTATCGACCAGATTGCGCAGCAATTGCTCGATCTGGCTCATGTCGCCGGTTACCCGCATCGGCTCGGGCGAGGGGGCGAGCCGCACCCGCCCCTCGCTCTCGCCATGCGTGAATTCATTGACCACCCGCGCCGCCAGCGCGCCGAGATCGACGCTATCGGTCGGGATGTCGTGCTTTTCCGCTTCGAGTTGCGACAGCGACATGAGGTCGGCGACAAGGTTCTGCATGCGGCGCGCCTCGCGCAGCACCGTCGCCAGGAATCGCGCGGTGGTCTCGGGATCGAGCGCGCCCGGCGCGTCCGCCAGCGTTTCGACATAGCCGATGATCGAGGACAGCGGGGTGCGCAGTTCGTGGCTCGCATTGGCGACGAAATCGGTGTGCGCGCGGCTGAGATCGGCCTCGGGGCTGCGATCGCGCAGTTCGATGATCCAGTGGGTGGCATCGATCCGCCGCCGGGTGAGCTGCCACAGGCTGCGCGCGCCGGTCAGCCCGCGGATCGTCGCCGATCCGCCGTCGGCAAGGTCGAGCAGTGTTACCGCATCGGGATGGCGCAGCGCCACCCGCGCGTCCTGCCCGACGATATGCCCGCCGAGCGCGGTGCGCGCCGCGGCATTGGCGGCAAGGATGCGATGCGCATGGGCGAGCAGCAGCGGCGCATCGAGCGGTTCGATCGCCGCGCACATCGCGCCGCGCATCACCGCATCGATATCGACGCGGGGCCCGGTCGCCGGCGGTTCCGCCGCAACCGGCCGCCGTCGCCATTCGATCCACAAGCTGGCGACCCATGCAAGCAACAGCGCGATCGCCAGCCCCGGCTCGCCGACGGTGGCGGCGAGCGCCAGAGCGGCCAGCAACGCCATGGCCATGCCCGGCCAGGGAATCGGAGGTTTGCCAGACATCGTTATGATTTCGCGCTCCACGTCACGCCCGCCGGCACGATGCCGCGGTACGCCAGACAGGGCCATGAATGTCGCTTGTGACAAATCTGTGTCAACCGCGCCGGTGGCGCCGAACTGGTGACCCCTACGGGAATCGAACCCGTGTTTCAGCCGTGAGAGGGCCGCGTCCTGACCGCTAGACGAAGGGGCCGCAAGCGGGAGACCGGCCGCATAGCACAGCCCCTGCCAGAAACCATAGTGATTGCTGCCCGACCGCCTGGCTGGTGACCCCTACGGGAATCGAACCCGTGTTTCAGCCGTGAAAGGGCCGCGTCCTGACCGCTAGACGAAGGGGCCATGCCGCCAGGCGGCTTGGCAAGGCCGCGCCTGTAAGCGGGGCGGGGCGGGGGGTCAAGCCCCGCGCGGGCGCGCGCGAGCCGGCGCCGATCGCCTCAGTCGAGGAAGGCGGCATCCTCGATGTGGAGTTCGGCCGCGGGCCTTGCGCCCCAGTCGTCGCGGCGCGCGCGGCCGGCAAGCCACAGCCGACGCTCGCGCCCGCCATGGAGCAGCGCCTGGCCGAGCGGGCTATCCGCGGCGCGAAAGGCGATCGCCTTGAAGCTGGCGCCATCAAGCCCGCTGGCGATGACCCGGACGTGATCGCGGCCGACCGGCTCTGCCCGCACCAGTCGCACCGGACCAACCGCCAGCCGCGGCGCCGGCCAGCCGACCCCGAACGGGCCGATGCTGTCGAGAAGATCGACGAGATCGGGGGTGAGCCCGCGCGGCGCGAGCGCAAGATCGAGGGTCAGCGCCTGGCCGATCCGCGCCGCCGCGACATCGCGGGCGAGCCTGTTGTCGAGCCAGGCGGCGAAGGTTTCGATCGCCTGCGGGGCGATGGTCAGCCCGGCCGCCATGGCATGGCCGCCGCCCGCGAGCAGCAGCCCCTCGTCGCGCGCGGTGATGATCGCCGCGCCGAGATCGACCCCGGCGATCGAGCGCCCCGACCCCTTGGCATCGCCGCCATCGCCACCGAGCGCGATCACCAGCGTCGGCTTGCCGGTCGCCTCCTTGATCCGGCCGGCGACGATGCCGATCACTCCCGGATGCCAGCCCCGGCCGGCGAGCACCAGAACCGCGCGGTTGTGCTGGCCGGCGACCTGTGCCTCGGCCTCGCTCTGGACCACAGCCTCGATCGCGCGGCGTTCCTCGTTGAGCCGCGACAGCTCGGCGGCGATCGCCTGCGCCTCCTCGGGACTTTTGGTGGTGAGCAGCCGCACCCCGAGCGAGGCCTCGCCGACGCGGCCGCCGGCGTTGACCCTGGGCCCGAGCGCGAAACCGAGATCGCTGCATGTCGGCGCGCGGGTCAGGCGGCTCGCGTCGACCAACGCGGCAAGGCCGATATTGGCGCGGCGCGCCATCACCTTCAGGCCCTGCGCGACGAAAGCGCGGTTGACCCCATGGAGCGCGGCGACATCGGCGACGGTGCCGAGCGCGACGAGATCGAGCAGTCCGAACAGGTCGGGTTCCGGCCCGTCCCAACCGCGCCGGCGCAGCGTGCGTACCGTCGCCACGGCCAGCAGAAAGGCGACGCCCACCGCGGCGAGATGGCCCTGCGCGGCGGCGATCTCGCCCTCGTCGAGCCGATTGGGGTTGACCATCGCCACCGCGCGCGGCAGTTCCGCAGCGCATTTGTGATGATCGACAACGATCACATCGACCCCGGCGGCATGCGCCATCGCCAGCGCCTCATGCGCCATGGCGCCGCAATCGACGGTGACGACGAGGCTGCTGCCATCCTCGGCCAGACGCAGCAGCGCCGCCCCGCTCGGGCCATAGCCTTCGAGCAGCCGGTCGGGGATATAGGCCCTGGCGTCGTGACCCAGCATCCGCAGCAGACGGATGAGCAGCGCTGCGCTGGTCGCGCCATCGACGTCGTAATCGCCATAGATGGTGACCGTCTCGCGCGTCAGCACCGCCTGCGCGAGCCGGTCGGCGGCGGCCTCCATGTCGCGAAACGCCGACGGGTCGGGCAGAAAGGCGCGCAACGTCGGCCGGTGGTGCCGTTCGACGTGCTCGCGCGCGACGCCGCGGGCAAGATACATCCGGGTGACGAGATCATCGGCAAGATCGGGTCCGTTTTCGCCCAGATCCATGTTGCTGCCGCGCCAGCGCCAGCTGCGCCCGCCCAGCGACGGCCCGAGCCCGAGAATGGAATGCGGATGCGACGCCATGGCGCCTTCTAACCGAGCGCCGCGCCGCCGGCTATCGCGCGGGCGGCGCTGTCCACGGTCGCTCGATCCTCGCGGCGACGCCGCATGAGCGCGGCGACCCTGGCGATCGTCTGGCACAGCCGCACGGGTGCCGCCCAAGCGATGGCGCGCGCAGCGGCGGCCGGCGCGCGCGCGGTCGCGCCGGCCGTGCGTCTGCTCGCCGCGGCCAGGGTCCGGCCCGACGAACTCGCCGCCGCCACCGGCTATCTTTTCGTCTGCCCCGAAAATCTCGGCAGCCTGTCGGGCGCGATGAAGGAGATGTTCGACCGCGCCTATTATCCGCTGCTCGGCCGAATCGAGGGCCGGCCCTATGCGACCGCGATCGCGGCGGGCAGCGACGGACGCGGCGCCGAGGCGCAAATCGACCGCATCGTCACGGGCTGGCGGCTGCGCCGGGTCGCTGAAAGCCTGATCGTGTGCCTCGATGCGCAGACCCCGGCGCAAATCCTCGCGCCCAAGCACGTCTGCGCGGCCGATCTCGCGCGCAGCCGCGAGCTTGGCGCGACGCTGATGGCGGGGCTCGCCATGGGGGTTTTCTGAGGGCGAATCCGTGCGAAAATCGCCTTAGCTGGCCTTCGACCCGCCGAAAACGGCGAAATTTGGCCATTGCCCACCCCGGCAGCGCGCTTTCGCGCCTTCCGGCACAGGCTCGCATCTCGTCCCGTTCCGGAGCAATCACCACTACGAGGCTCGACGAATCCATGGCAAAAGCGCAGGCCAAGGCCGAAACCTGACAAGGACATGGTGCGCAACTCCACGCCCGAAGACAGGATGGATGCAAGAATGCCATCGGGTTTTTCGTTCCTGTTCCCTGCCGGCTCGCGGCCGCGCGCCGATGCGGTCGCGCAGGTGGCGGCCCGCGCCGCAGGTCTGCCCGGCTTTGCGATCAGCCACGCGCCAGCCGGCGATCAGGGCTGGCTCGAAGTCATCCAGACCGGCCTCACCTTCGATCTCACCGGGCTGGCGCCGGGCAAGCCCGCGCCAGCGCCGCGCATCGCGCATCGCTTCGGCTTGGCGGCGGATGCAAGCCTTGTCGGCGAAGCCGTCGCGCTCGCCCCGACGGTGCATCTCGCCGGGGGTGAACGCATGTTGCCGGTGGTGCGGGCCGGCGCGGCAATCGCGGCGGCGCTTGCCGCGCTCGACGGGATTGTGGCGGTGTGCTGGGAGCCCGCCCGCTCGGCGATGGCGCCGGCGATCTTCATCGCCGCGATCCGCGGCTGGCTTGGCGGCGGGGCGTTTCCGGCGCTCGGGCTCGCCGCGCTGGCGCGCAATGCGCAAGGCGCGATCGAGAGCGAGGGGCTGGCCTTCTTCACCGGGCAGGAATTGACCATCGCGCCCGGAACCTGCGACAGCCCGCGCGAGGAAGCCCGGCTGGCCACCCGGCTCATTCACCAATTGGTAGAATCTGGCCGCCTAGACGATGCAATCGATATTGGCGGCGTCGATGGCGAACGCTTGCGTATCGCCCCGCAGGGGGACAAGACGATGCTCATGGTATGCCGTCCGCGCTGACCACCGCCGTTGCCGTGCGTCGAAAGCCGCGCCGGCCGGCACGCGTCGCGCAGCTCCATGACGGGCTGATCGCGAAGGCGGCGGCGCGGCGCAAGGAGCTTCCATTCCGCACCGTGAACCGCCCCGAGCATCCCGGCTACGACCCGCAATTGCAACGCCATCATCTCCTGCCGCGTGAGCTGCTGCGGCGCAAATGTTTCGCACCGCTGTTCGCCGCGCTCGATGGCGACTGGCCGGGTATTGAGGATTTTCGCAGCAACGGGCTGCTGCTCCCCGCCGAAGAAGACGCCGCGTTGCGCAGCGGCCTGCCGCTGCATCGCGGGCCGCACCGCGATTACAATTCGATGGTGATCGAGCGTGTCGGCCAGCTCGAAGCCTATTGGTCGCTCAACCGCGGCCGGCGGCCGCAGGGTGCGCAGGGCGATGCGATCGCCGGGCTGACCCTCCTCCAGCGCGCCTTGCGCCGCCGGCTGATCGACCCGCGTTCCAGGAAGCTCGCGCTCAGCCGCTTCGACCCGGGCCATGACACCGCCGACTTCACGCTGGTCGATTCGCTGGTCGATGCGCTGTGGCTCGAAAGCGATTCTCCGGGCCTTCCGGGTTGAGCGCTTTCAGCCTGGCTGCGGCCTTGACCAAAAAGAACGCCCGGGCGTGAAGCCCGGGCGCCTTCGTGACGAAACTGTCCGCCTGTGCGGCTTGGTGAAAGGCTTTGTGCCTTTCCTGAAATCGGCCCCGGAAGCTGCCGACTTTTACCCTGAACCATGGCTTTGCCAAACCGGATTGAGGCCAGCGGCCCCGTCTCCGATCCGGCTTGCGCGGATGCGACCTCCCTCAAGACCGTGAAATTTTTTTCGCCCGAATCCGCGCCAAGATAAAGCTTGATTGCCGCGATCGGTGGATTTTGGTCATCATATGTGGTTATCGTGCAACAACTGGCAGCTTACCATCAGGCAGCGATGAATGAATGAGGCAGGGGCAGCGCGCGAGCAGGGAAGGGACTTCCTGCCGCGTTTCGACGACAAGGGACTGATCGCGGCGATTGCGGTCGATTCGCGCTCGCGCGAGGTGCTGATGCTGGCGTGGATGGATGCCGAAGCGCTTGCGAAAACCCGCGAGACCGGGCTTGCCCATTTCCATTCGCGCTCGCGCGGGCGGCTGTGGATGAAGGGCGAGACTTCGGGCCATGTGCTGCGGGTGGAGGAGATCCGCGTCGATTGCGATCAGGACGCGCTGCTGCTGTGCGTGGTGCCCGAAGGCCCAGCTTGCCACACCGGCGCGGTCAGCTGCTTCTACCGAAGCCTGACGGGCGATGGGCTGGAGCGGATCGAACGCTGAGCCGGGGCGCGCCGCGCCGTGCTCAACCCTCGCCGAGAATCTCGTCGAGAAAACCATGCATCGCCGCCCAGCTCTGGCGGTCGGCGCTGCGGTCATAGGCGATCGCGGCGAGCCCGCGCGCGTCGCTGCCCGGATCGGTGAAGCCATGCCGGACGCCGCTATAGGCATGCAGGTGCCAATGCGCGCCGGCGTGGTCCATCTCCGCCTGGAAGCGGCCAACCTGGTCGCGTGGCACCATCGGGTCGGCATCGCCGTGGCAGATCAGCAGGCGCGCGCGGATCGCGCCCGGCTCGGCGGGAAGCGCGGTGTCGAGAAGCCCGTGAAAGCTGACCGCCGCGCCGATCGCCGCGCCGCTGCGCGCGACCTCAAGCGCAGCCTGCCCGCCCATGCAGAAGCCCATCGCCGCGAGCGGCAGCCTGCCGCCGTGCGCGCGCAGCGCTTCGAGCGCGGCAAGCAGGCGCTGCCGGTATCGCGCCGGATCGCAGCGCAAGCTTTCGGCGAGCGGGCGCGAGGCGGCGAAATCGGCGACCGGCTCGCCATAGAAATCGGCGACCAGCGCGAGATAGCCCGCCGCCGCCATGCGGCGCGCGCGTTCCTCGACATGGGGGGTGACATTGGTGATCGTCGGATAGATCACGACGCCGGCGCGCGGTGGTCCGTCCGGCCGGGCGAGCCAGCCGGTCAGCGCCAGCGCGCCGTCGCGGTAGGAGAGCGGTTCGAGCGTGGGCACCCCGGTCACTCGGGCAGGAAATCGGGCACCGAGAGATAGCGCTCGCCGGTGTCATAGTTGAAGCCGAGCACCCGTGCCGCGGGGTCGAGCTCGGGCAGCTTCTGCGCGATCGCGGCAAGGGTCGCGCCCGAGCTGATGCCGACGAGCAGCCCTTCCTCGCGCGCCGCGCGCCGCGCCCATTCGCGGGCATCGCCGGCCTCGACCTGAATCGCACCGTCGATCGCCTGGGTGTGAAGGTTCGCGGGAATGAAGCCGGCGCCGATTCCCTGAATCGGATGCGGCCCCGGCTGCCCGCCCGAAATCACCGGCGAAAGCGTGGGTTCGACCGCATAGGCCCGGAGCGCGGGCCATCGCGCCTTGAGCACCTCGGCGCAGCCGGTGAGATGCCCGCCGGTCCCGACCCCGGTGATGAGGACGTCGATCGGCGTCTCGGTAAAATCGGCAAGGATTTCGGCAGCGGTGGCGCGCTGGTGGACAGTGATGTTCGCGGGATTGTCGAACTGCTGCGGCATCCACGCGCCGGGGGTTTCGGCAAGGATCTGCTGCGCGCGCTCGATCGCGCCTTTCATGCCCTTTTCGCGCGGGGTGAGGTCGAAGCTGGCGCCATAGGCAAGCATCAGCCGGCGGCGTTCGATCGACATCGAATCGGGCATTACCAGCACCAGCCGGTAGCCCTTGACCGCCGCGACCATGGCAAGCCCGATACCGGTGTTCCCCGAGGTCGGCTCGACGATGGTGCCGCCCGGCTTGAGGCTGCCGTTCGACTCCGCGTCCTCGATCATGGCAAGCGCGATGCGGTCCTTGATCGAACCGCCGGGGTTCGCCCTTTCGCATTTCACCCAGACCTCGCGGTCGGGAAACAGCCGCGCGAGGCGGACATGCGGGGTCTGGCCGATAGTGGCGAGAATGGATTCTGCCTTCATAGCACGCTCTCCGACTGTGCGATCTGCGGGGCGATCTGCGGGGTGAAGCTGCGTGCCCGCCGAATCTCGGGAAACAGCCATGCCCAGACCAATGTGACGATTATCGCGCCGACCCCCCCGATGACAACCGCGGCGGGGGCGCCGACCAGCGCCGCAAGGGTGCCCGATTCCATTTCGCCCAGTTCGTTCGAGGCGGACACCGCCAGCCCCGAGAGCGCCGAGACCCGACCGCGCCGGTCATCGGGGGTGCTGAGCTGGACGAGGCTGTTGCGGACATAGACCGAGATCATGTCCGCCGCGCCAAGCGCGGCGAGCAGCGCCAGCGACAAGATGAAATTGCGCGACAGGCCGAAGGCCAGCGTTGCTGCGCCATAGGCGGCAACCGCGACCAGCATCTTCGCGCCGACGTCATGGACGAGCGGACGCCGGGAAAGCGCGAGTGCGGTCAGCGCCGCACCCAGCGCCGGCGCCGCGCGCATCAGCCCCAGCCCATGCGCGCCGACCGCAGCGCCGTTCCAGAACAGGAGGTCGCGGGCATAGACCGGGAGCAGCGCGGTCGCCCCGCCCAGCAGCACCGCGAAGAGATCGAGCGTCACGCAGCCGAGCAGGAAGCGCTGGTGGCGGACATAGTCGAAGCCTTCGCGCATCATCCGGAAGGGGTGGCTGCGGCGGTTGCCCGGCGGCGGCGGCAGCGGGCGCAGGCAAAGCATGGTCGCGAGCGCGGCGACAAGCAGCAGCGCGGCGCCGGCATAGGCGAGCGGCGCATAGATCGCGAAGACCAGCCCGGCGATCGCCGGGCCGAGGATCGAGCCGGCCTGCATCGCCATCGACGACAGTGCGATCGCCTTCGGCAAGGCGTCCGACGGGACGATATTGGGGGTGATCGCGCTCATCGCCGGGCCGAAGAACACCCGGGCGACGCCATGCGCGCCGCCCAGCCCGAAGAGCAGCGGCAGGCTGAGGCGATGCCCGGCGGTGGCGAGCGCCAGCAAGACCGCGATGGCGAGATCGACCGCCATCGCGCCCGCGGTCACCAGCCGCCGGTCGAGCCGGTCGGCGGCGACGCCCGCGACCGGGGTCATAACCAGAAACGGCAGGAACTGCACCAGCCCCATCAAGCCGAGCTGGAACGAGGCGGCACCGATGCTCATGCCATAGCGGCCGCGCGCGACATCGTAGATCTGGTAGCCCATGACCACGACCGTGCCCGAGGTCGCCATCACCGAGGCGAAGCGCGCGAACCAGAAAGCGCGAAAGCCGGTGATGCGAAGCGGGGACGGCAAGCGGGGCACGCGCCTCGCATGGCAGCGCCGCCGCCGCTTGCCAAGGCGCGATGGCCGATCGCGCGGAAATCGCAGCGCCTGGCGTCGCTCAGCGCGTCCGGCGCAGCCGCTGGTTGGGTTGCAGCGATTCGATGAGCCGGTTGAATTCATCCATGCGGATGATCCGCTCGAACTGGAAGCCGGCGCGGTTGTCCACCGCCCAGATGAGATGCGCCTCGATCCGTCCGACATGGGGAAGGCGGATGATCACCCGCTCGCCACGGCTGAGGCCGGTTTCGGTGCGGGTCATGAAGCCATGCGCCGAGATATTGACGATATGCAGCGCGATGTCGCCGCGGCTGCGATGCTCGGCAAGCATCTGCGTATCGACCGGATGACGGTTCGACCGCCTGAGGTCGGTGACCGAGAGCTGGGCTCCCCCTCGCATGGGCAATGTATCCTTGTTTCGCAACGAAGGCGCGCAATCTGCGCGAAATTGCCGAATATTCGGTAAAAGCTGCAAGCGGTTGCCGGCGCGGCGGCAGGATCACGCCGGACGCAGCACGCCGTGACGCTTTTTCCCTGCGGAAATCCTCCGTTCTCCGCGATCGGCAGCAATGTGGAAGGCTTCGTCGCCGACCGCTTCGCCATCGATCCGCGCGCCGCCGCCGGCGACAAGCCGCTTGGCTTCGCCACGGCTCGCCGCAAATCCGATACCGACGAGCGCATCGACGATGCTCATCCCCGAAGCGGGGAGTGCGAGCACCGGGAGGTCGGCGCCGAGGCCGCCGGCATCGAAGGTCGCCGCCGCGGTTGCCGCCGCGGCGCGCGCCGCATCCTCGCCGCGGCACAGCGTGGTCACTGCATCGGCGAGCGCGATCTTGGCGCGATTGATGTCCTGGCCTTCGAGCGCTTCGAGCCGGGCGATCTCGGCGAGCGGAAGATCGGTGAACAGCCGCAGGAAGCGGCCGACATCGCGATCGTCGCAATTGCGCCAATATTGCCAGAAATCATAGGCCGGCAGCGCATCCTCGTTGAGCCACACCGCGCCCGCGGCGGTCTTGCCCATCTTGGCGCCATCGGCGGTGGTCAGGAGTGGGGTGGTCAGGCCGTAGAGCTCGGCGCCGTCGCAGCGGCGGGCAAGTTCGATGCCGTTGACGATATTGCCCCATTGGTCCGATCCGCCCATCTGCAAGCGGCAGCCCGCGCGCCGCGACAATTCGCGGAAATCATAGGCCTGGAGGATCATGTAGTTGAATTCGAGAAAGGTCAGCGGCTGCTCGCGATCGAGCCTGAGGCGCACCGAATCGAAGGTGAGCATGCGGTTTATGGTGAAATGCGGGCCGACCTCGCGCAGCAGCTCGACATAGCCGAGCGCATCGAGCCAGTCGCCATTATCGACCATCACCGCGTCGGTGGGGCCGTCGCCGAAGGTCAGCAGGCGTTCGAAGATGCGGCGGATCGAGGCGATGTTCGCCTTGATGACCGCGCCGGTCAGCAGCTTCCTGCTCTCGTCCTTGCCCGAAGGATCGCCGACCTTGGTGGTGCCGCCGCCCATCACCACGATCGGCTTGTGCCCCGCCTGCTGAAGCCGGCGCAGCATCATGATCTGGACGAGGCTGCCGACATGCAGCGATGGCGCGGTCGCATCGAAGCCGATATAGGCCGGCACCACCTGCCGCGCGGCAAGCGCGTCGAGCCCCGTCGCATCGGTCAGCTGGTGGATATAGCCACGCTCGTCGAGCAGGCGGAGCAGGGTGGATTGATAGGTCATGGCCCGGATCGCGCAAGAAAGCGGCCGGTTAGCACGGGGATGCGCGCTTGGAAACGGACAGGCTGATCGCACATCCCGATCATCCGCCACAGACGGTATCCGCAGTGGCGGCCCGCGTCGCCGGGCTCACCCCGGACTGGCTGATGCTGCGCTGGAGTATCGAGGACAGCCGCGAAATCATGATCCCCGCCTTCACCGGCAGCCGCCGCGCCGACGGGCTGTGGCGCACCACCTGCTTCGAGCTTTTCGTGCAGCCTGCGGGCGGGGTTGGCTATGTCGAGATCAATCTTTCGCCGGGCGAGGCCTGGGCGGCCTATGATTTCAGCGGTTATCGCGCCGGCATGACCGCCCGCGCGATGGCGCGCGCACCGGTCTGCACGCTGCGGCGCGGGCGCAACCGGTTGATCTTCGATGCCGCGGTGCCGCTTGTCGCGCTGCCGCCGCTGCCCTGGCGCGCGGGGCTGACCGCGGTGATCGAGGAGGCGGGCGGGGTGAAATCCTTGTGGGCCGCTGCGCATCGCGCAGGGCCACCTGATTTCCATGATCCTGCTTGCCTCACGCTCGCCATTCCGGCAGCGGCGAGCCGATGAAATGCGGCATAGATCGACTGCTCGAAGAGCCCGGGCTGCGCAAGCCGCTCGCCGGCCGGCGGATCGCGCTGGTTGCGCATCCCGCCTCGGTGACCGCCAGCCTTGGCCATGCGCTCGATGCCCTGGCCGCCTGCCCGGATCTCACGCTCACCGCCGCCTTCGGCCCGCAGCATGGCCTCAAGGGCGACAAGCAGGACAACATGGTGGAGAGCGCGGACACCCGCGATCCGGTCCATGGCATCCCGGTGTTCAGCCTCTATGGCACGGTGCGCCGGCCAAGCGCGGTGATGATCGACAGCGCCGATGTGTTTCTCTTCGATCTTCAGGATCTTGGTTGTCGTATCTACACCTTTGTCACAACACTTCTCTATCTTCTCGAAGCCGCGGCGGCCACGGGCAAGAGCGTGTGGGTGCTCGACCGGCCCAACCCGGCGGGGCGCCCGGTCGAAGGGACGCTGCTGCGCCCGGGGCAGGAAAGTTTCGTCGGCGCCGCGCCGATGCCGATGCGCCACGGCCTCACCATGGGCGAGATGGGCGCCTGGTTCATCCGTCACTTCGGGCTCGACGTCGATTACCGGGTGATCACCATGGCGGGCTGGCATCCGCAGCGCGAGGGGCATGGCTGGCCGCAGGCGCGCGTCTGGGTCAATCCCAGCCCCAATGCCGCCAACCTCAACATGGCGCGCTGCTATGCCGGCACGGTCATGCTCGAGGGCACCACGCTCTCCGAAGGCCGCGGCACGACGCGCCCGCTCGAAGTGCTGTTCGGCGCGCCCGATCTCGATGCGCACCGCGTGCTCGGCGAAATGGCGTGCCTTGCGCCCGACTGGCTTGACGGCTGCGCGATCCGCGAATGCTGGTTCGAGCCGACCTTCCACAAGCACGCCGGGCGGTTGTGCAGCGCGCTGATGATCCATGCCGAGGGGCCGGCCTACGACCATCACCGCTTCCGCCCGTGGCGGCTGCAGGCGCTGGCGTTGAAGGCCATCCGGCGCCTGTATCCCGATTATCCACTGTGGCGCGATTTCGCTTACGAATATGAGTTCGAGCGGCTGGCGATCGACGTCATCAACGGCGGGCCTAGCTTGCGCGAATGGGTCGAGGATGGCGCTGCCGAACCGGGTGATCTTGATGCCGCGGCAGCGCGCGACGAGACGGCCTGGCGGGAGGAAATCGCGCCGCTGCTGCTTTACCGCTGAACGCCGCTCAATGCTTCTTGCGCGTCAGTTCGCGCATCGCCCCATCGAGCCCGCTCAATGTCAGCGGATACATCGCGCCGGCCATCGCCTCGTGGATCAGCTTGGTCGATGCCGAATACTGCCATTGCCGCTCGGCCACCGGGTTCAGCCAGACCGTCGCCGGATAGGTGCTGGTGACGCGGTGCAGCCAGACCGCGCCGGCTTCCTCGTTGAAATGCTCGACCGAGCCGCCCGGATGGCTGACCTCATAGGGGCTCATCGCCGCATCGCCGACGAACACCACCTTGTAGTCATGGCCGTATTTGTGAAGAATGTCCCAGGTCGGGGTGCGCTCGGCAAAGCGGCGGCGGTTGTCCTTCCACACGCCTTCGTAAAGGCAGTTGTGGAAATAGAAGAATTCGAGGTTCTTGAACTCGGCGGTGGCGGCGCTGAACAGTTCCTCGACCAGGCGGACATGCGGGTCCATCGAGCCGCCGACATCGAGGAACAGCAGCACCTTCACCGCATTGTGCCGGAGCGGGCGCATATGGATGTCGAGCCAGCCCTGGCGCGCGGTGCCATGGATGGTGGCATCGAGATCGAGTTCCTCGGCCGCGCCCTCGCGCGCGAAGCGGCGCAGCCGGCGCAACGCCAGCTTGATGTTGCGCGTGCCCAGTTCGACCTGATTGTCGAGATTGGCGAATTCGCGCTTTTCCCAGACCTTGATCGCCCGGCCATGGGTGCTTTTGCCGCCGATGCGGATGCCCTCGGGGTTGTAGCCCGAATTGCCGAACGGGCTGGTGCCGTTGGCGCCGATCCATTTGTTGCCGCCGTTGTGACGTTTTTCCTGTTCTTCGAGGCGCTTCTTGAGCGTCTCCATGATCTCGTCCCAGCTGCCCAGCGCCTTGATCTTTTCCATTTCCTCTTCGGAGAAATAGCGCTCGGCGATGGCTTTCAGCCAATCCTCGGGGATCTCGACCGGCGCCTGTCCGTAATCGGTGATGATCCCCTTGAACACATGCGCGAAGACCTGATCGAAGCGATCGAGCAGCGCTTCGTCCTTCACGAAGATCGCGCGGCTGAGATAGTAGAAGGCTTCGGGGGTCGCTTCGATGACGTCACGATCGAGCGCTTCGAGGAGCACGAGATGCTCCTTGATCGAGGCGGGAATGCCCGCGGCGCGCAATTCGTCGAGGAAGTTGAAAAACATGTCCTAAGTGTTTTTGCAAAAGGCAAAATGGAACATTTCCGGGGCCAGTGTCCCCACACCCCGAAATGCCTTGTGACGAGGAGGAGCCGCGAAACGGCGCTGCCCAATTGCCCTCACGCTGCCAGACTTGCCGGGAGCGCGAGGGCTTCTGGTCCCCGCCTTCCGTTTTTCCTCAACCATTCCGCCGCGCCATGAACGCCAGCCGCTCGAACAGCATCACATCCGCCTCGTTCTTCAGCAGCGCCCCGTGGAGCGGCGGGATCGCCCTGGTCGGGTCGCGGTTCTGAAGCACCTCGATCGGCATGTCCTCGTTCAGGAGCAGCTTGAGCCAGTCGAGCAATTCGCTGGTCGAAGGCTTTTTCTTGAGCCCCGGCACCTCGCGCAATTCGTAGAAGATCTCCATCGCCTTTGTCACCAAGAGCTTCTGGATGCCGGGGAAGTGGACGTCGATGATCGCCTGCATCGTCTCGCGATCGGGGAATTTGATGTAATGGAAGAAGCAGCGGCGCAGGAAGGCGTCGGGCAGTTCCTTCTCGTTGTTCGAGGTGATGATGACGATCGGCCGTTCCTGCGCGGCGATGCGTTCGCCAGTCTCGTAGACGTCGAAGCTCATCCGGTCGAGCTCCTGCAACAGATCGTTGGGAAACTCGATGTCGGCCTTGTCGATCTCGTCGATCAGCAGCACCGGCAGTTGCGGGCTGGTGAAGGCATCCCAAAGCTTGCCACGCTTGATGTAGTTGCCGATCTCATGCACGCGCGGATCGCCGAGCTGGCCGTCGCGCAGCCGCGCCACCGCGTCATATTCATACAGCCCCTGCTGCGCCCTGGTGGTCGATTTGACGTTCCATTCGATCAGCGGCGCGCCGATCGAATCGGCGATTTCCTGCGCCAGCACGGTCTTGCCGGTGCCCGGCTCGCCCTTGACCAGCAGGGGCCGCCGCAGCAGCACCGCGGCATTGACCGCAATCTTCAGATCATCGCCCGCGACATAGCTGCTGGTGCCTTCAAAACGCTGCATCGCCTGCCTATCCCATACGTGCGGAAACCCGAGCGGATAGGTGCGCTTGGCAAGCGAGGCAAGCGCCACGCGCCGATTTCGCCGCCGGGCGCCGCGCCGCAGCGATGGTTCCGCGCGCGGCTTTGCGCCCGATGCGCGATCGCGGCATGAGGGCCAGGAGCATGGGAGAGGTGCAATGAGCGGCGATTTTTCCGACTGGCTGGCGATCTGCGAGACCAAGGCGCGCTATTGCCGGCTGATGGACACCAAGGACTGGGCGGGCTGGGCCGACGTCTTCACCGCCGACATGGTGATGGACGGCAGCCAATGCGGCGGGCAGGTGACCAGGGGGCGTGACGCGGTTGTCGCCTATGTGCGCAGCTGCATAGAGACCGCGGTCACCACGCACCACGTCCACAACCCCGAAATCCGCTTCGACGCCGAGGGCGCCGAGGTTATCTGGGCGATGCAGGACCGCGTCCGCATGGGTGAGGACCGCGCCCTTGGCGGGCACAAGGGGCACACCGGCTGGGGCCATTATTTCGAGCGCTACACGAAGGGCGCCGATGGCAAGTGGCGCATCAGCCACCAGGTGCTCAAATATCTCCAGATGGATGTGACGACCGGCTGAGCCCGTCGCCGCCCCGTCATCAGGGCCGTGCCCCGGTCTCAGGCATCGATCATCTCGGGATCGAGGTCGCCCGCGCGGTTCTGGATGAACATGAAGCGGTGCTCGGGGTTGCGGCCCATCAGCCGTTCGACGAGGTCCTTCACCTGTGCCCGCGCTTCATATTCGGGCGGCAGGGTTATGCGCAGCAGCCCGCGGGTGCCAGGGTCCATGGTGGTTTCGCGCAATTGCGCCGGGTTCATTTCGCCGAGACCCTTGAAGCGGCTGACCTCGACCTTCCTGCCCTTGAACCTGCCGGCTTCCAGCTCGGCGCGGTGGGCGTCGTCGCGGGCATAGGCGCTGTCCTTGCCCGCGGTGAGGCGATAGAGCGGCGGCTGCGCCAGATAAAGGTGCCCGCGCCGCACCACTTCGGTCATTTCCTGGAAGAAGAAGGTCATCAACAGCGTCGCGATATGCGCGCCATCGACATCGGCATCGGTCATGATGATGATGCGGTCGTAGCGGATGTTGTCGGGGTTGCAGTCCTTGCGCATGCCGCAACCGAGCGCCAGCGCGAGATCGGCGATCTCGGAATTGGCGCGGATCTTGTCGGCGGTGGCGCTGGCGACGTTCAGGATCTTGCCGCGGATCGGCAGGATCGCCTGCGTCTTGCGGTTGCGCGCCTGCTTGGCGCTGCCTCCGGCCGAATCGCCCTCGACGATGAACAGCTCGGTGTCGCCGTCGCCCTCGCCGCTGCAATCGGTGAGCTTGCCGGGAAGCCGCAGCTTGCGCGCATTGGTTGCCGACTTGCGCTTTATCTCGCGCTCGGCCTTGCGGCGCAGGCGCTCGTCCATGCGTTCGAGGACATGGCCGAGCAGCGCGCGGCCGCGGTCCATGTTGCTGGTAAGGAAATGGTCGAAATGGTCGCGCAGCGCGTTCTCGACCAGCCGCGCCGCCTCGGGGCTGGTGAGGCGATCCTTGGTCTGGCTCTGGAACTGTGGCTCGCGGATGAACACCGAAAGCATCGCCTCGCAACCGGTGACGATGTCCTCGGGGATGATGTCCTTCGCCTTCTTCTGCCCGACGAGTTCGGCAAAGGCGCGGATGCCGCGGGTGAGGGCGGCGCGCAGCCCCGCCTCATGCGTGCCGCCATCCGGCGTGGGAATGGTGTTGCAATACCAGCTGTAGGCGCCGTCGGACCACAAGGGCCAGGCGATCGCCCATTCGACGCGGCCCTGCGCCTCGCCGGGGAAATCCTGCTTGCCGGCAAAGAAGCTGGTGGTGACGCATTCGCGCGTGCCGATCTGCTCGGCGAGGTGATCGGCAAGCCCGCCAGGGAACTGGAACAGCGCGTCTGCCGGAACCTCGTCGCCGGTGAGCGCGGGCGCGCATTTCCAGCGGATCTCGACCCCGGCATAGAGATAGGCCTTCGAGCGCGCGAGGCGGAATAGCCGCAAGGGCTTGAACGCGGCCTCGGCGCCGAAGATCTCGGCATCGGGGATGAAGCTCACCGTCGTGCCGCGCCGGTTCGGCGCCGCGCCAAGCCTGCGCAGATCGCCCATCGGCAGCCCGCGGGCAAATTCCTGCGCATAAAGCTCGCGATTGCGGGCGACTTCGACCCTTGTGTGGCTGGACAGCGCATTGACCACGCTGACCCCGACCCCATGCAGCCCGCCGCTGGTCGCATAGGCCTTGCCCGAGAACTTGCCGCCCGAATGCAACGTCGTCAGGATCACTTCGAGCGCTGATTTGCCCGGAAACTTTGGGTGCTCGTCAATCGGGATGCCGCGGCCGTTGTCGGTGATGGTGAGGCGATTGCCTTCATCCAGCGTCACCTCGATGCGGTTCGCATGCCCGGCCACCGCCTCGTCCATGGCATTGTCGAGCACTTCGGCGGCAAGGTGGTGCAGCGCGCGCTCGTCGATGCCGCCGATATACATGCCGGGGCGGCGGCGCACCGGCTCCAGCCCTTCGAGCACCTCGATCGCCGAGCCGTCATAGGCATCGCTGGCGCCGATCGGCGCGGACTGGAAGAGATCCTCGGCCATGGCTGGCCTATAGGGGGCGGGGAATCCGTGCGGCAAGCCGGCAAGCGCGCTTTTCCGCAGCGGTCCCCGGGTTATTCGGCAAAGCGGGTGGGGGCCGGGCTGATCACCACGGCGCCACCGCCGCGCAGCTCGCGCACTTCGAGCGCACGTTCGACCACACCGTCCGAATCGAAGCGGAACGGACCATCGAGGCCGAGAAAGCCGCCGCGATCAAACATGCGCGCGGTCGGGAACGGCTGGCCGGGCAGCCAGTCGCGGGCAATCCGCAAGGTCAGCAGCACGCTGTCATAGCCCAGCGTGGCGATGCGGTAGGGCGCGGCGCCGAAGCGGGTGCGGTAGCTCTGCGCGAAGCGGGGGAAGCGCTGGTCGGAAAGCGCGGCGAATTCGGCGCCGCGCAGCGCCGGGCTGTTCACCACGCTGGCCTCGCCGCTCCACAATTCGGTGCCGAGGATGCGCGGGGTAAGGCCGTTGGCGTGCAGCGCCGACGCCGCCTGCGCGGCGAGCGCGCCGGTATCGGCGATCAGCACCGCATCGCAGGGGCAATGCGCCTTCAGCCGCTGCACGGCGAGCGTCAGCGTGCTGCCATGCCGGTCATAGCTTTCCATGCCGACCATCGTGCCGCCGCTGGCTCGCACCGCGGCCAGCACCGCGTTCGAGGCGCGCTCGCCGAAGGTGCCCACCGGGATCAGCGCCGCAAAGCGGCTGGCGCCCTGGTCGCGCGCCTCGTGGACCACGCGCGCGATCGCCTGGCCGGGAACATTGCCCATGATGAACACGTCATGGCCGGCAGCAGCGCTGTCGTTCGAATAGGAAATCACCGCGAGATGCGCGCTGCGCGCGATCCGCGCCACCGCCAGCGCCTCCTCGCCGAGCAGCGGCCCGAGGATCAGCCGGTTGCCGTCGGCGATCGCATGTTCGGCCGCGGCCGGCGCGCCCTCGGCGGTGTCATAGGTGGTGATGCGGAGATTGGTCGCGTTGGTGTCGAGCAGCGCCATGGTCGCGGCATTGGCGATCGAGCGCCCGACCGGCGCATTCGCCCCCGAAAGCGGGACCAGCAGCGCGACCCGATGCCGATCCGAATCGGCGGGCAGCGCGGCTGGTCGCGCGACGGGCGGCGGCGGGGGCGGCGGGGGCGGTGCCTTGGGGATGACCTGGCAGGCGGCGAGCAGCATCGCCGCCGCGCCGGCGAGCATCCGCCAGCCCGGCCCCCGGCTCTGATTCGGGCCGATTGCGCGCACCAACATCGCTTGCGACTCCCCGTCCCGCTGGTCCATGAGCCGGTCATGACCATGCCGCTCGAACCCGGGCTCTATATTGTCGCCACCCCTATTGGCAATCTCGGCGACATATCGGGACGGGCGACCGACGTGCTGCGCGCGGTTGCGGCGGTCGCCTGCGAAGATACGCGGGTCACGGGAAAGCTGCTGCACCACCTCGGCATCCGCCAGAAGCTGATCCGCTACGACGATCACGCGGATGCGGCAGCGCGCGAGGCGCTGCTCGCGCGGATCGCGGTCGAGCCGGTGGCGCTGGCCTGCGATGCCGGCACCCCGCTGATTTCCGATCCCGGCTATCGGCTGGTGCGCATGGCCCGCACGCGCGGGCTGGCGGTGACCAGCATCCCCGGGGCCAATGCGGCGATCACCGCGCTGACGCTTGCTGGCCTGCCGACCGACCGCTTCCTCTTCGCAGGCTTCCTTCCGGCCAAGGACAAAGCGCGCGCCGATCTGTTCGCCGAGCTTGCGCCCTTGCGCGCGACTTTGGTGTTCTACGAAACCGGGCCACGACTGATCGCGACGCTCGCCGCGCTTGGCGAACATCTGCCCGATCGCGAGATCGCGGTGGCGCGCGAACTCACCAAGCTGCATGAGGAATGCCGCAGCGGCAGCGCCGCCGCGCTTGCCGGGCATTACCGCGCGCATCCGCCCCGGGGCGAGATCGTGCTGCTCGTCGGTCCACCGGCCGATTTGCGCGCCAGCGCCGAGGATGCCGATGCCCTGCTGCGCGCGGCGCTGGCCACGGGTTCGCCTTCGCAGGCGGCGGCCGCGGTGGCGAAAGCGACCGGGCTCGATCGCCGCGCGCTTTACGCAAGGGCGCTGGCACTGAAATGAGCCGCAGCCGCCAGCATGCCGAACGGCGCGGCCGGCGCGGCGAGACGCTCGCCGCCTGGTTCCTGCGGCTCCATGGCTGGGCGATCCTGGCCCGGCGGCTGCGCAATCCGCGCGGCGAGATCGACCTGGTCGCGCGGCGCGGACGGATGGTCGCCTTCGTCGAGGTCAAGTGGCGGGGCGATGGCGGGCTCGATGCGGCGATCGACGGGCGCCGGCTGCGCCGCGTCGCCGCCGCCGCCGAGGCAGCGGCGCATCGCTATTGCCGGCCGGGCGACGCGATGCGCATCGACGTGCTGCTGCTTGCGCCGCGCCGCTGGCCGCGCCACATCGCCAACGCGTGGATGCCGGTGGAAGGAATGTCATGAGTCTCAGGGTTGCAGTGCAGATGGACCCGCTGCCCTCGATCAATATCGCGGGCGACTCGACCTTCGCGCTGCTGCTCGCGGCGCAGGCGCGCGGCCATGCGCTGTGGTATTACGATGTCGCGACGCTCGGCTGGGACGAGGGGCGGGTGTTCGCCCGGGCGGCGCCGCTCACCGTGCGGCGCGTCGAGGGCGATCATTTCACGCTGGGCGCCTTCACCCGTCTCGATCTCGGCGAAGATATCGACGTGGTGCTGATGCGTCAGGACCCGCCCTTCGACCTTGGCTATATCACCGCCGCGCATATCCTCGAAAGGCTGAAGGGCCGCACGCTGGTGGTCAACGACCCCGAAAGCGTGCGCAACGCCCCAGAAAAGGTCTTCGTGCTGGATTTTGCGCGTTTCATGCCGCCAACGCTGGTCGCGCGTCGGATCGAGGATGTGTGCGCCTTCCACGCGCGCCATCCCGGCGATCTCGTGGTCAAGCCGCTCCATGGCAACGGCGGCAAGGCGGTGTTCCGCATTCCCGCCGATGGCAGCAATCTCGGCGCGCTTGTCGAACTGTTCGGCCAGGTCTGGCGCGAGCCCTTCATGGTCCAGCCCTTCCTTCCCGGCGTTGCCGACGGCGACAAGCGCATCGTCCTCGTCGATGGCGAGGTTGCGGGCGCGATCAACCGTCGGCCGGGCGCGGGCGAATTCCGCAGCAATCTCGCGGTCGGCGGTTCGGCGGAGGCCGCAAGCCTGACCGCGCGCGAGGCGGAGATCTGCGCCGCGCTGGGGCCGGAACTGAAGAAGCGCGGCCTCATCTTCGTCGGCATCGACGTCATCGCCGGGCAATGGCTGACCGAGATCAACGTCACCTCGCCCACCGGCATCGTCGCCATCGACCGCTTCAACGGCACCGACACCGGTGCCGTGATCTGGACGGCGATCGAGCGGCGCCACACCGCGATGGCCGGGTCATGAACCAGACGCGCACCCCTGCGTAACCCGACAGGCGAATGATCCGCGCGATCGTCCTTTCGGTGGTTTCGGCCGGCTATGGCGGCATTCTGCTGCTGGTTCTCGTCGAGACGATTTGTCCGATCGTCCCTTCCGAGGTGATCATGGCGGCGGCGGGCGTCGCGGTCGCGCACCACCGGCTCGCCTTCTGGCCGCTCCTCGCGGTCTGCGCGATCGGGGCAACGCTCGGCAATTTCGCCTGGCACACGCTCGGCCACCGGCTCGGTCATGAACGGCTGAAGCCCCTGGTCCACCGCCACGGGCGCTGGCTGACGATCGAGTGGCGCGACGTCGAGCGCGGCACCCGGTTACTGCGCAGCCACGGGCACTGGATGGTCGGGCTGGTCCGCGTCTCGCCGGTGATGCGCACGATGATCTCGGTGCCCGCCGGGCTCGCGCATATGAACCGCACGCTGTTCGCGCTGGTGACGCTTGCCGGGACCGCGGTATGGAACGGGCTGTGGATCGCCGGCGGCGACGGGCTGGCGCCGCATATCCACGCCTGGCATCGCGCGATCGTCTGGGGGCTGGACGCGGTCCTGCTCACGATCATCGGCGTCTGGCTGTGGCGGGTGACGCATTGGCAGCCGCAGGATCAGAACATCGCGCCGCAAGGCGGGCACCGGCTTTCATCTTCGATGACCTTCGCCTCGGCAAAAGGCGATGCGACAGCGCAAGCCTAAACCTGCTCGCGCGGGTGCGCGCTGCGATAGACGTCGAGCAGCACCGCCGCATCAACCCTGGTGTAGATCTGCGTCGAGGACAGGCTGGCGTGGCCGAGCAGTTCCTGAAGGCTGCGCAAATCCGCACCGGCGCCCAGCAGATGCGTCGCGAAGCTGTGGCGCAGCGCATGCGGGGTCGCGCTTGCCGGGAGGCCAAGCGCGATGCGCGCGCGCGCCATCGCCTTTTGCACCATGCCCTGCGACAGCGGTCCGCCGCGGGCGCCGCGAAACAGCGGCGCGTCGCGCGCCGGCGGCCAGGGGCTGCGCGCGAGGTAATCGGCCACCGCCGCGCGCACCAGCGGAAGGAGCGGCACCAGCCGCTGCTTTGCCCCCTTGCCGGTGACGAGCAGCGTCTCGCCGAGCGGCAGCGCCGCCCCGGTCAGCGCCAGCGCTTCGGCGATGCGCAGCCCGGCGCCATAAAGCAGCAGCAGCACCGCACGGTCGCGCGCGCCGATCCAGTCCTCGGTGGCATCTTCACCGACGCTTGCAGCGAGATTGACCGCCTCGTCGGGGGTTACCGGGCGCGGCAGGCCCTTCCTGACGCGCGGGCCGCGCAGCCGCGGTGCCGCCGCCTCGCCGACCCCGGCCTCGGACCGGGCGAAGGCAAGAAAGCTGCGTAGCGCGGACAGCTCGCGCGCCGCCGAGACATTGCCCAGCCCCTCGCCGCGCCGCCGCGCGAGCTGCGCGCGCAGGCTCGCGGCATCGACCGCCGCCAGTGCCGGCCAGCTGGCGATCCCGGTCGCGTCGAGAAACCGCGCCGCGGTGGCGACATAGGCGCGCACCGTATGCGGCGAGCGGCGCCTGCCGAGCGCGAGATGCGCCCCCCACGCCGCGAGCAGATCGGGCTTGCTCATGCCGCAAGCAGCGCCGCCGGCACGATGTCGGCGAGCAGCGCATCGAGCAGCACCATCCCCGCCGGGGGCACCGTCAGCCGGGTCGGCGAACGGCGCAGCAGCCCGTTGCCCGCGTGCAAGGCAACCCGACGCTCGTCGAGCAGCGCGGCCTGCGGCAGGTCGAATCGCGCCGCCAGTGCGGCGATGTCGATCCCTTCTGCAAGCCGCAACCCCATCATCAGCGCCTCGCCCGCCTGCTGCCTTGCATCGAGCCGTTGCTGCCCGGCAAGCCCATGGCCGTGCGCGGCCACCGCCGCCAGCCAGTTTTCGGGTTTGCGATGCCGCACCGTCGCAACCCCGCCGCGCCGGCCATGCGCGCCGGGACCGATGCCGGCATAATCGCGATAGCGCCAATAGGTGAGGTTGTGCCGGCTCTCCTCGCCCGGGCGGGCATGATTGCTGACCTCATAGGCGCAAAGCCCCGATGCCGCGGTGCGCGCGGCGGTGAGCGCGAAAAGATCGGCGGCGGCGTCATCGTCGAGCGGGGTGAAGGCGCCCTCGCGCCGTAGCGTGGCAAAGCGGGTGCCGGGCTCGATGGTCAGCTGATAGAGCGAGAGATGGCCGGTGCCGAAGCCGAGCGCGCGGGTGAGTTCGGCATCCCACGCTTCGGCCGTCTGCCCCGGCCGGGCATAGATGAGGTCGAAGCTGACGCGAGCGAAATGGCGCTGCGCGATGGCGAGCGCGGCAAGCCCTTCGGCAAGGTCATGGCGGCGCCCGAGAAAGCGCAGCGCTGGCTCATCGAGCGCCTGCACGCCCAGCGACACGCGGTTGATCCCCGCCGCTGCGAGCGCGGCGAAATTCGCCGCTTCGACCGAGGAGGGGTTGGCTTCGAGCGTCACTTCGATGTCGGGCGCAAAGCCCCACAGCGCCTCGGCCTCGTCGAGCAGCGCCGCGACCAGCGCGGGCGGCATCAGCGAGGGCGTGCCGCCGCCGAAGAAGATCGAGGTCAGCGGCGCCGCCTCGACCGCCGCGCGCTCGTGCCGCATCTCGGCGGTCAGCGCCTTGCCCCAGGCCACCGCATCCACGCTATCGCGGACATGGCTGTTGAAATCGCAATAGGGGCACTTCTGCAGGCAGAACGGCCAGTGAATATACAATGCGCGAACCATGTCGCTTCAGTGATCCTTAGCTTTGCCAAGTCAAGCTTGCCGGCATGAACAAGCCCCGCGCCCGGCTGCTTGCCGCAGCCCTTGCGATTCTTGCCTGCGCGCCGGTCGCGGCGAACGCCCAGCCGCCGGGCGGCGACATGGCGCAGCGGCTGCTTGCCGCGCACAATCGTGCCCGCGCCGCGCTCGGCCTGCCGCCGCTTGCCTGGAGCGACAGCCTTGCCGCCGAGGCGCGGCAATGGAGCGAAACCCTTGCCCGGCGCGGGGCGTTCACCCATTCGCCCGATGCGCTGCGCCACGACCATGGCGAAAACCTGTTCATGGGCACCGCCGGCGCCTATTCGGCCGAGCAGATGGTCGGTGATTTCGTCGCCGAGCGCGCCGATTTCCGCCCCGGCCGCTTCCCCGACGTCGCCCGCGACGGCGAATGGGAGAATGTCGGCCACTACACCCAGCTGATCTGGCGCGGAACCACCGAGATGGGCTGCGCGATCGCCACCGGCGGCGGCTGGGACTATCTCACCTGCCGTTATGCGCCCGCGGGCAACATCGACGGCGAAACCGTTCCCTAGCTAGCCGAACTGATCGGCAACCAGCTTTGTGAACGCCGCGGCGCGGTGGCTGATGCGATGCTTTTCGGCGGGATCGATCTCGGCGAATGTCCGCGTGCCACCTTCGGGAACGAACACCGGATCATAGCCGAAACCAAGGCTGCCGCGCGGCGGCCAGGTGAGCGTGCCGGGCGCGCGGCCCTCGTAGACCGCGCGCTCGCCATCGGGCCAGGCGATGGCGAGGGCACAGGCGAAATGGCAGCTTCTGGGAGCTTGCGGCCCCAGTCCGGCGAGCAGCCCTTCGACCTTGCCCATGGCAAGATACCAGTCGCGCCCCGCCGGCCCCTCGAACCACTGCCGCTCGGCCCAATCGGCGGTATAGACGCCTGGCCGGCCAGCGAGTGCATCGACGCAAAGCCCGCTGTCGTCGGCAAGCGCGGGCAGCAAGGCGCTGCGCGCCGCCGCCTCGGCCTTGATCAGGGCGTTTTCGACAAAGCTGGTGCCAGTTTCGGCCGGCTCGGGCAGGCCGAGCGCACCCGCCGAAACGCATTCGACGCCATGCGGGGCAAGCAGCGCCGAAATCTCGCGCAGCTTGCCCGGATTATGCGTGGCGATGACCAGCTTTCCCGCGAGCCGCGCCATCGTCAGCCCGCCACCGCCTCGCGTTGCGCGATGAAGATGCGTTCGCAACCGATGCGCGCGAGCCGCAGCAGCCGCAGCAGCCCTTCCTCGTCATAGGTCGCGCCCTCGGCGGTCGCCTGGACCTCGGCGATATGGCCGCCTTCGATCAGGACGAAATTGGCGTCGGCATCGGCGGCACTGTCCTCGTTGTAGTCGAGGTCGAGCACCGGCGTGCCCTTGTAGATCCCGCAACTGACCGCCGCGACCTGCCGGGAGAGCGGATCCTCGGCGATCAGGCCGCTTGCCCGCAGCCGTTCGGTCGCCAGCTTGAGCGCCACCCAGGCACCCGAAATCGCCGCGGTGCGGGTGCCGCCATCGGCCTGGATGACGTCACAATCGAGCACGATCTGCCGTTCGCCAAGCTTCTTCAGATCGGTGACCGCGCGCAAGGATCGCCCGATAAGCCGCTGGATTTCCTGTGTGCGTCCGCTCTGCTTGCCCTTCGCCGCCTCGCGCGTGCCGCGGGTGTGGGTAGCGCGCGGCAGCATCGAATATTCGGCCGTCACCCAGCCTTCGCCCTTGCCGCGCAGGAACGGCGGGATCTTCTCCTCGACAGAAGCGGTGACGAGCACCTTGGTGTGTCCGAAACAGACCAGCACCGAGCCTTCGGCGTAGCGGGTGAAATCGGTGTGGAATGCAAGATCGCGCATTTCATCGGGCGCGCGGCCGGAAGGTCGCATGGGGGTCTCCTGAGGGCGTTGCGCTGGCGCTGGCCGGGGTGGCAGGCGCGATGCGGGTCAAATCCGCCGCCGCTCTTAGCCGCTCATCGCGGGAAGGGAAGGGGGCTCCCTCTTTTCGCGCGCGCTTGCACCCCATAGATAGGGGCCATGGCGTCGCTTCCGATCCTTGAACTGTCCAGCCGCGCGCGCGAGGTCTTCCGCCTCGTCGTCGAAGGCTATTTCGCCTCGGGCCAGCCGGTTGGCTCGAAGACGCTGGCGGGCGGCGGCGCGCTCGGCCTGTCGGCGGCATCGATCCGGGCGGTGCTGGCCGAGCTTGAAGGGCTGGGCCTGCTCGCCCATCCGCACACCAGTGCCGGGCGCCTGCCGACCGAGCAGGGGCTGCGCCTGTTCGTCGATGGCATGATGCAGGTCGCCGAGCCAACCCCGGCCGAGCGCGCCGCGATCGAGCGCGAGCTGGCGCAGCCAGGGCCGATCGAAGCCGCGCTCGCCGCGACCAGCGCGGTGCTTTCCGAGCTTTCCGCCTGCGCCGGCCTTGTCATGGTGCCACGCCGCGAGCCGCGTCTCCAGCAGTTCAGCCTGATCGCGCTCGGCGCAGATCGCGCGCTGGCGGTGCTGGTCGGCGAGGACGGCGCGGTCGAGAACCGGCTGGTCGAGCTGCCGCCGGGGCTTCCTGCGGGCGCGCTCGGCGAGGCGAGCAATTACATCACCGCGCATCTTGCCGGACGCACGCTCGCCGAAGCCTCGCGCCGAATGCTCGACCAGCTCGCCTCGGGCCGCTCGGCGCTCGATGCCGCGAGCAGCGATCTCGTCGCGCGCGGTATCGCGGTGTGGAGCGAGGACGCCGCGCGCCGGCCGGTGCTGATCGTGCGTGGCCAGGCCAATCTCCTCGACGAGGCGGCGCTCAGCGATATCGAGCGGGTGCGCTCGCTGCTCGATGATCTCGAAAACCGGCAATCGGTGGTCGAACTGCTCGAACTCGCGCGTGAGGCCGAGGCGACGCGGATCTTCATCGGCTCGGAAAACCGGCTGTTCGCGCTTTCGGGCTCGTCGGTGATCGCCTCGCCCTATCGTGACCGCGAGGGGCGGGTGGTGGGAGTGGTCGGGGTGATCGGGCCAACGCGGTTGAATTATGCGCGGCTCGTCCCCATGGTGGATTTCACCGCCCAGTCGCTGGGCAAACTCATCGGATAATCGGCAAAGACGGGGCGCCATGATGAATGACGGGAACGACGTGCATG
Source organism: Sphingomonadales bacterium (assembly GCA_028870315.1). Lineage (GTDB taxonomy): Bacteria > Pseudomonadota > Alphaproteobacteria > Sphingomonadales > Sphingomonadaceae > Novosphingobium. The sequence goes on along the minus strand of JAGWPW010000056.1, from coordinate 3,800 downwards.
AACCTTCGCCAGTCGACGAGGCGGTAGCGCCAGCACCTGAAGGGGGCGATCATGCCGACCGGATCGCCGCGCTGGGCGAGGAACTTGCCAGCGCGAGACAGGACGCGCTTTATGCCCGTGCCGAGACGCAGAACGTGCGCCGCCGGCTCGAAAAGGATATCGCCGATGCGAAAAGCTATGCCGCGACCGGCTTTGCGCGCGACATGCTGTCGGTGGCGGACAATCTCGCCCGCGCGCTCGGCGCAATTCCCGCGGATCTGCGCGACGATGACCGGCTCAAGCCGCTGATCTCGGGGCTGGAAGCGACCGGGCGCGAGCTTGACAAGGTGTTCGGCTCGCATGGCATCACCCGCATCGCCGCGATCGGCCTGCCGCTCGATCCCAACCAGCACCAGGCGATGATCGAGACCCCGCACGAGGCCGAGCCCGGCACGATCGTGCAGGAACTGGCCGCTGGCTACATGATCAAGGACCGGCTGCTGCGCCCGGCGATGGTGGCGGTGGCGAAGAAGCCCGAATAGCCCGTGGCGACGCCATCGCCAAGGTGCATGCAAGCGTCGCCGCGACGACCGCGACCGGCGGGACGCGAAGGCGCATGAGCAGGATCAGCCCCAGCAGCGCGATCGCCGCATCGCGCAAGCCGTGAAGCGCGGTCTTGCAGATCGGATCGTAAAGCGCGGCGGCGAGAATGCCGACCACGACGGCGTTGGTCCCCGCCCATGCACCGCGACCCAACGGGTGCCGGTCAAGCCACGACAGGAGCGGAATCCCGGCAATTGCGATCAGCAATCCGGGCAGGAACAACGCGACCAGCGCGGCGCCGGACCACAGCACACGGGTCGCTAGCCCGCCCGGAGACGCGGCCGCGCCAAGATAGGCGGCGAAGGCGAACATCGGCCCGGGCAATGCCTGCGCGGCGCCATATCCCGCAAGATAGCTGCCATCGCTCAACCAATGCCGGGGAACCAGTGCTGCCCGAAGCAGCGGCAGCACGACGTGACCGCCACCAAACACCAGTGCGCCGGTGCGGTAAAAGCTCGCGACCAGCGCAACAAGGCCATGCGGCGGCGCCGAGGCGGCAAGCGGCAAAAGCAGCAGCAGCGTCGCGAACAGCACCAGCGCCGATACGCCGGCCCTGCGGCCGATCATGGCTCGCGGGCGGGCCATCGGCACGGCGATACGCCGGCAAAGCACCGCGCCCGCGAAAGCACCCGCGAGCATGACCGGCATTTGCCAGCCCGGTCGCCCCGCCAGAAGCAGCAGCGTTGCTGCCGTCGCTATCGCAGCGCGTGACGGGTCGGGGCAAAGGTTCTTCGCCATGCTCCAGACGGCCTGGGCTACCACCGGCACCGCGACCAGCATGAGCGCGTGCATCGCCGCTGCCGCCGGCGCCCCGGACAGCCGCGGCGTGACGAACGCGAGACCGAACATCAACAGCGCCGAGGGGAGAGTGAAGCCAAACCAGGCGGCGAAGGCTCCCGCCCATCCGGCCCGGTGATGGCCGATGAGAAAGCCGAGCTGGCTCGATCCCGGTCCGGGGAGGAGCTGGCACAGCGAGACAAGGCCGGCAAAGGCGTCAGCGCTCAGCCAGCGTCGGCGGTGCACATAGCTGCGCTCGAAATAACCGATATGCGCAACCGGTCCCCCGAAGCTGGTCATGCCCAGGACAAGCGCGGCCAGAAAGACTTCCAGGGCGCTGCCCATGCGGGTCGTCATGCGGTTCAGAATGTCCACTGGAACCCAAGGTAATAGGTGAAGGGATGGCTCACCGCGGCGCCATCAACGGCGTTGGTGAGCCCGCCATGCCCGGCCGAGAACAGCAGATGATGGTGATCGGACAGATCATACTGCCCACCGAGATTGAAGCCGGTTGTGCCGGAGTGGCCGACCATGCTCGCGGTCTGGTGAAAGACCTCGGCGCCAAGCATCAGCGTTGCGGTGAACTGCCGCTGGAGCAGCCAGCCGGCATACCAGTAATTGCGGTTGCCGGGCCCCGGATTGATCCAGTAGCCGCCGCCGCCATAGGTCGTCCACTTGCCCAGGTCCTTCTGCAGCCACACCGGCAGGAACGCCTGCACCTCGCCCGCGCCGAGGTTGCGGCTCGCCCTGCCGGTCGGCACCTCGATCAGTGGGAACATCCCGATCTGCGGATACCAGTCGTCCTTGCCGGGCGAGACGAGGCGATATTTGGCCCCGAGTTCGGTATCCCCGAGTCCGAAGGCGGGCGGCGCTCCTTGCGGACTGTCGTAAGCGGTGGTGGCAATGAGATGCAGCTGGAGGTTGGGCGCAGCGCCATAATTGACCTCAAGCGACGGGCCGAATCCGGTCGCGTCCTGCGCCCCGATCGCGCCTGCCGAAAAGACATAGACCTCCCAGTGGTCGGGCTCGACCGGCTCGGGATCGTCGGTGATGAAGGGCGGGCCGGCGAGCGCACGGCCGGGGGTGGCCAGCGCGAGCGCTGCGGCGACGCGCAGTAGCAGCCGGTTCAGGATTTTTGCCTTGGGCGCGGGGCGGGCAGTGGCGAAAATCTGCCTTGTCCGGCGGATTTTCGAGGTTGCCCTCACATCTTCATCCCCGCCATGGCGTCGTCGCCGCCCGCCGCCTCGATGTGCAGCGGCGCGCTGCGGCGCCCGCCATCGGCGAAGTGCAGGGTGATCCGGCCGGTGGTGCCGGGCCTGAGCGTCGCGGAGGGGGCAAAGGCCATCACATGCCGGCCGCCGGGACTGAACGCCATGGCCTGCCCGGCGGGAACCGCGAGCGTGGGCAGCGATCGCATCGCGCCGCCATCGGTCTGGTGCATTTCGCTGCGCCCGACGCCTGCGATCTCGATTCCCGTCACCGTCACCGGCGCACTGCCTTGATTGGTGATGGTGAAATAGGCGGCGGCCGGATGTCCGGGAACCGCGGCGAGCACCAGCCGCGCGTTGGTGACCGAAAGCCCGGCGCGCGCCGCGCGCGGCGGATGACAGCCGGCAAGCAACCCCAGCGCCACCACGACAAACCCCGCAGCCCGCATCATTCAACCCTTTCCGCCTGCTTCGTATTTGCCAGCCGCGCTAATCCCGCGACGCTCTTGTGCCAAGCAAAACCGCACCTATATCGCCGCCGCAAACGAAGCATGATGAGCGCTTCGCGAGCCGCCGAAAGGTCCTGCCGCGACCGGGGGACTGAACGCGCGGTGTCACGCATGTCAGAAGGAACGGGGTATAATGGCTAAAGTTATCGGCATCGACCTGGGCACGACCAACAGCTGCGTCGCGGTGATGGACGGCGGCAAACCCAAGGTCATCGAGAATTCGGAAGGCGCGCGCACCACGCCCTCGATCGTCGCCTTCACCAAGGACGGCGAACGCCTGATCGGCCAGCCGGCCAAGCGCCAGGCGGTGACCAATCCCGACAACACGATCTTCGCGGTCAAGCGCCTGATCGGGCGTCGTTTCGACGATCCGATGACGCAGAAGGACATGAGCCTCGTCCCTTACAAGATCGCCAAGGGCAAGAACGGCGACGCCTGGGTTTCGGCCGGCGGCACCGATTACAGCCCTTCGCAGGTCTCGGCTTTCATCCTCCAGAAGATGAAGGAAACCGCCGAAAGCTATCTCGGCGAGACCGTGACCCAGGCGGTGATCACCGTGCCTGCCTATTTCAACGACGCCCAGCGCCAGGCCACCAAGGATGCGGGCCAGATCGCCGGCCTCGAAGTGCTGCGCATCATCAACGAGCCGACCGCGGCGGCGCTCGCCTATGGCCTCGACAAGCAGGACGGCAAGACGATCGCGGTCTATGACCTTGGCGGCGGC
>JAGWPW010000055.1 GCA_028870315.1 Sphingomonadales bacterium | reverse complement strand
GCGCCGACGACATCGAGGCGCTGGCGCGTCATTTCCTCGTGCTCGCCGCCACGGACGGGCTGCCGCGCCGCCAGCTCGCCGCCTCGGCGGCGGCGCTGTTGCGCCGCCAGCCCTGGCGCGGCAACGTCCGCGAACTGCGCAACTGCCTTTATCGCGCCGCGCTTCTCGCCCGTGACGATGTGATCGATGCCGCGCTGATCGCGCCGCTGCTCGCGCCCGGCGGCCGCACGCCGGGCGAGGGCGGTGCGGGTGAGGTGGCGGCGGGCGATCTCGATGGCGCGGTGACGCGCTGGCTCGACTGTCACGCCCCCGCGCCGGGCCGGATCTACGACGAGGCGCTCGCCGCCTTCGAACGGCCGCTGTTCGCCGCGGTGCTGCGCGAGACGGCCGGCAACCAGTTGCGCGCCGCGCAGCGGCTCGGAATCAACCGCAATACGCTGCGCAAGCGGCTCGGCGAACTGGCGCTCGATCCCGAGACCTATCAATAGTCCACGGCGGCAGCGACGCCCGCAAAAACTCTTGCAATCCTGCAACAGTATTGTTGTAATGTCGCAACGATGGCTTCTCGCAATCCCCGCATGCGCCGCTGGCCGCGCTGGTGGCGGCGGCTTCAGGTCGGGGCGCGGCGCGCGCGGCTGTTTCCGGTTCTGTGGGTCGTCTCGATCCTTGCCTTCCTCGCCGCGACCGGGACCGACTATGCGGCGCTTTCGGGCCAGGGGGCGAAGGGCGGGCTGCTGCCCTCGGGGCTCACCGCGACGCTGCTCGTCGCGACGCTGGTGCCGACGCTGGCGATTCTCGTGCTGCTCGGCCGCTGGCTCGCGCTCAAGCGCGCCGCCGAGACCATGGGCGGGACCGGCCGGCTGCACGTCCAGCTCGTCTTCCTGTTCTCGCTGGTCGCCGCGATCCCGACGTTGCTGGTGGTGATCTTCGCCTCGCTGCTGTTCCAGTCGGGTGTGGAGTTCTGGTTCTCGGACAGCTCGCGCGGGCTGCTTGAGAATGCCAACAAGCTGGCGCGCGGCTATTACGAGCAGACCCAGCGCGACGTCAGCAACCAGGCGATCGCGATGGCCGACGATCTGCACTACATCCTCAGCCACACCTCGATCATGACCCCGCAATTCGGCGAGGCCTTGTCCTATCAGGTGCTGCAACGCGGGCTCGATCAGGTGGCGATCGTCCAGAAGGGCGCCGACGGGCGGCTGCGCACCGCCGCCATCGTCGATCCCAGCCGCGATGCCAACCGCGATCGGGTGACGCCGCAGGAGTTGCGCCGGCTCGATGGCGGGGCCTCGATCGTGGTCAATGCCACCGCCGACCGCATCGAGGCGGTCACCCCGATCGACCGTCCCTCGGGGCTTTACCTCTATGTCGCGCGGACGTCCGATCTTCTCGCGCTGAGCCAGGGGCGGAGCGCCGAGAACATCGTGCGCGCCTATCAGGTGCTGACCCAGCGCGCGCGGCTGTTGCAACTGCGCTTCAACCTCGCGCTGTTCGTGCTGTCGTTGACGCTGGTCGCGCTTGCGGTGCTGTTCGCGCTGCGCTTCGCCGATCGGCAGGTGCAGCCGCTGTATGAGCTCGTCGAGGCGGCGCGGCAGGTGGGCAGCGGCAATTTCGCGCTGCGGGTCGAGGGCCGGACCGGGGCCGACGAGGTCGGGCTGCTCAATCGCGCCTTCAACCGGATGACCGCGCAGATCGCCCGCCAGACGCAGGCGCTGGTCACCGCCAACCAGCAGATCGAGGAACGCCGCAGCTTCATCGAGGCGGTGCTCGAATCGGTGACCGCGGGGGTGATCTCGCTCGATCCGACGGGCGCGGTGCTGCTGATGAACGGTTCGGCGCAGACGCTGCTGCTCGACCGCGGCGCGCCGGCGCCGGTCGGATCGAGCCTCGCGGTGATCGCGCCGTCGATCGCCGCGCTGGTCGAAAGCGGCAAGCATGCCGGCGTCGTCCAGCACAGCCGGCAGGGTGAATTGCTGACCATGGCGGTGCGGCTGTCGGAAAGCAGCGCCGGCCATGTCATCACCTTCGAGGACATCACCCGCCAGCTGCTCGACCAGCGTCAGGCGGCGTGGTCCGATGTCGCGCGGCGCATCGCGCATGAGATCAAGAACCCGCTGACCCCGATCCAGCTGGCGACCGAACGGCTCGCGCGGCGCTATCGCAAGCAGATCGCCAGCGATGGCGACCTGTTCGACGAGCTGACCGCGACGATCATCCGCCAGGTTGGCGATCTCAGGAAGATGGTCGATGAATTCTCGTCCTTCGCCCGGCTTCCCAAGCCCGTGTTCCGCGCCGAGGACCCGGTCGATCTCGCGCGGCAGGCGGTTTTCCTTCAGGAGGTGGCGCGGCCCGAGATCGGCTTTGCCTTCAGCGCCGGCGAGGACATCGGCCGCATCGCCTGCGACCGCCACCAGTTCGGCCAGGCGATGACCAATGTTCTCAAGAACGCGACCGAGGCGATCGACGCGCGTGCCAAACTTGCCGAGAGCGGCTATCGCGGCGCGATCGCCATCGCCATGCAGCGCAGCGGCGACATGGTGCGGATCACCGTCACCGACAATGGCATCGGCCTGCCGCAGGATCGTGATCGCATCGTCGAACCCTATGTCACCACGCGCGAGAAGGGCACCGGGCTTGGCCTCGCGATCGTCAAGAAGATCGTCGAGGAGCATGGCGGCGAGATGAGCTTCGTTTCGGCCGCGGGCGGCGGCACGCAGGTGGCGATGAATTTCGCGCGCGATCCGCTGGCGGTGGCGCCGGGGGCGGAAGCGGCCGAATGATCGGCGGATGATCGGCGGGCACTGGAGATGGCATGGCACTTGAGATCTTGATCGTCGATGATGAGAAGGACATCCGCGATCTCGTCGCCGGGGTGCTCAGCGACGAGGGCTACGGATGCCGCACCGCCGGCGACAGCCGCTCGGCGCTCGAGGCGATCGACCAGCGCCGCCCGTCGCTGGTGCTGCTCGACGTGTGGCTGCACGGCAGCCCGATGGACGGGCTCGAAGTGCTCGACGCGATCAAGCTGCGCGAGCCCGAACTGCCGGTGATCATCTTTTCGGGGCACGGCAATATCGATACCGCGGTCTCGGCGATCGGCCGCGGGGCGATGGATTTCATCGAAAAGCCGTTCGAGGCCGAAAAGCTCCTCCATCTCGTCGCGCGCGCCACCGAAACCGAGATGCTGCGGCGCGAAAACGCCCGGCTGAAGCAGGTCGCGCCCTTCGGCCAGGAGTTCACCGGCAACAGCGCCGCGATCAATCTGGTGCGCGCAACGCTCAAGCGCGTCGCGGGCACCGGCAGCCGGGTGCTGATCAGCGGCCCCGCCGGCGCAGGCAAGGAGGTGGCGGCGCGGCTGGTGCACAGCTGGAGCCAGCGTGCCGAGCAGGCCTTCGTCAGCGTCAATTCGGCGCGGATCACCCCCGACCGCTTCGAGGAGGAGCTGTTCGGCTTCGAGACCGGCGGCAAGCTCGAACGCGCGGGGCTGCTCGAAATGGCCGATGGCGGCACGCTCTATTTCGACGAGGTCGCCGACATGCCGCTCTCCACCCAGGCGCGAATCCTGCGCGTGCTGACCGAGCAGAGCTTCGTGCGCGTCGGCGGCAACCGCCAGATCCGCGTCGATGTCCGGGTGCTGTCCTCGACCGCGCGCAATCTCGAACGGGAAATCGCCGAGAAGCGGTTCCGCGAGGATCTTTATTACCGGCTCAATGTCGTGCCGGTGCAGATCCCGCCGCTCGCCGATCGCCGCGAGGACATCCCGGCGCTGATCGACCATTTCTTCGCGCGCTATGCCAATGAACAGGGCTTGCCACCGCCCGAGGTTTCGGCCGAGGCGATGGCCGCGCTCCAGAGCTATGAATGGCCCGGAAACGTCCGGCAATTGCGCAATGTCGTCGAACGGACGGTGATCCTGACCCCGCGCGAGCGGCTGGCGCGAATCGAGCCCGACATGCTGCCGGGCGAGATCACCAACGCCCGCATGTCGGGGGACCTCGCCATCCCGGCGCTGATGGGGGCGCCGCTGCGCGAGGCGCGCGAAAGCTTCGAGCGCGAATATCTGCGCGTCCAGATCCGGCGTTTTTCGGGAAATATCTCGAAGACCGCGACGTTCATCGGCATGGAGCGCTCGGCGCTGCACCGCAAGCTCAAGCTGCTGGGCATCGCCGAGCGGCGCGAGGACGGCGAGGAGGAATAAGCCGGCGCCGCGCCGCTGACATCAATATGTCATTTTTCCGGTTTACGCTGCAACCGCGAAGAGCTAGCTTGGCATCGTTCTTCGGTCCACCCCGGGCCAGATCGCGGACCGCACAAGCGGCCGCCAAAAAAATGGAGCATGTCATGACGGGACGCACCCTCACCGCTCGCCCGGTGTCGAAGCCGGCAATCACTGAGGCCGAGGCCGAGACCACCGCTGCCGAAACCGCGGCGCCCGCCGGCAAGCCGCCAGCCGTCGCCAAGGGCCAGAATCTCCAGGACCAGTTCCTCAACCTGCTGCGCAAGAACAAGACGCCGGTGACGATGTTCCTCGTCAAGGGGGTCAAGCTCCAGGGGATCGTCACCTGGTTCGACAATTTCTCGATCCTGCTGCGGCGCGACGGGCAGTCGCAGCTCGTCTACAAGCACGCGGTCTCGACGATCATGCCCAGCCTGCCGGTCGATTCGCGCCAGTTCGTCAGCGCCGAGGCGAACCGCAAGCTGCGGCTGCTTCAGGACGTCTTCCTCACCAGCGTGCGCAACGCCGGGGTGCAGGTGACGATGTTCCTCGTCAACGGGGTGATGCTCCAGGGCCGCGTCGCCGCTTTCGACCTGTTCTGCCTGCTGCTTGAGCGCGATGGCTATGTGCAGATGGCCTACAAGCACGCGGTCTCGACGATCCAGCCGCTCACGCCGGTTGATCTCACCGGCGAATGGGACGGTGAAGAGGATGAACTCGCCTGAGCTGGCCGGCTGAGGTGGGCGAACTCGCGCGCGGGGCGCGCGCGCTTGTCGTCCATCCCGATCTGCGCGGCCGCGCCACAGGGGTCACGCCCGAGGCGCGGCTTGAGGAAGCGGTGGGGCTGGCCCGGGCGATCGGGCTCGATGTCCGCGAGGCGTTCCTCGTGCCGATCCGCGAGATCCGGCCGGGCACGCTGTTCGGCGAGGGCCAGATCGCGCAGATCGCGGCAAGCTGTGATCGCGAGGCGGCTGAACTCATCGTCGTCGATGGCGCGCTCTCGGCAATCCAGCAGCGCAATCTTGAGGAAAAGCTCGGGCGCAAGGTGATCGACCGCACCGGGCTGATCCTCGAAATCTTCGGCGAACGCGCGCAGACCGCCGAGGGCCGGCTTCAGGTCGAACTGGCGCATCTCGACTATCAGGCGGGGCGGCTGGTGCGCAGCTGGACGCATCTCGAACGCCAGCGCGGCGGGTTTGGCTTCCTTGGCGGCCCGGGCGAGACGCAGATCGAGGCCGACCGGCGGATGATCCGCGACCGCATGGCGCGCATCCGCCGCGAGCTCGACCAGGTGCGCCGCACCCGCGCGCTCCATCGCGGCCGGCGCGAGAAGGCGCCCTGGCCGGTGCTGGCGCTGGTCGGCTATACCAATGCCGGCAAATCGACGCTGTTCAACCGGCTGACCGGCGCTTCGGTGCTGGCCGAGGACCTGCTGTTCGCGACGCTCGACCCGACGATGCGCGCGGTGCGGCTTCCCGGGATCGACAAGGCGATCCTGTCGGACACGGTGGGCTTCATCTCCGACCTGCCGACCCAGCTCGTCGCCGCCTTCCGCGCAACGCTCGAAGAGGTGACTGCGGCCGACTGCATCCTTCATGTCCGCGACATCGCCAATCCCGACAGCGCCGCGCAAAAGGCCGAGGTGCTGGGGGTGCTCGCCGACCTCGGTCTCGCCGCCGGCGAGGATGCGCTGCAAGGCGAGGGCGAGGGCACGGTGCCGGTGCCGCTGATCGAGGTCTGGAACAAATGGGACCTGCTGCCTGCGGAGCGCGCGCGCGATCTTGCGCAGCAGGCGCGCGCCGCCAGCCTGCCGGTGGTGGCGGTCTCGGCGCTGACCGGCCAGGGCTGCGAGGATTTGCTGGCGCTCGCCGGGCGGCTGCTGACCGGCGACGCGCGCGCGATCGAGATCGTGCTGCCCGCCGCCGACGGCCAGCGCATCGCCTGGCTGCATGCACATGGCGAGGTGCTCGTCGACGAGGAGGAGGCAGGCGAGGGCGAGCCGCAGCGCCGGCTTTCGGTGCGCCTCAGCCCGCGCGAACTTGGCCGTTTCCGGCGGCTGGCGACGGTGCCTCCGCACGCTTGACCGCCTGCCACAGCGCTTCCTGTGCATCGAGCGACAGCGTGGCGAACGCCGTCCCTTGCGCCGTCGCCATCGCCTCCATCGCGCGGAAGCGCCGCTCGAACTTGGCGTTGGCGGCGCGCAGCGCCTCCTCGGCGGCGATGCCATGCGCGCGCAGCAGATTGACCGCGGCGAACAGCAGGTCGCCCGCTTCCTCGGTGCGTGCCGCGATGTCTTCCGCCGCCGCGAATTCGGCGATCTCCTCGGCGAGCTTGGCGGCGGGGCCGGTGGGATCGGGCCAGTCGAAGCCAAGCCGCGCCGCGCGCTTCTGGAGCTTTTCGGCGCGCAGCAGCGCCGGAAGCGCCAGCGCGACGCCATCGAGCGCGCCGCCCGCGCCGCGCGCCGCGCGCTCCTGCGCCTTCAGCGCTTCCCAGTGCGCCTCGCGTCCGGGCAGTGCCGCGCCGCCTTCGCCAAAGACATGCGGATGGCGCGCCTCCATTTTCGCGGCGATCGCATCGGCGACATCGGCGAAGGCGAAATGCCCCGCTTCCTCGGCGATCCTTGCGTGGAACACGACCTGGAGCAGCAGATCGCCAAGCTCGTCCTTCAACCCCGCGAGATCCGCGCGCGCGATCGCGTCGGCGACCTCATAGGCCTCCTCGATGGTATAGGGCGCGATGGTCGCGAAGCTTTGCGCCCGGTCCCAGCTACAGCCTTCGTCGGGATCGCGCAGCCGCGCCATGATCGCCAGCAGGCGGTCGAGCGGGGACGGCGCGGCGTTCATCGGTCGGTCCTGAACATGGCCGCCGAAATGGCACAGCGCCGCGCCGCTGTCATCCGCGACGCCCGGTTTCAGCGGGTGACGTCGAGCGTGACGCGCCGGGTGTCGGCCGAACTGGGCCCGATCATGACATCGACCAGCCCCGGCTCGACGACATGCTGCATCGCGCGGTCCCAGATCGCCAGCTGTTCGGGACCGATCGCGAAGGACACGCTCCGCGTCTCGCCGGGGCCAAGATGGACGCGGGCAAAGCCCGCGAGCCGTTCGACCGGCTGGACGACGCTGCTCGTCTGCGGATGGAGATACATCTCGACGATCTCGTCGCCGGCGCGCGCGCCGCTGTTGGTCACCGCTACCGACACATGCGCGGTGCCGTCGCGGGTGATGCTGGCGCGGTCGAGCACCGGCGACGCATAGGTGAAGCTTGTGTAGCTGAGCCCGAAGCCGAAGGGATAGAGCGGGCTGTTGTCATTGAACACATAGCCCATCCGCGATTGCGGCTTCCTGTAGTAATAGACCGGCAACTGGCCGGCATTGCGCGCCACGCTCACCGGCAGCTTGCCCGAGGGGTTGGTGTCGCCGAACAGAACCCCGGCAACGGCATTGCCCGTCTCCTGCCCGAGATACCAGCCTTCGAGGATCGCGGGCACCGCCTTGTCGAGCGCGACCGCCGAGAAGGCATGGCCGCCAAGCACCACCGCCACCGTCGGCTTGCCGAGCGCGACGATGGCGCGAACCAGCGCGTTCTGTCCCGGTGGCAGGTCGAGGTCGTCGGTATCGCCGAGGTTGTGCATCGGGATCGCGCCCATATTGCCGATCGCCTCGCGGGTGATCGTCTCGTTGCCGCCGAGCACCAGCACCACGACATCGGCCAGCCGCGCGGTCGCGACCGCCTCGGCGAGCAGGGCCGTCTGGCGATCGGCCGACGGCGCCTTGTAGGGTGTCATCTTGTTGACGACCGGATCCCTGTCGGGCTCGGAAATGCGCGCGCCCTCGGCATAGCTCACCATGACCCTGTCGCCGAGGCGGTGGCGGATGCCGTCGAGCACGGTGACGAAATAGGGCGGGGTTCCCGCATAGCCGCCCAGCCGCGCCTTGTCGGCATTGGGGCCGATCACCGCGAGCTTTCCGATCTTCGCCGGATCGAGCGGCAGCAGTCCGCCCTGGTTCCTGAGGAGCACCATTGCCTCGTCGGCGACCTTGCGCGCCAACGGAATGTTGCTCGCCGCGCCCAGCGTCGCCTTCGACCAGCCAAGATCGGTATAGGGATGATCGAACAGCCCGGCGCGGAACTTGAGCGTCAGCACCCGCGCCACCGCGGCGTCGATATCGGCGGTGCTGACCCGGCCGTCCTTCACCCCTTCTGCAAGTCCGTCGAAGCCCGGCGAATAGGGCGATTCGACGTCGAGCCCGGCGTTGAACGCCTGCACCCCGGCGTCATGGACATCGCTGGCGACGTGATGGTTGAGATAAAGCTCGGGCACCGCGAACCAGTCCGAATTGGTGATCCCGGCAAAGCCCCATTCCTTGCGCAGGATGTCCTTCAGCAGCCAGGAATTGACATGGCTCGGCACGCCGCCGTCGTTTTCGTTGTAGGAGGGCATGACCGCGCCGATATGCGCGACCTTCACCGCCGCCTCGAAGGGCTTGAGGAACACCTCGCGCATCGTGCGCTGCGAAAAGTCGCTGGTCGCCTTATTGGTGCCGTTCTCGGGCTGGCCGTGGACGAAATGCTTGGCGGTGGCGATGACATGGCGCTGGTCGATCGCCTCGCCCATGCCTTGCAGCCCCTCGACCGCGGCAACGCCCATCGTCGCGGTGAGGTAGGGGTCTTCGGAATACATTTCCTCGACGCGGCCGTAGCGCGGGTCGCGCGCCAGGTCGAACACCGGCGCCAGCACCATCGGCACGCCGGCGGCGCGCGATTCGCCCGCGACCCGGTCGAACATCTGCGTGATCAGCGCCGGGTCCCAGGTGCTGCCCAGCGCGACCGCCTGCGGAAAGGCGGTGGCGCCGCCGGTCACCGCGCCGTGCAGCGCCTCGTTCTGGAACAGCACCGGAATGCCGAGCCGGGTATGCGCCATCACCCAGTGCTGGATGAGGTTGTTCTGCCGGGCGGTCTCGGTGCCGTTGGCGGTGCCGGCCAGCGCGGCATTGTAGAGCACGCCCGCGCCGTTCGAAAGACCAGCCGCCGCGACCGCCTCGTCAAGCTTGCCGTTGGCGATGATGCCGCCCATCGGCAGCGGATTGGCGGGCATGCCAGGAACCGGGGGGATCGGCAGGCTGGTTTCGAGCTGGGCGATCTTCTCGGCGAGGGTCATGCGCTGGAGAAGGTCGCGCACCCGTTGCGCGACCGGCGCATCGGCGCGCTTGTACAGCGGCGTGTCGGCCTGCGCGGCGCCGGGCGCCGCCAGCGTGAGCCAGGCGGCCATCAGCACGCCGTTCCGGTCCGTGAGGCGGCGCTTCGGGCGCATCCGGCTGCTTTCATCAATTGCCATTTTTACTCCACTTCGATCAGTGCGACACCCTCGGGCGGCAGCGTCAGCGCAAGCCGACTGTCGGCATCGAGCCGCATCGGCTGCGCGGGCGGGATTTCGGAGGCGCGGCGCAGCGCGGCGATCTGCACCTCTGTTGGCAATCTGGGCGAACCCATCGCGCGCCAGGCGGGCATCGGCGAGCCGCGGGTCTGGTCGACGAAGCGCACCTGCGCGCGCGCGCCGGGGCGCGCGCCGGCGAAATGCACCAGAAGGCGCTTCTCGCTGCCGATGACGGTGCGTTTCGAGGTCGCGGTGGGCAGGCCCATCGCCTGCGGCACATCGGCCAGGTTCCAGACAAGCGCGGCGGTGCCGCGCTCGCCCCTGGTTGCCAGCGCCGGCCCCTCGGCATGGAGCCGCTGATGCCCCAGCGCATGGAGCAGCTTGTAGGTGTTGAAATTGGGCCGGGCGATGCCGCGAAACAGGCAGGGAAAGCCGTTGTCGCCCTCTTTCAGCAGGAAATCGGGAACGCCGATCTCCTCGTAAGTGCCCGAGAGCGCCCAATGCGACATCGCGTGGAGATGCGGCAGGCAGCCCGATATGACATGCGCCATCATCGCCGGGCTGTCCGAGGACCACTCGGAGAGCCACAGCGGCAGTCCCGAAAAGCGCGAGGCATCGATCTGCTGGCGGGCTTGCGCGATCGCGGCGGGGATCACGTCGTACTGGACAAGCCTGGGGGCGGTCGCACCGAAGATCTTGGGCTGCGGATCGCCGGCGTAGCAATGCGTCGAGACGAAATCGACGGGCGCGTTGTTCGCTGCGCACCAGGCGAGGAACTCGGCGATCCACTGCACCGAGGACGTGGACGGACCGCCGACCGGGATCGCCGGATCGACGCCTTTGATCGCGGTCGCGGTCGCCTTGTAGAGATCGAAGTAGCCGGCCTGGCCGCCTGCCCAGAACACCGAGAGATTGGGCTCGTTCCACACCTCGAACGGCCATTTCCGGATCGCGGCGATGCCATAGCGGTCGGCCAGCGCGCGGATGAAGGTGGTGATGAACGCGCTCCATGCCGCCATGTCGGCGGGCGGGGTGACGTTGCCGTTGTAGAAGCCGAAGGTCCGCGTCCCGCTCGCCAGCGCCCTGGGCATGAACGACAGCTCGACATAGGGGGTGACCCCGCGCGCGATGAGCCCGTCATAGACCTCGAAGACGTCGTGGAAATTGGGGCTCGGCTTGCCGGCGTTGAGCCAGGTGGCGACATCGACGCCGAGTTCGTCGTTGAAGATGCCGTGGAAGCGCACGCGCTTGAGGCCGATCTCTTTCGTCCAGCGGTCGAGATCGTGCCGCCAGCTTTCGCGCAAGCTGATCGCGGCGCGGTCCGAGCCGGCGCATTCCTCCCAGACATGGGCAAGCGCGCCGGCGGTCGCGCGGGTTTCGATGGTGACGGCGATCGCCTCTGGCGGTGCGGCGGCGCGCAGCGACGGAGCATGGACGAGCACGGGCAGGGCCAGCGCCGAGCGGGTCAGAAAATCGCGCCGATCGATGGTCATGGGCAGGCTCCTTGCTCGTTATATAAGTGCAATGTGTAGTTTAAATCGGCAAACCCGGTCCAATGCGCGCGGGTCACCGGACCGGCATCCGTGCGAGCGCGGTGCGCAGCGCATCCATTTTTCCGGGCGGGATTTTCAGGAACTGGTTCGCGGCGTTCAAAGGGAAGGCCGCCATCATGCCGCTGAGCTTCGCGGCCGGGGCATCCCGTTCCAGCAGCGCGCGCGCGGCAGGATCGGCGATCAGCTGGCCGATCTGGAAGTCATCGGAATAGGTGAGCGGATCGGCGCGGAACAGCGCCGGATCGACGGTCCAGTGCTGTGCCGGCTCGTTGAGATAGCGCGCGATGAGGCTGCCCAGCGCCTCGGGCTTGCCCGCGTCCGCGGGCGCGGCGGTGATGCGCAGCAGCGCCGGCGCGACCGGCAGCGCGAAGGCCTGATCGCCCGCGCCGGTATAGCCGAGCGGGGTCACGGTCATCTGCCAGGGGTCGATCAGTTCGACCTTGAACAGCGGCGCGCCGGCAAGGCGGATCTGGTGACGCGGCGATGCCATCGGCGCGGTCGGCGGCGGAAACCGGAACAGATAGGCGCGCCCCGGCGCGGCAAGCGCGCTGCCGCCCGTCACCAGCCCGGGCGCCGGGTCCATCGTCTGGAAGGGCAGCGCGGTCATCACCGCCTTGAGGAAGGCGAGCCGCGTCGGGCTGTCGCCGACCAGCACCCCGCCCGCGCCCCACCACTGCACCCCGCCGGGATGGACATAGGTTTCGCCATGCGAGCCATAGCCGCCCGCCATGACGATGTCCCACATCCGCGACAGTTCCTGCGGCCCGGTGAGATCGCCCCAGCCGTTGCCGTTGTCGCCTTCATAGCCGAACTCATCGACCACCGCGGGCTTGTGGTAGCGCAACCGGGAAACCGCGACGCTGCGTCCGGCGCTGCCGAAGCCGTCCTGGATGATGACATGGTCGATCCAGGCGTGTTCGGGATGGTACCACGCCCCGAAATTATGGATGCCGAGCGGGTGGTCGAAGGGATCGCCGGCGCGCACCGCCATGCCGAGCCTGTCCCAGTCGCGCGCGGGCATGAGGTCGTATTCGTTCGCCATCGTCCACCAGACGTTGCGGAAGGCGGCGAGCCGGGCGGTGACATAGTGCAGCCAGGCAAGGTTGTGCGCCTCGTCCATCCGCGAAAAGCCCCAGTTGTCGTAAGGATGGAACAGGATGACATCGGCCTCGATGCCAAGCGCCTGCAACTGGCGGATGCGGGCCTCGACGTTGGCGAAGAAACGCGGGTCGAATCGGTCGAGATCGAACTGCCCGTCGGCCTTGCGTTCATAGGGGAAGACCGAGGGTTCGACGCGGTTGAACTGATACCATTTGGGAAACAGCGCGAAGCGGATCTTGGTGAAGCCCGTCCCCGCGAGCGTGGCGAGCGTCTGGTCCTGCAAGGCGGGGTCGCGGTTCAGCCAGTTGTAGCTGGTGGTGCCGAGCAGGAAATATGGCGTGCCGTCGGCATGGGAGAAATGCCAGACATGCGCGGGCCGCACCGGGCCATGGTTGTTCGCGGCGGGCGCGGTGACGGTGAAGTGCCCCGCGACATGATCGAGCGCACGGTCGCCCGAACGGGTGAGGAAGCGGCAGTTACCCTGCGTCTCGGGCATGAAGCGGATCTTCCACCGCCCCGCGCCATCATAGAAGCCGGCGACCGACGTCACCTTGCCCGCGCAGCGAAATTCGCCCTGAAGCTGCACATCGGCAAAGGGATTGGCATAGCTCTTCGCGCTGGTGAGGGTGATTTCCTTCATCCCCCATTGCTCGACGTTGTCCGCCGCCGCGGGCACGGCGCAGGCCAGCGCGGCGATCACCGCGCAAAGGCCAGGTCCCTGCCGGCGAGAAAACGCGACCATTGCCTCTCCCTCTCCGCGGATTTGCCCGCTGGTGCGCGCCCAAGGCGCGAGTCGCTTGCAAGATATCGCTACCATAGGCGCTTGCGCAAGGCCGGCGAGCGCCGCGTTTTCCCCGATACGCCAATTACCAGCCGTCCGCGCCGTCGATCACCAGCCGCACCATCGCCCGTGCGGTGGTGCGGGCGTCGGCGATGCCGATGACCTCGGGCGCGTGCCAGCCATCGGCCCAGCCCGCGACCATCGCCATCAGCAGCCGGGCGACGGCTTCGGGGGCCTGCGCCGCGTGGCCACGGGCGCGGGCAAACTCGGCGATCGCGTTGGCGAGGGTTGCCAGCATCACCTCGTGATCGGGCCAGTCCGGAGCACCGCCCCCGCCGCCGACCTGCCGCGCGAGACAGCGAATCGCCCGGACCTCGGGCCGGGTCGCCGCGCGCAGCATGAGGATGCAGTAATAGTGCAGCCGTTCCTCGGGATCATTCCCGATGCCGGTGTCGATAGCGCCCGCCATGTCCGACCATTGCCCCATGCGCTGCGCCACCACCGCCCTGAGCAGCGCCGGCTTGTCGGGGAAGCGTTTGTATAGCGTGGTGCGCGGCACCCCGACCCGCGCCGCCACCGCCTCGATCGACGTGCCGTCATAGCCCTCGGCAAGGAACATTGCCGCCGCCTCGGCGATCAGCGCGGTGGTGATCGCGGCCGAACGCTGCGGCGACGGGCGACCGCGCCCGGCGCTCGCGGGTCTGGGAGCGGGGAGGGACATCACCGCCAATTAAAATACATCGCGTATCATTTCAAAGCGTTTTGGCTTCCGACGCACGATCCATCATCGCGAAGGTCACCGCGACGCTGCGGCTTTCGCCCGGCAGGAGGTGCCACAACCCATTGTCGCCGCCCGGCCGGTTATGCGCATCGGTGAGATGGCTGACCGGCTCGACGCAGAAGAAATCGGCGCCGGCGGGGGTATAGATGACGGTGAAATCGAGCGCGGGCGCGGGCGTCAAAACAAGCGTCAGCCCGCGTTCGGGCCAGGCGATCGTCAGCGGCCCGGCCCGCCCTGCATAGATCGTGTCGCGCGCGCGGGTTTCGACCGGGCGGCCCTGCCACCAGTCGCGCGGCACCGCGCTTTCGCATGGGTTGCAAGGCAGGCGATCGGCGCCGCGTTGCCATTCGCAGCGGTGAAGTCCGTGATAGACCGTGCGCGGCGTGCGCGGAAAATAGGGATGGAAGCCCAGCCCCGCGGGCATCGTCCGATCGCTGTCATTGGTGAGGGTCAGCGCCAGTTCGAGCGCGGCTCCGACCGGTCGCAGGCTTTGCGTCGCGCGATAGCGCCAGGGCCAGGCACCGCCGGTGTGGCGATGGCTCCACACCGCGCGCGCCGCGCCGGCTTCCTCGATCTGCCACGCCGACTGCCAGCCAAGGCCATGGATCGCATGTGGCTCGCCCTCCGCGGCAAGATTGGCGGGAAGGCTCACCGCCTGCCCCTCGAAGACGAAACGCCCATTGGCGATGCGGTTCGAGAACGGCACCAGCGGAAAACACGCGACATCGAGCATCGATGGGCCGCGGGCGGGGCGCAGCACCGGCGCGCCGCGCCAGTCGAGCCGCAGCAGCGCGCCGCCACGCGCGGGCGCGATTTCGGCGCTCCAGTCGCCCCAGCCGAGTTGCATCAGAAGCGGTTGACCAGATTTTCGCACCATTCCTGCTGGCCCGAATGCGCGATCGGCGCGGCGTCGGTATCGACCGCATGATCGGCGATGTCGGCAAGCGTGGTGTGCGGCGCATGCACCCGCTGTCCCAATTCGCCCTGCCAGCCGGCGTAGCGCGTCGCGCGGAAGCGATCGAGCCGGCCGTCGGCGAGGATCGCCTCGGCGCGCAGCAACGCGCGGGCGATCGTGTCGATGCCGCCGATATGGCCATGGAACAGGTCTTCGGGTGCGATCGACTGGCGGCGCACCTTGGCGTCGAAATTGAAGCCGCCAGTGGTAAAGCCGCCGGCGCGCTGAATTTCGAGCATGGCCAGGGTCAGCTCCTCGACCGAATTGGGGAACTGGTCGGTATCCCAGCCGTTCTGCGGATCGCCGCGGTTGGCATCGATCGAGCCGAAAATGCCGAGCGCGCGCGCCATGGCGATCTCGTGCTCGAAGCTGTGACCCGAGAGCGTGGCATGATTGGCCTCGATATTGACCTTGACCTCGCCTTCGAGCCCGAAGCGCTTGAGGAAGCCATAGACGGTCTGCGTGTCGAAGTCATACTGATGTTTCGTCGGTTCGTGCGGCTTGGGTTCGATGAGGATCGCGCCGGCAAAGCCGATGCGGTGCTTGTGCTCGACGACGAGTTGGAGAAAGCGCCCGAAATTCGCCTGCTCGATGCCGATCTCGGTGTTGAGGATGGTGTCATAGCCTTCGCGCCCGCCCCACAGCACGTAATTGGCACCGCCGAGCCGGTGCGTCGCCTCAAGGCAATCGCGCACCTGGCTCGCCGCCCAGGCGAAGACCTCGGGATCGGGATTGGTCGCCGCGCCCGCCATGTATCGCGGATGGCTGAACAGATTGGCGGTGCCCCACAGCAGACGGCGGCCGGTTTCGTGCTGCAAGGCTTCGAGATGATCGACCGCCTCGGCGAAATGCGAACGGAAACTCTTGATATCCGCGGCATCGGCCATGACATCGACGTCGTGGAAGGAATAGAAGGGGACGTCGAGCTTTTCGACGAAGGCAAGCCCTGCGGCGCGTTTCGCGCGCGCCCGGGCGGCATCGTTCGGCCCGGCGTGCCACGGGCGGCGGAAGGTGCCGGCGCCGAAGATGTCGCTCCCCGGCCAGCCGAAGCTGTGCCAGAAGCACACCGCGAAGCGCAGGTAATCCTCCATGCGCCTGCCCAGCACCAGCCGATCCTTGTCGTACCAGCGATAGGCGAATTCGTTGGCGCTTTCCGGCCCTTCGTAACGGACCTTCTCGAAGCGCGCGAAATAATCGGCACCATGTTCGGACATCAGACTTCTCCTTATATGCTGCGCAACATTCGTGCAGCACGACGAAACCGGGCGAGCCCGGGCGCGAGCCTTTCGGCGAGCAGCGGATCGGGCGCGATGCTGAAGATCGTCGGCGGCGCGGCGCAGGCCTCGGCAAGGCTCGCCCCACCGCTCGCGACCATTGCCAGCCGCGCCGCGCCAAGCGCCGGGCCGACCTCGCCGCCCGCGACATAATCGAGCCTCGCATCGAGCGCGGCGGCAAGGATCGTCCCCCAGAAATGCGAGCGCGCACCGCCGCCGATCACCCGCAGCGCCTCGATCCGGCTTCCCGCCTCGCGCAGTGCGGCAATGCCGTCGGCATGGGCGAAGGCGACGCCTTCGAGAACGGCGGCGGCGAGATGGCCGGTATCGCTGTCATGGTCGAGCCCGAGCCAGGCGGCGCGCAGCGCAGGGTCGTTGTGCGGGGTGCGCTCGCCCGAAAGATACGGCAGGAACAGCGCGCCGCCCGCCGCGGGGCCGGTTGCCTCGGCGCGCGCGAGCAGCGCCTCCGGCCCGTCGAGGTGAAGCGCGCGCGCCGCCCAGTCGAGGCAGCACGCCGCCGAAAGATGCACGCTCATCTGGTGCCACATGCCGGGCAGCGCATGGCAGAAGGCATGGACCGCGCGCGCCGGATTGGGGCGGAAATCATCGGTTGCAACGAAGATCACCCCCGAGGTGCCGAGCGAGAGCAGCGCCTCGCCGTCGTTCACCACCCCGACCCCGACCGCGCCCGCCGCATTGTCGCCGCCGCCGGCCGCCACCGGCACGCGCTCCATGCCCCAGGCTTCGGCGACCTCGGCGCGCAGCACGCCGGTTGCCTCGCTGCCTTCGTGGAGACGCGGCATTGCGGCCCGGGTGAGGCCACAGGCGGCGAGCATCGGCTCGCTCCAGTCGCGCGCGGCGCCATCGAGCCACAGCGTGCCGGCGCTGTCGGCCCTGTCCGAGGCCTTGTCGCCGGTCATCCGCAGCCGCACGTAATCCTTGGGAAGCAGCACCGAGGCGATCTGCGCGAAAACCTCGGGTTCGTGCCCGCGCAGCCAGAG
>JAGWPW010000054.1 GCA_028870315.1 Sphingomonadales bacterium | reverse complement strand
CTGGTGGTTAACACCCCGGTGATACTGCGCGGGTTCGATGACCGGCGCCGTTCCCACCCGCATCCTCGTCATCTTCGGGACGCGGCCCGAGGCGATCAAGCTGTTCCCGGTGATCGCCGCGCTCAAGGCCGATGCGCGCTTCGCCATCCGTGTCTGCGTCTCGGCGCAGCATCGCGGCATGCTCGACCAGGTGCTGGAAATCGCCGGGATCACCCCCGATCACGATCTCGACCTGATGCGCCCCGACCAGAGCCTTGATGCGCTGACCGCGGCGCTGCTGACCGGGCTTGGCCGGGTGATGGACGCCGAACGGCCGGCGCGGGTCATGGTGCAGGGCGATACCGCGACCGCCATGGCGGGCGCGATCGCCGCCTATTACCGCAAGATCCCGGTCGATCACCTCGAAGCGGGCCTGCGCAGCGGCAATATCCACCATCCCTGGCCCGAGGAGGTCAACCGCCGGATCATCGGCACCATCGCCGCGCTGCATTTCGCCCCGACCGCGACCGCCGCGGGGGCGCTGCACCGCGAGAATGTCGATCCGTCGCGCGTCCATGTCACCGGCAACAGCGTGATCGACGCGCTACACTGGATCACCGCGCGGATCGCCGCCGAACCGGCGCTGGCAGGCGGGCTTGCCGGGCTGGAAGCGCGCTTTGCCGGCAAGCGGATCATCGGCGTGACCAGCCACCGCCGCGAGAATTTCGGCGGCGGGCTCGAAGCGATCGCGGCCGCGATCCGCACCATCGCCGCGCGCCGCGATGTCGCGGTGATCTTTCCGGTCCATCCCAATCCCAATGTCCGCAAGGTGATGGATGGCGCGCTTTCGGGGCTGGCCAATGTCGCGATGATCGAGCCGCTCGACTATCCGCATTTCGCCCGGCTGCTGTCGATCGCCGAGATCATGCTCACCGACAGCGGCGGGGTGCAGGAGGAGGCGCCGGCGCTCGGCAAGCCGGTGCTCGTCCTGCGCGAGACCACCGAGCGGCCCGAGGGCATCGCGGCCGGCACCGCGCGGCTGGTCGGCACCGATGCCCGCCGCATCGTTTCCGAAATCTTCAAACTTCTCGACGATAGAATGGCATACGAGGCCATGGCGCGCGCGCACAATCCCTTCGGGGACGGGCAGACTGCGCGCCGCATCGTGGAGATCCTGGCGCATGAAATCGGACAGCAAGCCTGACGTCTGCGTCGTCGGGCTGGGCTATATCGGTCTGCCGACCGCCGCGATCATCGCGCGCGCCGGCTGCAAGGTGCGCGGCGTCGATATTGCGCAGGCGGTGGTCGATACGATCAACCGCGGCGAGATCCATATCGAGGAGGTCGATCTCGACGGGCTCGTCCAGGGCGTCGTCGCGCGCGGGGCGCTTTCGGCCGCGACCGCGGTTTCGCCGGCCGATGTCTTCGTCATCGCGGTGCCGACGCCGTTCGATGCGAACCACGCCCCCGACATCTCGCATGTCCTTGCCGCGGGCAGGGCGGTGGCGCAGGTGCTCAAGCCGGGTGATATCGTCATTCTCGAATCGACCTCGCCCGTCGGCACGACCGAGCGCCTGCGCGATCTCATCTGTGCGGCGCGCCCCGATCTCAAAGGCCCCGGCCTGACGAATGCGGTCGCCGATATCGCGATCGCCTATTGCCCCGAGCGCGTGCTTCCCGGCCGCATCCTCGAAGAGCTGACCAACAACGACCGCTCGATCGGCGGGATCACCCCGCGCTGCGCGCGCAAGGCGCTCGCCTTCTACAAGCGCTTCGTGCGCGGCACCTGCGTCACCACCGATGCGCGTTCGGCCGAGATGACCAAGCTTGTCGAGAACGCCTATCGCGACGTCAACATCGCCTTCGCCAACGAGCTGTCGATCGTCGCCGACCGCATGGGGCTCGACGTCTGGGAAGTGATCCGGCTGGCCAACCGCCATCCGCGGGTCAACATCCTCACCCCGGGGCCGGGTGTCGGCGGGCATTGCATCGCGGTCGATCCGTGGTTCATCGTCCATGGCGCACCCGAGGAGACGCCGCTGATCCGCACCGCGCGCGGGGTGAACGACGGCAAGATCCACCATGTCATCGGCCGCGCCGACGCGCTTGTCGCCGCGCATCCCGAGGCGCGGGTCGCCTGCCTGGGCCTTGCCTTCAAGGCCAATATCGACGACTTCCGCGAAAGCCCGGCACGTCTGGTTGCCGCAACGCTCGCGCGCCGCTTCGGTGCGCGCATCCAGGTGGTCGAACCCTATGCCGCCGGGCTGCCGCGCGAATTCGAGGGCACCGGCGCCGGCCAGATCGATCTCGACGAGGCGCTGGAGGGCTGCGACATCCTCATCGTCCTTGTCGATCACGACATTTTCCGCAGCGTCCCGCTCGCCGAACGCGCGGGCAAGCTGGTGTACGATACGCGCGGGATCTGGCCCGACCAGCCGCGCGCCGGGGCGGGCGTGCCGCAGGCGCTGCGGCTGGCGAGCTGATCCCCGGCAAGCGCCGGCGCACGCGCACGCGCGCCGCGCTCAATAGCGGCGGTGCCAGCCGCGATCATGCCCGTAATAGCCCCGGCCGTCCCAGTCATGGTAGTGGTGCCAATACCAGCTGTGATAGGGGTAGGGGCGGTAGATCCAGTTGCCGTCGATGAACACCCAGGGCCGGTACCAGCCCGGCGCCGCGTAATAATAACCGGGGGGCGCATAACCCCATCGCGCGCCGCCGCGCACGACGAAGCCGGGCGGACAGCCGGGGCTGGTCGCGTCACTGTTGGAGTTGCTGGCGATCGCCGCGCCGGCGCCGGCGCCAAGCGCCCCGCCTGCAAAGCTGCCGAAGCCCCGGCTGCCCGGGCCGGCGATCCCGCCGCCCACGATCATGCCGAGGACGCCGCCGATCACCGCGCCGGCGGCGGTGTTGCCATGCGCCTTGACGCAGAATTCATGCGCCCATTGCTCGGCCTGCCAGGCATAGCGCTGATCCGCCGCCTGCTGGTCGCGCCAGTCGGGGCCTTGCTGATAGCCGGGCGGCGGCGGCGGCATGCGCGTGCCATCATAGCCCACAGGCGGCGGGACATCGCCCGGCGGCGGGCCGCCGTTGTAGCCCGGTGGCGGGCCGCCATTGTAGCCCGCAGGCGGTGCTTCGCCGTTGTAGCCCGGCGGCGGGACATCGCCCTGATAGCCCGGCGGCGGTGGCGGCGGCGCGGGCTGCGCGGCGGCGGCGCCGGCAAGCAGCGGGCCGAACACCAGCGCGATGGTGCCGGCGATCAGTATCGCCTTGGTCGTGGGTCGGTTGGTCATCGCGATTTCCTTCGTTGAACCCATGAACGATCGCCGGTGTCATCGCCGGCTGCCGGGAAGGGCCGGGCGCCGACGCGGTCGGCAGATCGTCGCCACCCTTTCCCCTTCGCTCCTGCCGCGTCTGGCCAGCGCTGCCTGAATAGGCGCTGACCGACGCATCGACCGAAAAACGCATGGCGGGTGGCCTTGATCCCGGCCACGCCCCTTGCCCCGTCGCAACACTGGCGAGGCGATGTCCGCGCCGCAACCTGCTGTTGCCATCGCGCCCCGGCCGGCGTGAGATGGGGAGAGGAGAGAG
This sequence comes from Sphingomonadales bacterium, assembly GCA_028870315.1. Taxonomy (GTDB): domain Bacteria; phylum Pseudomonadota; class Alphaproteobacteria; order Sphingomonadales; family Sphingomonadaceae; genus Novosphingobium. Next base: position 24,163 of record JAGWPW010000054.1, on the reverse strand, counting down.
CCGCCATGTTCAAGGTCCTGCATTTCATCAAGCGCAAGCCGCATCTGAGCCATGCCGAATTCCGCGCGCATTTCGAGCGCTCGCATGCGGCGATGGCGCTCAGGTTCTGCGGCCACCTCTTCTGCGAATACCGGCGCAACTACGTCGACATCGTCTTCACCGGCGGCGATTCGCGCGATCCTGCCAGCGGCTATGGTCCGCGCGCCTGGGACTGGGATCTCATCTCCGAATGGATCCTGCCCGACGAGGCGGCGCTGCACGAGATCTACCGCATCATGCAGCAGCCCGGGATCGACGAACTGTTCCGCGCCGACGAGGACCGCTTCATCGACCGGACGGCGACCGTCACCGTGCCCTGCGACGTTGCCGATGTCGGCACCCGCTTTAATCCCGCCGGCACCGTCTTCGATACGCCCGACGGCATTCCGCGCTGGGACTGACGCGATTTTTCGCACGGTCACGCCGGATCGAAGCGCGGGCGCTGGCGGGCGAGTTCGGCATCGATCGCCTCGATCACCGCGCGCACCCGCGGCATGTGGCGCAGGTCGGCATGCACGCCCAGCCACACCTCGCGCGCCGGCCCCGGCGCGGTGTCGAGCCGCACCAGCCCGGGCGCGGCATCGCCGAGATAACGCGGCAGGCAGGCGATCCCGATCCCGGCGATCGCGGCATGCCATTGCGCATCGCGGCTGTTCGCGCGCAGCGCGATGCGCGCCTGCGGCAGCATCTGCTTCAGCCACCGCGCCTCGGGAAGATGCGCCTGGTCGTCGAGCACGGTGATCGCCGCCTGTTCGCCGTCGGGCCAGCGATGCTGTGCGAGATAGGCGGGCGCGGCATACAGCGCGCTGGCGAGCCGGGCGATGCGGCGCGCATAGAGTTCGGCGCCCTCGAAGCGCGTCATGCGGATGGCGATGTCCGCCTCGCGCCGCGACAGGCTGAGCGCGCGCATCTCGGTCAGCACGTCCACGGTGATCCCCGGATAGCGCGCGTGGAGCGTGGCGACCGCGCCGGGCAGCAGCAGATTGGCGATGACCTCGACCGCGGTCACCCGCACCACGCCGGACAGCGCGACATCGCGCCCCTGGACCTGGCGCTCGGCGGCGATCGCCTCGGCCTCCATCCGCTCGGCATGGCCGCGCACCGCCTCGCCCAGCGTGGTCAGCACATAGCCCGCGGGCGTGCGGGTGAGCAGGCGCGCGCCCGCGCGCTGCTCGATCGCCGAAAGCCGCCGGCTCATCGTCGACTGGCGCACGCCCAGCTCGCGCGCCGCCGCCGACAGGCTGCGATTCCGCGCCACCGCCAGCATGATGCGCAGGTCATCCCAATCCATTGCCTATCCGTTTTTGCATGGCCGCTATCCCTTATGGCGGATTGCGATGCGAAAAACAGCATGCCATCTGCGTTCCCGCCCCAATGCAGCAAGGATTTCACGCCATGACCAGCCATCTCGTTATCCGCTCCAGCGCCAATGGCGCCGCCTCGATCAGCAACCGGCTGATCGATGCCTGGCTTGCCGCCCATCCCGGCGCGGTGACCGAACGCAATCTCGATGCCGCGCCGGTGCCGCATGTCACCGCCGCCTCGCTCGCCGGGATCGGCCGCGTCGCGCCCGAGGGCCGCGATTTCGCCGAGGCGCGCGCGCTCGCCGACCGGCTGATTGCCGAGGTCATGGCCGCCGATGTCCTGGTTTTCGGGCTGCCGCTCTATAATTTCGGCATGCCCTCGACGCTCAAGAGCTGGTTCGACTATGTGCTGCGCGCCGGCACCACCTTCCGCTACACGGCGCAGGGGCCTGAAGGGCTGGTCACCGGCAAGCGCGCGGTGATCGCCCATGCCCGCGGCGGCAAATACGACGACAGCGCCGGCATCGCGCTGGCGCTGCCGCACCTGAGGACGCTGCTCGGTTTCATGGGTGTCACCGCGGTCGATGTCGTCACCGCCGAGGGGATCGCCTTCGGCCCGGAAGCGGCGGAAGCCGCGGCGGCCGAAGCCAGCGCCCGCATCGCCGCGCTCGCCTGAGCGGGTATCATCGCAACCGAAGGAGACCTGCCATGCGCCCTGTCCTCGCCGCCGCCGCCTTGTTCGCCCTCGTCCCGCCGGCGCTGGCACAGGGCGTGCCGGGCAACCCCGATCCCGCCGCCGCGCACGCCGGCAGCTATGTCGTCGAGCCCAATCACACCCGCGTCCAGTTCACGGTCAGCCATATGGGCTTCACCGAGTGGTACGGCGACTTCACCGGGGTCTCGGGCACGCTCGCGCTCGACCCTGCGCATCCGGCGGCAAGCAGGGTTGCGGTGACGATCCCGGTTGCCAGCGTCTCGACCACCAACGCCAGGCTCGACGAAGAGCTGAAAAGCGCGCCGTGGTTCGACGTCGCGAGCTGGCCCGAAATCCGCTTCGTCTCGACCGCGATCACCCCCACCGGGCCGAACAGCGCGCGGATCACCGGCGCGCTCACCTTCCATGGCGTCACCCGCCCGGTGGTGTTGCAGGCAAGCTTCATGGGCGGCGGCGTCAATCCGCTCAGCAAGGCCTATACCGTCGGCTTCAACGCCAGCACCACGATCCGGCGCAGCGATTTCGGCATGAAGACCTATGTGCCGATGATCGGCGACGAAGTGGCGATCCGGATCAGCGCCGCCTTCGAAGCGCATTAGCAGGCTGCTGAAAAGCGCGGACCGCCGGACCGGGCTTGCGTCCGAGCCGCGTCCGCGCGATGAACGCGCGATGGTGCGCTATGACCGGACGAGCCCGCAATCGTCTTTGCCGCGCGTCGATATCTGGCACCAGCCGACGCGCATTCTTGTGCCGCTGGCGGTTTTTCTCGGCTCGGTCGGGCTCGGGACGCTGTCGGCCGATTGGCTGGGCGAGGGCTATGCCTCGCTGATCTTCGTGCTCGGCATCACCGTGATAGGCGCGATGTCGGGATTGGCCATGGCGCTGGCAAGCGCGGTCGCCGGGGCGATCGCCTTCAATTATTATGTCTCCGTTCCCATCCATGCGATCAGCTTCGCGCGCGGGGCTGATTTCGCGCCGCCGCTGGCCTTCATATTCTGCGCGATCCTGTCGGGCGGAATGGCCGGGCGCTTGCAGGATCGCAACCGCCAGATCGACGAAAGCGCGCGCCGCCTTGCCGCGCTGCTCGAAGCCAGCCGCGAGCTTCAGGCCGCCGACGGGCCGGCGGCGGTTCTGGCGGTGCTCGAAAGGCAGCTGTTGCCGCGCTCGGCGGTCAGGCTCGGGCTGTTCATGCGCGAGCCGGACGGGCTGGTGCCGGTGGGCGACAGCGGCGACGAAATGGGCTGGCCGACGCTCGCACGGGCGGCGCTGGACCATGACGGCGCGCTGCTCAGGGAGGGGCGCTGCATCGTCTGTCGGTTGACCGGCGGTTCGGGCGCGGTCGGCGTGATGCTCATCGTCCATCCCGAGGGTGATGGCCCCGACGAGGATTTCCTGCTCACGCTTGCCGGTCTCGTCGCGCTGGCGCTCGAGCGGGCCCAGCTTGCGGGCGGCATCGTCGATGCAAGGGCGACGGCGCGGACCGAGGAGCTCAAGACCTCGCTGCTCGCCTCGGTCAGCCACGACATGCGCACACCGCTGACCTCGATCAGTACCGCCGCGGCAAGCCTGCTTGCCTTCGAGGCCGAGTTCGATGCCGAGACCTCGCGCCAGCTGCTGGCGGGGATCGTCTCGGAATGCGATCGCCTCGATCGGCTGACCGCCAATCTCCTCGAAATGACCCGGCTGCAATCGGGGGGCGAGCATCTGCGCCGCTCGGTGCTGCCGGTGGTGGAAATGATCTCGGTGGTGGTCACGCGGCTGGACGGCGCCAGTCCCGAGCCCCGCCTCAGCTTCGATGCCCCGCCCGAGGAAATCGCGATCGAGGCCGATACCGCGCTGTTCGACCTGGCGCTGACCAACATCGTCGAGAATGCGCTGCGCTACAGCCCGGGCGGGAGCGCGGTGTGCCTGCGCTGCGCGGCAGAGGGCGACGACTGCGTGATCGGCGTCACCGATCACGGCCCCGGCATCCCTCGCGCGCAGCAGGAGCGGGTCTTCGAACGCTTCCACCGTCTGCACAGCAGCCCCGGCGCCCCGAAGGGCACCGGCCTTGGGCTGGCGATCGCCAAGGGCTTCGTCGAGGCTTTCGACGGGAGGATCGATCTCGTCTCGCCGGTCGCGGCGGGACGTGGCACGCGGATCACCATCCGTCTGCCGCTCGCCCGACCGGCGGGTGTGACCGAGCCCGTGCCGTGAGCATCGGCCATATCCTGCTGGTCGAGGATGAACCGGCGATCGTCGCCAGCCTGCGGCCCGCGCTCGATGCATCGGGATATGCGGTGACGGTGGCGCGCGACGGCGCCGAGGCGATCGCCGGCACCGCCCTTGATGATGCGGATGTCATCCTTCTCGACCTCGGGCTGCCCGACATGGACGGCAAGGCGGTGATCGACGCGATCCGCACCCGCTACCTCACCCCGATCATCGTCATCTCCGCAAGACGGCAGGAGGCCGAGAAGATCGCGGCGCTGGACCGGGGCGCCGACGATTATGTCGATAAGCCCTTCGTGCTGCGCGAACTGCTCGCGCGTATTCGCGCGGCGATGCGGCGGCGCCAGGTGCAGGCCCAGCCGCCGCTGGCCGTCGCGCGCCGCTTCATCGAAGGCGAGCTCGAAATCGACTTCGCCACGCGCGAGGTGCGCCTTGCCGGCGATCCGGTCAAGCTGTCGCCCAAGGAATACAATCTGTTGCGCGAACTTGCCGAAAACGTCGGCCAGGTGGTGACCCAGCGGCGCCTGCTTGCCGCCGGCTGGGGCAAGTCGGGGGCGGATCCGCAATATCTGCGCGTCTATATGGGCATGTTGCGCCAGAAGCTGGAAGCAAACCCGTCGATGCCCGCGTTGCTGGTGACCGAGCCGGGCGTTGGCTATCGCCTTGTGGCGCGCGACTGAGCGCGCTCCCGGCCACTGCTGTCGCATCGCTCTTTGCCGAAACGAAGTTCATCGAGGATGAAAACCGCCAGCCACTTTTCGGCGCGATGTCCTATTTCGGCCAGCGGCCTTCGTGGCGGCCCATGCTCAGGAAATGTTCGAGCGGATTGAAACCGGCGACGCGGACATCGGGATAGCGGTCGAGATAGGCCTTGCCATCGAAGCCTGCCGAGGGCGCGCGGCCTTCATGGCCGCCGTAACGGATGTAATGGACCAGCGGCGGCAGGTTGAACGTCACCAGTTCGGGCGAATGCGCCTTGTAGAACTTGTCGTCGAACAGCGGGTTGGGGTTGAAATCGCCATGCGGCCACTCGCGCATGTAATGTTCGAAGGGATAAAGGTTGCCGAGTTCGCCCGGGGGCAATTGCGCCAGATAGAAGGGCGAATCGAACAAGGGATGCAAGGAAAGCGCCGGATCGACGCGGCGCTCGGCGAGCGCGGCCAGCGGCAGCGCGCCGGCGCGAAAATCCTCGCAGCCGCGCCCGCGAAGATAGCCGATATCGATCAGCGGATGCGGCGAGCGCCCCTCGTCCCAGCCATGGCGGATGAAATGCACCAGGGGGTTGATCCCACTGCCGAGGATGTCGGTGTTGCTCGCCATGTAGAAGCTGCTGTCGAACATGGTGAACAATTCGCGGTGTTCCAGATAGCCGCCGGTCACATAATGGGCGATGGCGCGCTTGCCCGGACAAGCGATGCGGCCATGGCTCGCGGCCGAAAGCGCCTTCATATAGCGCGCGATCGTCGCGATTTCGTTGCGGATCCAGCGCGGCAGGCCGATGATATCGAACAGCCCGGCAATGCCATGCGCCGCCAGCGGCACCGCGGTTTTGCGCAAGCGGGTTTCCGAATGGTGATAGCGCGCCTCGGCACGATCGAGCTTGCGTGACAGGGTGTGATGGCGCGCGGCGGCCTCGGCCGAATCGAGCCCGGTGTTGTTGCCGAGCATCGCCGCGCGCAGCGCCCCCCGGCTGTTGTTTAGGAGGTCGATCTGGCGGCGGAAATCGCCGGTGGGAAGCCGGCCGGCCATTTCCTCGGCCTTGAATTCGAGCATGGTATAGGCTTGCTCGGCATGGCGCGGCATCGCCACCGCCATGCTCGAATAGCCCGCGTCATGCGCGGCATAGACGACGAGCCGCTCGATGGCATGGCCAAGCGCGCCATCGAGCGCCATCGGCTCGGGCTCGAAATCCTCGGGGACAAGGCCGGCTTTGAACAGCTTGCGCAAGGCCTTCGGGCGGAACCAGTACATCCCGCCAAAGACCGCGATCGGCGAATTGCCGTCGATCGGCACGGCAATGTCGAGCCGCTCGGCGAGCGCCAGCGTGCGCTCGCGATTGACGAACCAGGCGTGGCCGAGCGTCGGCGTGGAAAGATGGATCATCGGCGGCATGGCGACGCCGAGATCGGGATGGTCGGCAAACAGGCCGATCAGCCGTTCGACATAGCCGCGGCCGCCGAGCAGGTTTTCGAGCATGTGCCGCTTGAAATAATTCCCGAGCGACGCGGCGACCTGGGGCGATTTCTTGCTGTGGATGCGGCAGACGAGATCATAGCGGTCATCGGCGAAGAAATCGGCCGAAAGCGCATAGAGCCCGGCATTGTCGCGCCCGCGCCCGTCCCAGCGGCGGACGATGACCTGGCCGACATTGGCACGGTCTTTGGCCTGGGCCTTGATGGCCCGGGCGATCTCGGCCGACTGGGTGGTGGCGACGATGTCGTAGGGGACCGGGATCGCGTCGCAGAAGCCCAGCATCTCCTCGACCAGTTCGGGATAGAAGACATGCATGGCCACCGCGACGCGCGGCGCCGGTCCGCGCGCCTTGCGCCGCGGCGCCGGCTCGTCGGGCAGCACCCGCAGGCGCGCGGCATTGGTATAGAGCACGCGGGCCGGGGTGGACCGGACGATGTTGCGCCAGATGAGTTCGGTCGGATAGTCGGACGTCGTCTCGATCAGCGCCAGCGCGCGCGGCAGATCGACGGCGTGTTCGTCAAGGTAGGCCGGATCGTGGAAGAAGGCGCGCCGCTTGAGGATCGGCATCCGCGCGGTACGCAGGCATTCGTCGAGTTCGAGGAAGGCAGGGTAATCGGTGCCGAAGCTTGCCGGATCGACATAGACCGCGCTCGTAAAGCCGAGTTCGGTGAAATGGCGGGTGAACTGGATTTCGTGGTGATTGATCGAATCCTCATAGCTCACGATCGGCCGCATCTCGCGCCAGTAGGCCTTGAATTCGTCGGATTCGGCAAGGCTGCGGCGCACCGCGATCCAGTGCGAATTGAGGTGATAGGGAATGTCGCGCGGGCCATCGGGGGTGACGTCGGCGCTTTGTCGATGCGCGGTCATCCCCCAGAAATCGCATTCGCGCCGCGCCATCGCGTCGAACATTTCGGCGAAGGGAAAGATCGGGCCGTAAAAGGTGTGATTGAGCATCACCACCTCGTCGAAACCTTCGGGATAGGTCTCGGCGATCAAGGCAAGCCCGGCCTTGTAGGCCCAGACGTCGAAGCCCGCATTCTCGCGCAGGACCAGATGATCGACGAGCGGCGCCACCTTGGCGCGCGAGGCCTCGTCGAGCCGGCCGTTGACCACGAAGACGATGCGCGTGCAATGCGCGCGCAAGCCTTCGAGCAGATAAACCATGTAATCGTCGAGAATCCCCTGCGGATCGTAGAAGAAGGAGATCGCGCAGCGCGTGGCGGCCGACGGGTTGCGGGGCGGCGCGGCGCGGCGCGGGGCGGTCCGTGGGCGCGGCGCGCGCGGCGGCTTGGGTTGGCTCGTCATCATCATCAATCCTTGCCGCCGGTGTCGATCCAGCGGCACAGCGCGGCAACGCCGTCGGCAAGCCCGACCTTGGGCCGCCAGCCGAGATCGCGCTCGGTCCGCGCGATGCTGCATCCCGCCGCGCGCACGTCGCCGTGCCGGAACTTGCCGTTCACCACCGGTTCGGGCGCGTCATAGAGGCGCGCCACCAGCCTGGCGAGATCGTGGATCGAGTGATGCTCGCCAAGCCCGACATCATAGGGCAGCGTCGAGGGAAGGCCCTCGCTCGCCGCGTGGACAAGTGCCGCGGCGACATCGTCGATGAACACGAAATCGCGGATGATGGCGCCGTCCTCATAGACCGGAATGGCATCGCCGGCCTTCGCGATCCGCGCGAACAGCGGCACGATGCCGGTGTAGGGATTGGTCAGCGACTGGCCTGGCCCATAGACGTTCTGGAGCCGCAGCATCGGGGTTTCCACCCCCATCGCCTGGCCCCAGGCGCTGAGAATATGCTCCTGCGCGAGCTTGGTGGCGCCATAGACGCTGGTGGGACGGGGAACGGTGACCGCCGCCTCGAAGGGCTGCGCGACGAGATTGGGAAAATCCCATTGCCCGGCCTCCAGCATCGGCCGGGAGCGCTGCCCGGGATAGCTGAGCGCACCCGTCGTCCGGTCGCGCCACTGGCCCTCGCCATAGACCGCGCGGCTCGACGACAGGACGATGCGGCGCGGCAGCGCGCCCGCCGCCGCCAGCGCATCGAGCATCATCGTGGTGCCGACGACGTTGACCTCGGCATGGCGGGTCGCCTCGGTCAGCGATTGCGCGGTGCCGGTTTCGGCGGCAAGATGGACGATGACATCGGGGCGCAGGCGAGCGAGCAGCGCCGCCCAGTCATCGCGGCGCGTGACATCGCCGATCACGAATTCCGCGCGCGGATCGAGCATGCGCGGGCGTTCGGCGCGCGGATGCACCTGCGGCAGCATGTTGTCGATGACCACCAGCCGCGCGAAGCGGTCGGCGAGCGCCCTCGACATGGCGCAGCCGATGAAACCTGCTCCGCCCGTGACGAGGCAGCTTTCCTCGGCAAATTCCCGTGATGTCACAACCAGACCTTATACCAGCGATGCCAGTTCCGCCCCCGGTCAAGCACAGCCCGCCAGTTGCGTCAATTCATGCCGCATGTCGACCGGCACGCCGCTGCGCCGCGCCGGTGACAACATCATGACGGCGCGCGCTCCGCCAGTGCCTTCGTCACCGCGCCGCGGGTTGCCGCGACGATGGCATCGACGCCGGCCGCGGTCGGGTGGATGTGATCGGCCTGGCGCAGCGCCGGGCGATCGATCACCGCGGCAAGGAAAAAGGGCACCAGCGCGGCGTGATACCGGCGGGCAAGCGCGGGGTAGATCGCATCGAAGCGGCTGGCATAGGCCTTGCCCATGTTGGGGGCGGCGAGCATCCCCATCAGCAGCACGGGGATATGGAGCTGGCGCAGCCGCGCGAGGATCGCGGCGAGGTTGGCACGGGTCTGCTCGGGCGGCAGCCCGCGCAGCATGTCGTTGCCGCCGAGCGAGATCAGCACGAGGTCGGGGGTGCGCGGCTGGTTGGCCAGCGTGAAGTCGAGCCGGGCAAGCCCGTCGGCCGAGGTGTCGCCCGAAACCCCCGCATTGGCGATGCCGACCGCAAGTCCGCCCGCGCGCAGCGCTGCCTCAAGGCGCTCGGGATAGGCCTGGTCGGGCCGCAGCCCGTAGCCCGCGAACAGGCTGTCGCCGAGCGCAAGGACGTGCAGGTGCGGCCCCTCCGGCGGGGTGGTTTCATGCGCGGGGATGCCGTGCGCCGCTGGCGGGGCGGGGGAATTCTGCCGGCAGGCACCGAGCAGCGCCAGCGTTGCCGCCGCGGCGAGCACGATCATCGCAAGGCGCATCGTCATCCTTTCGGGCAAACCGCTTGCCGCAGCGCTTTCACCTATGCCATTCCTTCGGCGTGACAAGTCCCCCGGCCGCGGATGCGGCGCCCATCCTCCATGTCCGCGATCTTGGCCTCACGCTCGGCGAGGGGACGGGGGCGGTTGCGATCCTCAAGGGGATCGATCTCGACGTCGCGGCGGGCGAGACGGTGGCGCTGCTCGGCCCGTCGGGTTCGGGCAAAAGCTCGCTGATGGCGGTGCTGACCGGGCTCGAACGCGCCAGCGTCGGCACGCTGCGTGTCGCGGGGCAGGATTTCGTGGGGCTTGGCGAGGATGCGCTGGCGCGGGCGCGGCGCGGCCGGATCGGGATCGTCCTCCAGGCCTTTCACCTGCTGCCGACGATGACCGCGCTCGAAAATGTGATGACCGCGCTCGAACTCGCCGGCGTGGCGCAGGCCGAAGAACGCGCCGCGGCCGAACTCGCGGCGGTCGGCCTCGCGCATCGTCTCGGCCATTACCCCGCGCAGCTTTCGGGTGGCGAACAGCAGCGCGTCGCCATCGCCCGCGCGCTGGCGCCGCGCCCGGCGCTGCTGTTCGCCGACGAGCCCACCGGCAATCTCGATGCGGCGACCGGCGCGGCGATCCTCGACCTCATCTTCGCGCGCCGCGCCGAGACGGCGGCGACGCTGTTCGTCATCACCCATGACGAGGCGCTGGCCGCGCGCTGCGCGCGGATCCTGCGGCTTGCCGATGGTCGCATCCTTTCCGATGGCGCGGCGTGAGTGCGCCCGCCGCGCTGTCGCTCGGGGCTGCCTGGCGGATCGCCCGCCGCGAATTGTCGATGCGCTTTCGCGGCTTGCGGCTGCTCATCGTCTGCCTGTTCCTCGGTGTCGGGGCGCTTGCCGCGATCGGCAGCCTGACGAGCGCGATCGAGCAGGGGCTGACCGCGCGCGGACGCGTGATCCTTGGCGGCGATGTCGAGGCCTCGGTGTGGCAGCGCATGCCGACCGCCGCCGAAATCGCCGTGCTCGCCCCCTACGGCATGGTCTCGATCGGCACCCGCATGCAGGCGATGCTTTCGGCGAATGCCACCGCCGCGCCGGTCGAGCTCAAGGCGGTCGATGCGCGCTGGCCGCTCGTCGGCCGGCTGCGGCTCGCCGACGGCCGCGCCGTCGGTGCACCGCCGCCGGGCAGCGCCTGGCTGTCGCCGGGGGCTGCGGCACGGCTCGGCGTTCGGCCGGGCGATCGGGTCGATCTCGGCGGAATGCCGCTCACGGTCGGCGGGATCATCGCCGAGGAGCCCGACCGGCTCGGCGAAGGCTTCGCCCTCGGGCCGACGGTGATCGTCGCCGCCGATGCCCCGGCGCGCGCCGGGCTGGTCGCGCCGGGGGCGATGTATCGCAGCAAGTTGCGCCTTGCCTGTCGGCGTGCCTGCGACGCGGTGGCGATCGCCGGGCGGCTGCGCCGTCGCTTTCCCGCTTCGGGGATCGAATTGCGCACCCGCGACGAGGCAGCGCCGGGGGCTGAGAATCTGGTCTCGCGGCTGGGCGATTTTCTCGTGCTGGTCGGGCTTGCCGCGCTCGCCATCGCCGGGATCGGCATCGGCGGCGGCGCGACCAGCTATCTCGAAGCAAGGCGCGGCACGATCGCGACGCTCAAGGTGCTGGGGGCGACCGGTGGCGATATCGTGCGCGTCTATCTGCTCCAGCTCGGCGTCGCGGCTTTGGCGGGCGCGGTCCTCGGGCTGACCGGCGCGGTCATCGTCACACCGCTGCTCGCGCAGGCGCTCGCCGGGCTGCTGCCGGTCGATGGCGCGGCCACGCTCGCGCCCTGGGCGCTGCTGCGCGCGGCGGCCTTCGGGCTACTGATCGCGCTGGTGTTCGCCGCGCCCGCGCTTGCGGCGGCGCGGCGCTTTGCGGCGATGGCGCTGTTTCGCGCCGGCGTCGAGCGCCGCCGCCCGGGGCGCGGCGCGCTGCTGGTGATGGCGCCGGGGATCGGCGCGGTGCTTGCGCTCGCGATTGTCGGCAGCCCAAATCCCGCCGCCGCCGCGCTGTTCCTCGGCGGCGCGGCGGCGTTGTTCGCGCTGCTGGCAGCGCTGGGCGCGGCGGTCCGATGGCTCGCCGCGCATCTGCCGCGCCCGCGCCGGACCGTCGCGCGGCTGGCGCTTGCCAATCTCCATCGTCCCGGCGCGCAGACCGGACGGCTGGTGACCGCGCTTGGTTTCGGGCTGTCGGCCTTCGTCCTGCTGGCGGTGGTCGAGACCAGCCTGTCCGCCAATATCGCCGCGCGGGTGCCGGCGCGGGCGCCCGATTTCTTCGTGCTCGACCTTGCTCCGGGAGATCTCGCCCGCTTCGAAGCGACGGTCGCGGCGACAGCGCCCGGCGCGCGGCTGCGCGCGGTGCCGGCGCTGCGCGGCGCGATCCTTGCCTATGGCCCTGCCGACCACATGACCCGGGTCGCCGATCTTCCCGCCATACCGGACGCGGCCTGGGCGCTGAAGGGCGAGCGCGGCCTGACCTGGGCCGACGCGGTTCCCGAGGGCAATGTCGTCACCCGTGGCCATTGGTGGCCGCATGGCTACGCGGGGCCGCCGCTGGTTTCGGTCGATGAACGATTCGCAAAATCGGTCGGCCTGCGGATCGGCGATTCGATCACCGTCGGCCTGCTCGGGGTCGAGCGCAGTGCCACCGTCGCCGCGTTCCGCCGCATCGACTGGGACAGCTTCGGCTTCAACTATGTCCTTGTCTTCTCACCCGATGCGATCGAGGACGTGCCGCACAAGCTCGCCGCCAGCATCGCCCTCTCACCCGGCGCCAGCGCTGCGCACGGGCGTACGGCGCTGCTGCGCATGCTGACCAGGCGGTTTCCGGCGGTGTCGGTGATCGAGGTCGGAGCGCTGCTGCGCGATGCGCGCGCGCTGCTCGACGAGATGAGTCTCGCGGTGCTGGCCGCGTCCTCGGTTGCGGTGCTCGCCGGGATCGCCGTTCTTCTCGGCGCGATCGCCGCCGCGCGGTCGAGCCGGCTTTACGACAATGTCATCCTGCGCGTGCTGGGCGCCAGCCGCGGCCAGATGCTCGCGCTGCAAATGGCCGAGTTCGGCGCGCTTGCCGCGCTGCTCGCGCTGCTCGCGCTGGGTCTTGGCAGTGCGCTGGGCTGGCTGGTGATCGTCGAGCTGTTCGGCTTCGATTTCCTCCCCGACTGGCCAAGGGTGCTCGCGGTGCTGGCGGCAGGGCTGGGGCTGATGCTCGGCTTTGCCTTCATCGCCTCGCTGCCGCTGCTGCGCGCCCGCCCGGCGGCGGCGCTGCGCGCGCTGTAAGGAGCCGCGCCCGATCAGGAGGTGCCGGGCTCGTCCTTCGCACGCAGCGCGGCGAGCGGCGCGAAGGGGCCGGTCGCGCGCGGATCGGCAAGCCCGGCGCGGACCCGGGCGGCGCCTGGCCCGACCGCGAAGCGGTCGATCGCCAGCTCCAGGCTTTGCGCCACTGCCTCGCCAAGATCGAAGGCGGTGCCCGAAAAGCCGATGTCGTCGCAATCCTCGGCGCTCAGCTCGATTTCGGTGCCGCCCATGGGCGTATCGCGCAAGAAGCGCAGCGCGAGCGGCGCTTCAATGTGCACGCGAAGATCCTCGGCGGATACCGCGCAGCTCTGGATCACATCGGCGGTCATCCGCCCCGTCGCCCTGATCATCGCGCCATCCTCGACGAGATCGACCAGCGCCGATAGCGCTTCGATCGCGACGAGATCGAAGCGCCGGGCGAGCGCCGCGCATTCCGCAGCCGTCGCGGCAAGATGCAGCGGCGCGGGTCCGATCTCGCGGATATCGACGCGGCGGCTGAACTCGGGCGGCGGCAGGCTCATCGCGCGATCGCGCCTTCGAGCAGCGCGGCCTCGTTGATGCTGTCGAGCCTGGCGGCGAAGGCGCGCAGCATCGCCGCGAGCGCTGCGGCGCCCGTGCCCTCGCGCAGGCGCACATTGCGCGCGATCGCGGTTTCGAGCGCGGCATCGTCGGCCTGCGCCAGCGCCTCGCGCAGCGCACCGAGCCGGCCGCCGAGCACGCTCATCAGCCGCCCGATGCGCTTGCCGACGACCAGATCGCCGACCCCGCTCTGCCGCAACTGCCCGTCCATGTCCTCGATGAACAGCTCGGTCAGCAGCGCCGCGGGCGCGCGCAGCGTCTCGCTCACCTCCATCCGCAACAGCACGAGCGCCAGCACCAGCGTCACCATGTCGAAGCGCCCGGTCACGCTGTCCTCGACCCCGCCTTCGAGATACCACGCCTTGTCGCGGGCGATGGCGACCAGCCGATGCCACAGGGGCCGCACCGGCGCGCGATCATCGCGGCGGGGACGAAGCAGGCGGGAAAGCAAGGTCATCTTCGGATGGGTTCCCTAATCGGGGCGGCGGGCGGCCCCGTTCGCCGGCGTTTCAAGGCGCGCGGCGCATCCGCATTGCGCTTGCGCGCGCCACCGCCTAAGGCTCGGCCCTACAGGACGGGCGGGCCGGCTGGCAATCGCTGTCGGCGTGCCCGGGCGGCGTGCGGCGCCGATGATCGCTGGCCCCGGGTTGGAGCAGGTTTTTACGATGCAGGCGAGCGGGCGGAGGAACAGGCGGCTGGCGGCGATCGCGGGGCTGGCCATGCTGGCCAGCGGCTGCACGGCAATTCATGACCATCGCGGCTTCGTCATCGACCAGCAGCTGGTCGATTCGGTGCAGCCGGGGGTGGATAACCGCACCTCGGTCGAACGCACGCTGGGGCGCCCGACCTTCGCCAGCCAGTTCGGTGATCCCGCCTGGTATTATGTGTCGGTTGACACCCGCCAATTGCCCTTCGGCGCACCGCATACGACGCAGGAGACGGTGCTGCGCGTGCGTTTCGATACTGCGGGCAATGTCGCCGGGATCGACCGTGCCGGCATGCAGCATGTGGTGCGTATCCACGCCAACCGCAATTTCACGCCGACGCTCGGCCACAAGCGCAGCTTCCTCGAAGGACTGTTCGGCAATATCGGTTCGGTCGGCGCGGCCGGGCTCGGCGGTCCGACCCCGGACAACACCGGCGGCGGTGGCACCGGGCCCAACGGCAGCTGACCTTTCTGTCGGCGATGGCACGCCGGCCCGGTGGCCGGTGGCTTGAAGGCGGCGGCGCGCGGCATATATCGGGGCCATGGACGGAAACAGGGCGCGCCACGGCCTCGACCAGTGGCATGGAACCACCATCATCGGCGTGCGCAGGGGCGGCCGCACGGTCATCGCCGGCGATGGCCAGGTGTCGATGGGCAATACGGTGATGAAGCCCAATGCGCGCAAGGTGCGTCGGCTGGGTGTCGGCGCGGGCGGGGGCAAGGTGATCGCCGGCTTCGCCGGGGCGACCGCGGATGCCTTCACCCTGTTCGAGCGGCTCGAAAAGAAGCTCGAAGCGCATCGCGGGCAGTTGATGCGCGCCGCGGTCGAACTCGCCAAGGACTGGCGGACCGACAAATATCTGCGCAATCTCGAAGCCTTGATGATCGTCGCCGACGCGACCAGCCTGCTCATCCTGACCGGCAATGGCGATGTGCTCGAACCCGAGGCGCAGGCCGACACGATGATTGCCGCGATCGGTTCGGGCGGCAATTACGCGCTGGCCGCGGCGCGCGCGCTCGCCGATTACGAGGCGGACCCCGAGGTGATCGCGCGGCGGGCAATGGCAGTGGCGGCCGAGGTCTGCGTGTTCACCAACGACCGCGTCACCGTCGAGACGATCGGCGATGACCACGGCTTGCAACCTTCCGATCATGGATGACCCGATCACTGACATGCAGGACAATCTCACCCCCAAGGCGATCGTCGCCGCGCTCGACGAGCACATCATCGGCCAGCGCGACGCCAAGCGCGCGGTCGCGGTCGCGCTGCGCAACCGCTGGCGACGCCAGCGGCTCGCGCCCGAGCTGCGCGACGAGGTTTCGCCGAAGAACATCCTGATGATCGGCCCCACCGGCTGCGGCAAGACCGAGATCAGCCGGCGGCTGGCGCGGCTCGCCGAGGCGCCCTTCGTCAAGGTCGAGGCGACCAAGTTCACCGAGGTCGGCTATGTCGGCCGCGATGTCGAACAGATCGGCCGCGATCTCGCCGAGGAGGCGGTCCGGCTTGAACGGGAACGGCGGCGCGAGGCGGTGCGCGAGGTTGCCTCGCAGGCGGCGATGGAGCGGCTGCTGAAGGCGCTGGTCGGCGATGGCGCGAGCGAGGCGACGCGCGAGAGCTTTCGCCAGCGTATCCGCGAAAAGGCAATGGACGAGACCGAGGTCGAGATCGAGCTCGAGGAAGCGCCGTCGATGCCGATGGAGATCCCTGGCATGCCGGGCGGGATCGGCATGATCAATCTCTCCGAGATGATGGGCAAGGCCTTCGGGCGGCAGAATCTGAAGCGCCGCAAGCTCAAGGTGCCCGAGGCCTGGGCGCGGCTGGTCGAGGAAGAGGCCGACAAGCGCATGGACCAGGACGATGTCGCGCGCGTCGCGCTCGCCAATGCCGAGGCGAACGGTATCGTCTTCATCGACGAGATCGACAAGATCGCGGTCTCGGACGTGCGCGGCGGCTCGGTCAGCCGCGAAGGCGTGCAGCGCGACCTCCTGCCGCTGATCGAGGGGACGACGATCGCCACCAAATACGGGCCGATGAAGACCGATCACGTGCTGTTCATCGCCTCGGGCGCGTTTCATGTCGCCAAGCCCAGCGACATGCTGCCCGAACTTCAGGGGCGCCTCCCCATCCGTGTCGAGCTGAAGGCGCTGACCCAGGAGGATTTCCTGCGCATCCTGACCGAGACGCGCGCCAATCTCGTCGCGCAATATCGCGCCTTGCTCGCCACCGAGGAGGTTGTGCTCGACATCACGGATGACGCCGCGCGCGAGATCGCGCGCATCGCCGCCGAGGTCAACGACAGCATCGAGAACATCGGCGCGCGGCGCTTGCAGACGGTGATGGAGAAGCTGCTCGAAGATCTGAGCTTCGAGGCCGAGGACCGGCGCGGCGAGACGGTGACGATCGATGCCGCCTATGTCAGCGATCGCCTCGCGGGGCTGGCGCGCGACACCGACCTGTCGAAATACATCCTGTGAGCGGCGATGCCTGCCTGCCCCCCGACGGGCGCCCGGTCTATCGCCTGCTCACCGGGCGCGACGATCGCGCCTTTTGCGAGCGCGTGTCCGAAGCGCTGGCGCAGGGCTGGCGGCTTTACGGATCGCCGGCGATGACCTTCGATGCGGTCGAGGGCTGCGTGAAGGTGGCGCAGGCGGTGGTATGGAAGGACGCCTTGCAGACGGCGTGACTGTTGCGAAAATGTGACAGGCAATCGGCATTCAGAGGCTTTCCGGCACTGACTGTTGTGCGCTGCACCATGGCTTGGTAGTTCGAATGTGTCGCTACACCGCACTCGCGAAGAAGGGCGGGCTGGCGGCCGCAGGAAGGAACCCTGAAGGTTTTTCGAAAGGGGTTCTTATGAATAGCAAGTTTCTCTGCGCCGTTGCGGCGCTTGTTTGTGGTTTCGCCAGCGAAGCCGCTTTCGCCGATGGCACGGCGCCGGCACCTACTCCCGAATTCACCGTCACCGGCGACGGCGCGATCGTCTCGCAGTACCGGTTCCGCGGGCTTGCCTCCTCGGACAATCTGCCGGCGGTGCAGGCCAGCTTCACCGTTACCGACAAGTCGGGCTTCTATCTCTCGTTCTGGGGTTCGAGCGGCTCGGGCGACAAGGGCGATCTGGTGACCGGCGGGACGACCGGCAACTTCTACATCAGCCCCAAAGATGGCACCGAGATCGACATCTATGGCGGGTACAGCCACACGCTTGCCAAGAGCGGGATCACCCTCGACGGCGGGCTTTACGGCTATATCTATCCCAACCGGGTCGCCAACAACCTGTTCGAAGTCTATGGCGATCTGTCCAAGACCTACGGGCCGGTGAGTGTCAAGGTCGGCCTGAACTGGGCGCCTGCGCAGCATTATTTCACTCTGCTGGGGCCGAACGTGACCCATTACAGCATGTATGAATACGGTAACATCAGCTACACGCCGGCCAAGGTGCCGGCCCTGACCTTCCATGCCGAACTCGGCCACACCGGCGGTGGGCTCGATTACGTCAAGGAATATATCGATTACACCGTCGGCGTCGGCTACAAGTGGAAGGCGCTGACCTTCGACATCTCGCTCGTCGGGACCAACATCAGCCGTGGCGATGCCGCCAATTATATCGCGGCCACCGGCGGCTGCACCGGGCAGAGCGCCGTCTATTGTGGCAATGCCACAAACAGCGTCTATCGCGTCGGCAAGTTCGTGCCGGTGGGTTCGATCACCGCCGCGTTCTGATCGGCCTTATGCATGACGGAAAGGGCCGGGACCGCAGTCCCGGCCCTTTTCATTCCGCCGCCTCGCTCAGCGTCTCGACCTCGGCAGCCTGGCGGTTCCACATATCGGCATAGACCCCGTCGCGGCGCAGCAGCTCGGCGTGGTTGCCGCGTTCGACGAGCCGGCCGTCGGCGAGCACGAAGATCGTGTCGGCATCGGCGATGGTCGAGAGGCGATGCGCGATCGACAGGCTGGTGCGGTTCGTCGAAAGCTGGCGCAGCGTTGCGAGGATGTCCTGTTCGGTGCGGGTGTCGAGCGCGCTCGTCGCCTCGTCGAGCAGCAGGATCGGCGGGTTCTTGAGCAGGGTGCGGGCGATGGCGACGCGCTGCTTCTCGCCGCCCGAAAGCTTGAGCCCGCGTTCGCCGACCTCGGTATCGAGCCCCCTGGGCAGGCGTTCGATCAGCGGCCAGATCGCCGCGGCGCGGGCGGCGCGCTCGATCTCGTCGGCGCTGGCGCCGTCGCGGCCATAGCCGATATTGTAGCCGATGGTCTCGTTGAACAGCACCGAATCCTGCGGCACGATGCCCAGCATCGCGCGCAGCGAGGCCTGCGTCACTTGCGCGATGTCCTGCCCGTCGATGAGGATGCGCCCGGCCCACGGATCGTAGAAGCGGAACAGCAGGCGCGCGACGGTCGATTTGCCCGCGCCCGACGGCCCGACCAGCGCCACCTGGTGCCCCGCCGGCACCTCGAAACTGAGGCCATGGAGGATCTCGCGGTCCTTGTCATAGCCGAAGACGACCTGGTCGAAGGCGAGGGTGGGGCGCCGGACGACAAGCGCCGGGGCGCCGGGGATGTCCTTGACCTCGATCTCGGTGTCCATCAGCCGGAACATCGCGGCCATGTCGATCAGCCCCTGCCGGATCGTGCGATAGACCATGCCGAGCATGTCGAGCGGACGGAACAGCTGGGTGAGATAGGTCTGCACCAGCACGAGGTCGCCGATCGTGTATGCGCCGCGCGACCAGCCCCACACGACATAGCCCATGGCAAAGGCCATGAGCAGGTTGACGATCAGCGCCTGGGCGATGTTGAGCATGCCAAGGCTGTTCTCGCTCTTCACCGCGGCATCGGCATAGGCGCGGGTGGCCTGCGCATAGCGCGCTTCCTCGCGCGGTTCGGCGCTGAAATATTTGACCGTTTCGTAATTGAGCAGCGAATCGACCGCGCGCGCCAGCGCCTGGCCATCGAGCCGGTTCATCCGCTCGCGCAGCCCCGAGCGCCATTCGGTGATCCGCCGCGTCGCCACCATATAGGCGATGACCGCAAGCGCGGTCGCACCGACCAGCCCATAACCGAAGTGCGTGAAGATGACCGTGACCGCGACCAGTTCGATCGCGGTCGGGGCGATATTGAACAGCAGGAAATAGAGCATCGTGTCGATGCTCTTGGTGCCGCGCTCGATGACCTTGGTGACCTCGCCGGTGCGCCGCGCGAGGTGAAAGCGCAGCGACAGGCGGTGCAGCCGCGCGAACACATCCTCGGCGAGCGTGCGGGTCGCGTCCTGGCCGACGCGCTCGAACACGATATTCCTCAGATTGTCGAAGGCGATCCCGGTGAAACGGCCGAGCGCGAAGGCGAGGATGAAGGCGAAGACGAGCGTGAAGGCGGCAGCGTTCGGGCCGCGCGGGTGCAGCGCCATCACATCGACCGCGCGCTTGTAGGCATAGGGCAGCGCGAGGGTGATGGCCTTGCCCAGCAGGACCAGCGTCATCGCCGCGATGATCCGCAGCCGCAGCCGCCGGTTGTTGCGTGGCCACAGATAGGGAAGGAAGCGGCGCAGCGTGTGCCAGCCATTGTGGCGGGCGTCGGGTCCGTTGATCGCGGTGTCGGGTGGCATCGCCCCTATTTAGGGGCAGTGGCGCAAAACAGAAGCCCGGTCGGCATCGGCGTCACGCGGGGCTGGCGAGCGCCGGGCTTGCCGCCGGGGCCGCATCGAGCGCGCCTGCGCGCAGCCAGCGCAAAAGCGGCAGCAGCACCAGCGCGCAGGCGGCGATGCTCACCCCGCCGTCAGTCAGGAAGGCGCCGGCAATTCCGGCACGGCCATAGCCGACCCCGTCGAGCGCCTGCATGTAGGAATAGGGCACCACCGCGGCGGTCTGCAACAGACCGAACTGGGTGGCGGCAAGCGGGCTGCCAAGCGGGATCGAGCGGAAGACGATCGTGTTCTGCGCCACCTGCGCGCAGGTCTGCGCGACATTCTCGCCCAGCACCGCAAGGACGAACACCGGCGCGACATGCGGCAGCGGCAACAGGGCGAGGGTGAAGATGCCGCCGAGGCTGCCGACCGCGAGATAGGCGAGCGGCGCGCGAATCCGCGCCAGAAGCGGCTTGAAGGCGAGCGCGGCGATCAACGAGATGACGATGCTGGCGATGCCGGTCGCGGTATCGATCGTCGTCGCATTGGCGTTGAAGGCGCGACCCATCGCGCCGAAGGCGTTGGTCAGCGTGAAGGCGCCGCAGGGCAGGACGAAGAGCACGAGGATGCGCACCACCGGCGGCTGGCGCAGCAACTGGCCGACATCGCGGCCGAGGCGGCGGAAATTCTCGTGCACCGCCGCCCGCGTGCTGTCGGGCGCCGGGATGGCGGCAAGGATCGCGAGCGGCAGCAGGATGCCGGCGCTTGCCAGCGCCGCGCCGGTGCCGCCGGGCAGATGCGTCACCAGCCAGAACTGGACCTGCGCGCCGCAGCCGAAACCGGCCGAATTACCGATGTTGAACCAGGCGCCGATCGTCTCGTCGCAGTCCTTGGGCAGCACCGATCCGAGCCAGCCGCCGATCGCGGTATTGTAGAGCGAAAGCGCCAGCGCGCCTCCGGGCAGCAGGATCGCGAACCACAGGCTGCTGGCGGGAAGCAGCAGCGCGAAGAAGATCTGGCCGAAAGACAGCAGTGCGAGCGTGATCGCCCAGGCCCGCCGGCTCATCCAGCAATCGAGCAGCGGCGCGAGCACGAAGGTGAGCAGCGCGATCGCCATTGCCACCGCGACGATATTGGCGATCCGCGGCTCGGCCACCCCGCGCGCGGCGAGGAGCTGCGGCAGGGTCACGAGCACCGCCGCATAGCCATAGCCATAGGTCATGTTGGCAAGGCCCATCAGCCAGATGTATCGCGGGGCTTGCTGGCGCTCGGCGGTCATCGGACGGGCACTCCGGGGCGAGGCGCGCCCGGTGCCATCCTGCCGTCGCCCGGCGCGATTGCAAGCGCGGCGGCGGTTATGGCCAGCCGCTGCTCATGCCGATCGCGCGGCGCGCAGGCGCAGCGGGGCAAGGTGCCGGCCGAAGGGCAGATGCGCCGCGAGCGCGACGAGGTCATCGACCGCGGGATGGCGCAGCACCAGCAGCGCGGCGAGCCACAACCCGACTCCGCCCAGCGTCGCGAGGGCGAGCGCGAGAAGGCCGATTGTCGCCGGGCCGGACCAGTACAGATAGGCGAGGATCAGCGGCGCGACCGCGAGCAGCGTCGCCGCGCCGCTCTTGGCATAGATGCGCGCCATCGCCTTGATGTCGTAATCGAGCATCTGGTGGAGAAAGCGCGCATAGAGCAGCAGCCAGCCCACCCCATAGGCAACGCGCGACGCCGCCGCACCCGTCGCCCCCCAGCGGCAGCCGGCGACAAGCAGGCTGATCGACAGCGTGGTATCGATGAAATTATAGACCAGCACCCGGTTGAGCCGGCCCATCAGGATCGGGATGTCGGTTTGCAGCGGCATCGCCAGGAACAGCAGTTCGGCAAGCGCGATGATGGTGAGCAGTGGCGACACCCCGATCCAGGCGGGGCCATACAACAGCCGCACGATCGGCTGCGCGGCCAGCGCCAGCCCCGCCATGCCCGGCCAGATCACCGCGGTATAGCCGGCAACCACGCGCAGATAGGCCGGTCCGAGCGGATCGCCGCGGTCGCGGATGCGCGCGAAGGCGGGAAAGAACACGCTGCCGATCGCGCCCGACAGCAGCATGCGGAACTGGTCCGAAAGGCTGACCGCGCGGCTGTAGAGCCCGACGATGACCAGACCGAGAATCTTGCCGACGATCATGTCGGGGGTGCGCGTTCCCAGGGCGCCGCTGGCGTAGAGCGTCGAGAGCCGCGAGCCGGCGCTGAGGATCGGGCGCAGCCCGTCGAAGCGCAGCGGCCAGGGCAGCGCCGGGCGCAGGATCTGCGCGATCATCCCGCGCGCGACATTGGCGGCAAGGCAGCCCCAGGCCAGCGCGAAGGACGAATAGCCCGCCCACGCCAGCACCAGCGCCACCACGCCCTGCGCCAGGGCGCTTCCCACCATCACCGCGAACTGGCCATGGAAGGCCATGGTCCGCGCCATCAGTGCCATCGGCACCACCGCGAACGGCAGCACCAGATAGCCGGCGGCGATGATCAGCATGATCTGCACAAGCCCGGGTTGGCCGTAGGCGGCGGCTATCGGCCAGGCGCAGGCGGCGATGATCGCGGCGACGACGAAGGAAAACAGCAGCGCCACCGAGCTGCATCGCTGCCGCGCGGCGGCATCGACCGTGCGCAACCCGGCGATGTAGCGGGTCAGCCCGAAGTCCTGGAGCACCGAGGCGATCATCGCCGCCGAAAGGCCGATCGAGAACAACCCGACCTCGGGCGGGGTGAGGAACAGCCGCGAGATGATCACCGAGGTGACGAACTGGATGGCAAAGGCAAGATATTGCCCGGCCATCGCCCAGACCGCGGCGCCGCTGACGCTCATCGCCGCGGGTTCGCGATCGGCTTCGGCGGCGCTGCGCATGCAGCTCACGCTGCCTCGCTGGTGGCAAGCGTGGTCGCAAGCCGCAGCGCCCGCACCGGTTCGCCCAACCGCAGGAGCCGGGCGACCGTGCGCCACATCCCGCCGCGCGCGCCGCCCTCGCGCAGATGGCGCAGCACGAGGTCGAAGCCTTCGTCGCGCATGCCCGCGGGCGAATAGATCAGTTCGCCCGAGACCAGCGCGCGCACCTCGCGCGCGACGCCAGCGCGGCCGAACAGCGCGTCGAGCGCGTCGAGCGGCGGCAGCGCCGAAAGCGTGGCGGTGGGATCGGGGCGACCGGCGGTGCGCTCGCGCCAGGCAAGGCGGGCGATCGCCGCGCCGGTCTGCTGCGCGGTCGCATGGCGGCTCGACACCTGCTCGGGGTAATGGCGATAGCGAAGCAGCGGTTCTTCGAGGCTGGCGAGCCGGGTCACCGAGGCGAGCCGCAGCCACAGGTCGAGATCCTCGCAATGGCGAAAGGCGGCGTGATAACCGCCGACCGCCAGCACGATCTCGCGTCGGTACATCACCGATGGATGGCAGAGCAGCGGCTCCTGGCTGGCGATGGCGGCAAGGAAGCCCTCATGCGTCGTCGGGTGCAGCGACGGGCGAATCGCATAGGGCGCGCCCTCGGCATCGATATCGTCGCACCGGCTGCCGATGACACCATAGTCCGGATGCGCGTCGAGAAAGGCGATCTGGCGTGAGAAGCGGGTAGGAAGTGCGACGTCATCGGCGTCCATGCGCGCGACGAGCGGCGCGCGCGCCTCGGCGAGGAGCTGGTTGAGGCTGGCGACAAGGCCGCGGTTCTCGCGCCGGATGAGGCGGATGCGGCGGTCGCGGGCGGCGAATTCGGCGAGGATCGCCGGGCTCGAATCGCGCGAGCCGTCGTCGAGGATGAGGAATTCGAAGTTCCCGAAGCTCTGCGCGAGAATGCTGTCGATCGCTTCGGCCAGAAAGCGCTCGCCGTCATGCACGCTCATCGCCACGCTGAGCTTCGGATGATCCTCGGGGGTCATGGCGTTGGCATCCAGCGCGTTTTCGAATTCTGCCCGGCAGGTTTGTAAGGATCAGCCGATAGCGAAGCGGCGTTAAGGAAGCATGAGGGCTGCTGCCGACTCGCTCTTGTCGACAGCGAGCCTGCCCGCGCGCGTGGCGGTCCGGTGGCGGGGTATCCGCAATCGCCGGGAAGTTTCAGATTAACAGTTATATCAGATAGATGGAGTTGTGTGACGCTATTCTGACAAAAAGCCATTGACGCTTAATGTTTGTGGACCTAGAGGCGCGCTTCACCGCGGTGGCTGTGTCTGGCGAGTATAGCTGGGTGAGCGACGGTGGATGCCGGGACATGGCTGGATGGTTGGGACCTGATGGTTATCGGGGT
>JAGWPW010000053.1 GCA_028870315.1 Sphingomonadales bacterium | reverse complement strand
CGCCCGCCGCCGCGCCGGCCCTCGTCGCCGGCGACTGGCACCTGGTCATGCAGCCACCGATGGGGGCGCAGCAGGAGATGACGGCGCATTTCGAAACCACCGGCGATGCGCTTTCGGGCTATCTCGAATCGCCCGAGGGCCGTCAGGATTTCACCGGCAGCATCGCCGGCGGCCGGCTCAAATTCGAGATGAAGGTCGAAAAGCCGATGAAGATCACGCTCAAATACGATCTTGAGGTGAACGGCGACGATCTGTCGGGCAAATGCAAGCTCGGCATGCTCGGTTCGGCCAAGGTCAGCGGCACGCGCATGGTCTGAGACGTTTATGGCCCGCGCGCCGCGACAGTGGCCGCAATCCGACGAAATCGTGGCTTGCCGGCCCCGCGCCGGCATGGAAGCACCGCCCGCGCACGGGCGGGATCAGCCGCAGGGGCAGGACGAGAGGGAGAATACACGATGAACACGAACAGCCTGGCGATCGTCACCGGCGCGGGCGGCGGCATGGGCACTGCATCGGCGATGCGGCTCGCCGCCGCCGGGCACCGGCTGCTGCTGTGCGATCTCAACGAAAGGCGCCTCGAAGCGCTGGTGACGATGCTGACGCTGGCCGGGATCGGCGCCGAAATGATCGCCGGCGACATCGCCGCTGCCGATTTTCCGCAGCGACTGGCGACAGCGATCGACACGCGCGCGATCGGCGCGGTCATCCACACCGCCGGACTTTCGCCGACCCGCGCCGATGCGCGCACCATCTTTGCGGTCAATTACGACGCGACGGTGCGGCTGCTTGACGTCATCGCACCGCGCATGGCGGCAGGCGCCTGCGCGGTCCTCATCGCCTCCTCCGCAGGCTATTCGGCGGCGCGGCCCGAGATCGACGCGGCGATCGACGCGCTGGGCGGCAGCGATGATTCCACCCCGCTCCATGCGCTCGCCAGCAACCCGGGGCTTGCCTATTCGATCTCCAAGCGCGGGGTGCAGCGGCTGGTCGAAAACCAGGCCACCCGCTTCGGTGCGCGCGGCGCGCGGATCATGTCGATCTCGCCCGGGCTCATCGACACCGAGATGAACCGCGAGGAAAAGACCGCGCATCCGATCATGGAGCAGATGAAGGCGGCCACCCCGCTGCAACGCGAAGGCACCGGCGACGAGATCGCCGCGGTCGCCGCGTTCCTGTGTTCGCCCGGCGCGAGCTTTGTCACCGGCTCTGACGTCAAGGTCGATGGCGGCGTGCTCGCCGCGATGCGGATGTAGCGCGCGATCAGCGCCCCAGGCAGTCGCCGACCAGCCTTTCGGCCTCGGCGCGGCGCACCGGCGCTTCGATCCGCGCCGCCGGCCGCACCAACCGCAACGCGCAGTCAAGCGTATGGTCGAGCACCGCCGCAAGCCCATATTCGCGGCCGGTCACGGCGCTGATGAACGCCCCCTGCCGCAACCGCCCGGCGGCCGCGCTGATCATCTGCGAGATCGTCGCATTGGTCAGATAGCTGTCGATTTCGGCGCGGAACAATCCCGCCGCGATCCCTTCGTCAAGAATCCGCGTCATGACCAGCGACGCCTGATTCTTCGCACTCTGGACATAGCTGAATTCAGCATGTTGCCGATAGAAGTTCGCTTCCTGCATCAACAGGACATGGACATGCCAGTTCGCGCTGAACTGGTGGAAGCGGGCAATCACCGTCGCCGCCAGCCGCAGCTCGGCATCGACCGGCAGCGCCGCGAGCCGCTCGTTCTCGCGGATCATCTGCTGCTGCGGGTCGCGAATCAACGCGTGAAGGAGATCGTCCTTGGTCTCGAAATGATGGTAAAGACTGCCCGCAAGCATGTTCACTCGCTTGGCGATTTCTCGCATGGAGGTCTGCTCGAAGCCATATTCGGCAAACAGCTCGGCGGCGGTCGCAAGGATTTGCGCCCGCCGTTCAGGCCCGTCGCGCCGGCGCGGCGCGGCCGGGCCGTTGGCGCTGGCAAAGGCATGCATCGCCCGCTCAGACCGCGATGTTGTAAAGCCGCGCGGCGTTGCCCGAGAGCAGCTTGACCTTTTCCTCCTCGGTCAGCCCGGCGAAGGCCTTGTCCATGTCATCGACCGGATAAAGGCAGATCGGGTGCGGATAATCGGTCTCGAACAGGCAGTTATCAACCCCGAGCTGGCGGATGTCATGAACGAGGTTGCGGCGTTCGAACCAGAAGCAGGCGAAGAAATTGGTCCGGAAATATTCGCTCGGCCGCCGCTCCAGCTTGCAGGCGTTGAAGCCGGTTTCGCTCATCTGGTAATCGATCGCCTCCAAAAGGAAGGGAATCCAGCCAAGCCCGCTTTCGACCGAGACGAATTTGAGCCTGGTGAAGCGATCGAGCAGCCCCGAAAGGATGAGATTGCCCATCGTCTTGCCGTTGTTGATGAACAGCATCGCCCCGCCCAGCCCCGAGCGCATGTCGCGGTGCAGCCCCGGCCAGCCCTGCGCGCCGACGAAATCCATCGATTCCTCGGACGCGCCGATGTGGAAATTGATCGGCATGTCATAGGCTTCGCAGGCCTCCCACATCGGATACCAGTAGCTCTGGCCAAGGTCGGGCAGCATGCTGCCGTCGGCGCGGCGAAACAGATGTGGGTCGGAATTGATGTTGAGGCCCCTCAGGCCAAGCTTGTGGACGCGCGCGATCTCCTTCACCGCCAGATCGACGTTCCACCACGGCAGCATCGCCATCGGGAACATGCGCAGGCCGCTGTCGGCCTGCATCTCGGCCATGGCGTCGTTGAAGATCTGCACGGTGGCAAGCCGCAACTGCTCATCGACCTCGACCGCCTTCTGCCCGCCGAAGCCCAGGATATTGGGATAGACGATCTGCGCGTCGATCCCCATCCGGTCCATCACCGCGACCCGTTCGCGCACCGAATAGGCGGCGGGATCGACATCCTCGATCTGCTTCTCAATGAAATCGAGCCCGGGCCATTTGATCCCCTCGCGCGAGATCGTGCAGGCGGGCACAGCGCCTTTCGAAAGGATCTTGTCCTCGTCGATCACCCAGCTGCGCACGCCATCGACCATGGTGACGCGCGGCAGCCGCGCCTTCATCGCCGCCGGCGCGCGACTCGACCACAGGTCGAAGGGTTCGACGAGATGGGTATCGACATCGATCACCTTGCGGCCGCCGAAGACCGATTTATCGAGTACGGGCGCGTTCATCCCACATCTCCCATGAAGCAAAATCAGGCTATTTCCGTTTGACGGTGATCGGGCGGCGCCAGCCCTTCGCGCAGGCGCATCGCTGCGGCCGCGCTCAGAAGGCGAGGTTATAAAGCGTGGCGGCATTGTCCTGCAGCACGCGCTTGCGGGTCGCGTAGTCATGCCCGCCGAGCACCGCCACCAGCTTGTCCTGCACCCCCGGATAGAGCGAGGTCGGATGCGGATAATCGGTCTCGAACATGATCTTGTCGGCGCCGATCGCGTCGAGCATGTGCCGCGGCGCGAAATCCTCGAACCAGAAGCTCACCCAGAAATGGCGCTTGAAATATTCCTTGGGGCGCAGCTTCAGCTTGCGGTTCTCGCGCGTGCGGAATTCGTCGAGCTGGTGCTCCATGCCTTCGAGCCAGAACGGCACCCAGCCGGCACCGCTTTCGATGAGGCCGATCTTGAGCTTTTCGTATTGGTCGAGAATGCCTGAAACCATGAAGTTCGACATCGTCGCGGCGCAACCGATGTGATGGATGAGCGCATGGATCGGCAGGCGCTGGTCGAAGCCGAGATTGTCCCAGATCGCGGTATTGGCATCGAGCGAGGCGTTGAGGTGATAATTCACCGCCAGCCCGGTGTCGTTGCAGATCTGGAAGACGTCGGCCCAGAAGGGCGAGACGCCGCCGTCCTTGCCGACATAGCCTTCGGACAGCCGCTCGGGCCGGTCGGGAAGGACAATGCCCTTGAGCCCGATATCGACGATCCGCCGCATCTCGGCGTCCATCAGCGCCTTGTCCCAATAGGGCAGCGTGCCCATGCCGTTGATCCGGCCGCCCGACGCCTTCATGCGATCGGCGCAGGCATCGTTGAAGATCTGCGTGATGGCGATGGCCAGCGGCTCGTCGTTCAGCGCGGCGAGCGATCCGGCCTGCGTCACCCCGCCGTTCTGGAAGCAGATCTGCGCCCACACCCCCATCGCATCCATCGCTTCGAGCCGCGGGCCGACTTCATAGGAGCCGGGGTCGATCTGGTCGTAATTCTCGAAGGCCAGCCGCCCGAGCAGCTTGTTGCGGTCGCGGGCGATGACATTGCCGCCGAGCGATCCGAAATCCCGGTCGCCGACGAACCATTTGTCGGCACCGTCGATACGCTTCACGTGCGGCATCCGCGCTTTCATCCCCGCCGGCGCATTGGCGGTCCACAGATCGGCCGGCTCGGTGAAATGGGTATCGCAATCGACGATCTTGATCCCCGCGAACAGCGGATCGACCCCGCGCGAATTGGCGGCGAAATCGACCTTGCGGATGAAGGCGCCCTTGCTGCCCCTGCCTTCGTCGAGCCAGTAGCTTTTCGCATCGTCGGCGCGCGCCTTGACGACGGTTTCGGCGGGGGCGGTGGCCATGGTGGTTCTCCCGAATTGACTTCTACCAAACGTTCGTTTGTTTTAGACTGGCCGCGGAGGAAGTCAAGCGCGAACCGCCATTCTTGACACGCCCGCCCGCGCGGCGAACACTGGCATCCACACGCGCCGGGGATGCCCGCGAGCATGGAGGATGGAATGGGCGAGGATGGCGCGGGTGCGTTCACGCGGATCGCCTCGGGGCTGTATCTCGAAGGGCTGGCCTGCGATGCGGCGCGCGAGGTCGTGTGGTACAGTGACGTCATCGGCGGCGGCATCCATGGGGTGAAGCCCGATGGCACCGCGGTCGCCTCGTTCAACGCCGAACGCCGCTGGACCGGAGGGGTGATGGTCAATGCCGATGGCAAGGTGCTGTCGAGCGGCGAAGGCGGGATCATGTGGAACGATCCCGAAAGCGGCAAATCGGGCTGGCTGATCGAGGCGATCGACGGCGCACCGATCAATGGCATCAACGAGATGGTGCCCGATGGCAGCGGCGGGCTTTATTTCGGCACGGTCGATCTCGAAAGGATCATCTGCGGCGAGCCGCCCCGCCCGGCGGCGCTCTACCGGCTTGCCGCCGACCGCCGGCTGACCCGGCTCGCCGACGGGCTGGGCTTTGCCAACGGGCTGATCGTCGATGCCGCGCGCCGGCGGCTCTATTGCAACGAGACCTTTTCCGCGACGCTCGCCTTCACCATCGCCGCCGATGGCACGCTCGCCGATCGGCGCCGCTTCCACGTCAAGGAGGATGTCGATGGCCTCGCGCTCGATGCCGCGGGCAATCTGTGGATCACCGGCTTTCGCTCGGGCTTCTTCGAGCGGGTCGCGCCCGATGGCACGGTGCTGCCGCGCATCGAGACGCCGGCGGGCGCGATCACCCAGCTGCGCTTCGGCGGGCGCGATGCGCGCGACATGTTCTTCACCGCCGTGCCGGTCGATGGCGGCGACACGCTGAAGGAGGGCGGCGCGATCACCCGCGCCGATTCGCATCTCTACCATGGCCGCGCACCCGTGCCGGGCGCGATCATGCCGCCCGTCGCTTTCGCTTTGCCGTAGGTAATATTGTTGCGCAATCTGGTTGCATTATTACAGGGGCGTTGATAGCAAGGGCAGGCACAGCATGGGCATAGCGCTGCGATGAACCCGTCTTCTCCCCTTGCCAATCGGCCGGCGCTGCGGCTCCATGTTCCCGAGCCGCCGGCGCGTCCGGGCGAGGAGGCAAGCTTTGCCGATCTTGCCATTCCCGAGGCGGGCGCGGCGTGCCAGCCGGCCAGCGATGCGCCGCCCGCCGAGTTTCGCGAGCTTGCCTATGCGCTCATCCGCGTGCTCGACGACGAGGGTCGCGCGGTTGGGCCGTGGAACCCGCGGCTCGATCCCGACCGGCTTCGCGCGATGCTGCGCGCCATGGTGCTGACCCGCGCCTTCGACGATGTCATGTTCCGCGCCCAGCGCCAGGGCAAGACCAGCTTCTACATGAAGAGCCTCGGCGAGGAGGCGGTTTCGATCGGCGCCGCCTTCGCGCTCGCGGGCGATGACATGCTGTTCCCCTCCTACCGCCAGCAGGGTCTGCTCATCGCGCGCGGCTGGAGCATCGAGGACATGATGAACCAGATCTACGGCAACCGCGCCGACCGGCTGATGGGCCGACAGTTGCCGATCATGTATTCGGTGAAGGAGGCAAGCTTCTTCTCGATCTCGGGCAATCTCGCGACCCAGTTCCCGCAGGCGGTGGGCTGGGCGATGGCGAGCGCGGCGAAGGGCGACACGCGCATCGCCGCCACCTGGTGCGGCGAGGGTTCGACCGCCGAGGGCGATTTCCATTCGGCCTGCACCTTCGCCAGCGTCTATCGCGCGCCGGTCATCCTCAACGTCGTCAACAACCAATGGGCGATCTCGGCGTTTTCGGGCTTTGCCGGCGCCGAGGCGACGACCTTCGCCGCGCGCGGCATCGGCTACGGCATCGCCTCGCTGCGTGTCGATGGCAACGACGCGCTGGCGGTGTTCGCGGCGACGCAATGGGCCGCCGACCGCGCGCGCACCAACCACGGCCCGACCCTGATCGAGCATTTCACCTATCGCGCCGAGGGCCATTCGACCTCGGACGATCCCGGCGCCTATCGCTCCTCGGCCGAGGCGAGGGCCTGGCCGCTCGGCGATCCGGTCGCGCGCCTCGCGCAGCATCTGGTCGCGATCGGCGAATGGAGCGAGGGGCAGCAGGCCGAACTCGAACGCGAATGCGCCGCGCAGATCCGCGCGACGCAAAAGGCCGCCGAGGCCAATGGCGTGTTCGGCCATGGCTTCAACCAGCCCTTCGCGACGATGTTCGAAGGCGTGTTCGAGCAGATGCCCTGGCATCTCGCCGAACAGCAAAGGCAGATGCTCGACGAGCAGAAGGCGGCCGGGCTGTGAGCGCGGCGGCCGCTGCCACCGCCCCTGGCGAGACCGCCGAGATGACGATGATCGGCGCGATCAACAGCGCGCTCGACGTCATGCTGGCGCGCGACGCCTCGGTGGTGGTGATGGGCGAGGACGTGGGCTTCTTCGGTGGCGTCTTCCGCGCGACCGCCGGTCTCCAGAAGCGCTACGGCACGCATCGCATCTTCGATACGCCGATCACCGAATGCGGGATCATCGGCGTTGCCATCGGCATGGGCGCCTATGGGCTTCGCCCGGTGCCCGAGATCCAGTTCGCCGATTACATCTATCCCGCGCTCGATCAACTCGTCTCCGAGGCGGCGCGGCTGCGCTATCGCTCGGCAGGCGAATTTACCGCGCCGATCACCGTGCGCTCGCCTTTTGGCGGCGGCATCTTCGGCGGCCAGACGCACAGCCAGAGCCCCGAGGGCATCTTCACCCATTGCTCGGGGCTGAAGACGGTGATCCCGTCCACCCCCTACGATGCCAAGGGCCTCCTCATCGCCGCGATCGAGGACAATGATCCGGTCATCTTCTTCGAGCCCAAGCGCATCTACAACGGCCCCTTCCACGGCCATTACGACCGCCCGGCGACAAGCTGGGCGGGCCATCCGCAAGCACAGGTGCCAACCGGGCATTACCGGATCGCGCTCGGCAAGGCGGCGGTGGTGCGCGAGGGGATGGACCTCACCATCCTGTGCTATGGCGCGATGGTCCATGTGGTTGCGAACACCGTCGCCGAAATGGCGATCGATGCCGAGATCATCGACCTGCGCACGCTGATCCCGCTCGACATCGCCACGATCGAAGCCTCGGTGAAGAAGACCGGGCGATGCCTGATCGTCCACGAGGCGACACGCACCTCGGGCTTCGGCGCCGAATTGTCGGCGCTGGTGCAGGAACGCTGCTTCTATCATCTCGAAGCGCCGGTGGGCCGCGTCACCGGCTTCGACACGCCCTATCCCTACAGCCTCGAATGGGCCTATTTCCCCGGCCCGGTGCGCATCAGAAGCGCGATCGAGGCGCTTTTCGAAGACCTGCGCCCATGACCCGCTTCACCTTCCGCCTGCCCGACATCGGCGAGGGCATCGCCGAGGCCGAGATCGTCGCCTGGCACCGCCGGATCGGCGAGACCATCGCCGAGAACGAGCCGCTCGCCGACATGATGACCGACAAGGCAACGGTCGAACTCGAATCGCCGGTCACAGGGCGCATCGTCGAGGTCGCCGGCGAGCCGGGCGATCGCATCGCCATCGGCGCGGCGCTGGCGGTGATCGAGGTCGAGGGCGAGGGCGAGAGCGCCGGCGCGGCCGAGGCGCGCGCTGAACCCGGCCCGGCTCCGCCCCCGCCGCCCCCGCCGCCGGCCGCAAGCGTGCGTGAAGAGCAGGCACCTGCGGCACCGGAACCTTCCCGGCCGGCCGAGGCCAGGGTACTTGCCTCGCCCGCGGTGCGCGCCCGCGCGCGCGCGCTCGGCGTCGATCTTGCGCTCGTTCGCCACGCCGGCGAGCACATCCGCCACGCCGATCTCGATGCCTTTCTGCGCTATTCGGGCGACAAGGGCTATCACGCCCCCGGCGCATCGCGCGCCTGGCGCGACGAGACCGTCAAGGTGCTGGGGCTGCGCCGCCGCATCGCCGAGAACATGGCCGCCGCGAAGCGCCACATCCCGCATTTCACCTATGTCGAGGAAACCGACGTCACCGCGCTCGAAGCCTTGCGCGGCGAACTCAACGCGGCGCGCGGCGCGCGGCCGAAGCTGACGCTGCTCCCTTTCCTCATCGTCGCGCTGTGCCGCACGCTTGCCGATTTCCCGATGCTCAACGCACATTACGACGACGAGGCCAATGTCGTCACGCGCCACGGCCATGTCCATATCGGCATCGCGACGCAGACCGACGCCGGACTGATGGTGCCGGTGTTGCGCGACGCGCAGGATCACAACCTCTGGCAGCTTGCCGGCGAGATCGCCCGGCTCGCCGCGGCCGGGCGCGGCGGCACGGCAAGCCGCGAGGAACTGTCGGGCTCGACGTTCACGCTCAGTTCGCTCGGGGCGCTGGGCGGCATCACCTCGACCCCGGTGATCAACCGCCCCGAGGTCGCGATCCTCGCGCCCAACCGCATCGTCGAACGCCCGGTCTTCGCCGGCGAGCAGGTCAAGAAGGCGCTGATGATGAATCTGTCGATCAGTTGCGATCACCGCGTCGTCGATGGCTGGGACGCGGCGAGCTTCGTGCAGGCGCTGCGCCGCCTCATCGAAGCCCCGGCGCTGTTGTTCGCGGACTGAGGCGATGCGCGCGACCCCCGATTTCGACTTCGCGCTGAGCGAGGAAGCGGCGATGATCCGCGAGACCGTCGGCCGCTTCGCCGATGCGCGGATCGCCCCGCTTGCCGCCGCGATCGACGCCGAGGACCGCTTCCCGCGCGAATTATGGCCCGAGATGGGCGCGCTCGGGCTCCATGGCCTCACCGTCGAGGAGGAATGGGGCGGACTGGGCCTGGGCTATTGCGAACATGTCATCGCGATCGAGGAGATCGGCCGGGCAAGCGCCTCGGTCGGCCTGTCCTATGGCGCGCATTCGAACCTGTGCATCAACCAGATCCGCCGCTGGGCGACCCCTGCGCAGAAGGCGAAATATCTGCCCCCGCTCATCGCCGGCGAGCATGTCGGCAGCCTTGCGATGTCCGAGGCCGGGGCCGGGTCCGATGTCGTCGGCATGACCTGCCGGGCAGAGGCGGTCGCCGGCGGCTTCCGGCTCAACGGCACCAAATTCTGGATCACCAACGCGTCCTGCGCCGATACGCTGGTCGTCTATGCGCGCAGCGGCGAAGGTCCGCGCGGCATCACCGCCTTTCTCGTCGAACGCGCATTCGCCGGCTTTGCCATCGGCCAGAAGATCGACAAGCTCGGCATGCGCGGCTCGCCGACCGCCGAGCTGGTGTTCGCCGACTGCTTCGTGCCCGAGGAGAATGTGCTGGGCGCGGTCGGCGGCGGGGTTGCCGTGCTGATGAGCGGGCTCGATTACGAGCGGGTGGTGCTTGCCGGGCTTCAGCTCGGGATCATGCAGGCCTGCCTCGACACGGTGATCCCCTATGTGCGCGAGCGGCGGCAATTCGGCCGGGCGATCGGCAGCTTCCAGCTCATCCAGGCCAAGGTCGCCGACATGTATGTCGCGCTGCAATCGGCGCGCGCCTATGTCTATGCGGTGGCGCGGGCCTGCGACGGCGGGCGCACGACGCGGTTCGACGCGGCTGGTGCGATCCTGCTCGCCTCGGAGAATGCGTTTCGCGTCGCGGGCGAGGCGGTGCAGGCGCTGGGCGGCGCGGGCTATACGAAGGACTGGCCGGTCGAGCGTTTTCTGCGCGATGCCAAGCTGCTCGACATCGGCGCCGGCACCAATGAAATCCGGCGCATGCTGATCGGGCGCGAGCTGATCGGCGCGCGGCCCTGACGCATCGGCGCGCGGCGCTACAGCCCGAACCCGGCGAGAATCGCCTGGAAGCGCGCCTTCACCGGGCCGCCGCGGTCGGGATGGGTGATGACATAAAGCCGATCCTCGCGGATCGCGGCCAGAACCTCGCGGCCGACTTGCGCGGGCGCCATGCCGCGCGCCAGCAGCGAAGGGTCGCCATCGCGGCGCACGCCGGTGATTTTCGCGGTGGTATCGGCAAGACTAGTCGCGACCATGCCGGGGCACACCACCGAGACGCCGATGCCATGCGGCGCCATCTCGCTGCGCAGCACCTCGCTCATCGCGATCAGGCCGGCCTTGGCCGCGGCATAGGCGCCAAGCCCGGGATGTTCGGCGATCAGCCCGGCCATCGAAGCGACATTGACGATATGCCCCGCCCCTGCCTCACGCAGCGCGCCGCCAAAGGTTGCAACCCCGTTGAACGCGCCGGTCAGGTTGATCGCGATCATCCTGTCCCAGCCCTGCGCCGTCATATCGGCGAGCTTCTGGCCATCGGGGGCGATGCCGGCGTTGTTGACCAGCACACTGACCGGCCCGAACGCGGCTTCGGCGGCGGCGCGTGCGCCTTGCCAGCCGTCACGGTCGCGCACGTCGAGCGCCAGCCCCTCGGCGCGCCAGCCCTGTTGCGCAAGCCTGGCCGCGGCGGCCTCGGCGGCGGCGGCGTCGATATCGACAAGGCTCACTGCCGCGCCGGCTGCGGCGAGCGCGCTGGCGATGGCAAGGCCGATGCCGCTCGCACCGCCCGTCACGAAGGCGTGGGTCGCATCGGTGATCTGCATGGCGCTCTCCTTTGCCTGAGAATTGCCGCGATCGGCGGCGCTGGCAAGTTCGCTCGCGCGATCAATCCTCGGAAGCGGCGCCGGCCGTCTCGGTGGCATGCAGCGTCACCAGCCGCGCGAGCAGCGTTGCCGGATAGAGCTGTCCGATCACCGATTCGAGCCCGGCAAGGCTGCGCACGAACGGCTGCTGCGTGGAAATGCCGAAGCTGTCGCCGGTGGTCAGCGCGCTGAGGCTGAAGGTCAGCATGCCGCCGAACTGGCCGCGCTGGCCGGGCGGAATCCCTGAAAAACCGCCGCCGATCGTCAAGGCGAGCACGCGGTAAATCCCGGCGAAGATCAGCGCGACATAGAGATAAAGGATCACCGCGCCGAGAATGCGATGGATGGTGACCCGTCCCGGCGCGAAGGCGGCATAGGCGACGATCGCGGCGACGAGGAAATCGAACCCCAGGGTGATGAAGATCTTGCCCAGCGCGATCGCGGCCGCGGTGCCGCCAAGCCGCCAGTGCAGCGAGGCGATCAGCGTCGCAATGAACGCCAGCGCCACCACCGCGCGCGCAAGGTTGCGGTTGGCGACGATCAGGATCGTCGTCGCGGCAAGCCCGAAGCGCAGCATCTCGCCGAGTTCCGCCGAGACCGCCTGCATCGTCGCCAGCGGGGCAACGACGAAGATGATGAGAAGCTGGATCGCAAGGATGATGCTGAGCCCGACATCGCTTTCGCCGTGCCGGGCAAGCTCGCTCCTCAAAGACACCGCGCATCCCCGCCGGGCTGGTGGATGGGGGCTTCGTCAATCATTATTGTTTTCACGGTATTTTTATGCCTCGAATTCGAAGTCCATACCGCAGTTCATCAGGGCCATCCAGGGGCGATGTCAACGACTTCCGCAACTGCCGAGGTGGTCGCGTTCCGGGCGTCGAGCCCCGCCAGCACCACCGTTCCCGCCGAGGGGTTGGAGACGTCTCCTTTGCGCCGTAGCCGTTCCCGCTCGCCGCCGTCGCGGCCGTCGTTCGACCAGGACCCGCCGCGCGCCCTTCAAGCGGATCAGGCCTTGCCGATAGGTGCCTTTGCCTTGGCAGTGCCAACCAGGCGCATTTCGTGGAACATCAACTCATCGGCGCGGGCGATCTCGGTGGCAAGCTGGGTTTGGCAGCCGGGGCAGCAGTAGCGGCGAAACACCATCGCATCGTCGATGTGCAGCGCCGGATCCTGCGCGCCGGGAATATCGGTGACCGGCCCTTCATCCACCAGCGTGCCGAACTTGTAGCTGCGATCATAAGCCGCGAGCTGCTGCCCACAGAGCGCACAGGCAAGGATGCGCTCGCCGTCCCGGTCGGTCGCCGCGACATATTCATGCACCAGGCGGTCCGGCTCGCCCGTGGCGGGGACCGGCGCCGTGTTCGATCCTTCCCGCACGACCGGCTTCCATGCCTTGCGCCCGGCACGCAGCGCCGCCCGCCGCGCCTCGGTCGCCTCGTCATCGACCGTTCCGTCGGCGTTCAGCACCACCCCATAGACGCGCTCGGCGCTGTCGGACGAAACCGCGCCCGAGGCGCGATCGCGTGCCACAAGTTCGGGCTGTCGCTCCAGCGGATCGCCATAGCCGCCGCCGCCGCCCACGCGCAGCTCGAACACATCGCCGGCGCCCAATTCGGTGCCATTGGACTTGCCTGCCAGCCGTATCGTCTCGAGCGCATGCAGATCCGTGATCTCGGTCGGCATTTTGCGCCGGGCAAGCCATTCGTGCAGGTCTGTTCCCCGCATGATCAGGTAATGGCCGGCGGGGGAAGGATGACCGCCGAACAGGCCCTGCCCGCTGATCGTGGTGCAGCCCTGGCCGCCGGTATTGGTGATAATGGACATGGACCTGGCGCGATAGGGGGAAACGGCCGAGCGCAACCCGTTGCCACCGCGCCATCTGCCCGCGCCCCCACTGTCAGCATCATCCTTGCGATAGAGGTAGAGGATCGGATACCATTGCTCGAGCTGCTCGATGTTGAGGATCATCGACAGCGGGCTGTAGCTTGGCCCGCTGGCGTCGATCCCGTCACCGAAGGAGCGCGCGCCCGATCCGCACGCGAAGCTGTCGAGGATGGCCTGCCCGAAATACCGGCCGCGATCATCCACGCCGACGAGGACGGGCAGCGCGAAATCCGCCGTCGGGGCAACGAGATCCTGCTTGAGCGCCGGTTCGGTTGCCAACATGCGCGAGAGGATCGCCTGCACCGCGTTCATCATCGTCACCGCGTGGAGGATGCCGCCGCTGGTCGCTGCGGGATGATCGACGCAGGTCAATGTGCCGGGCGTCGGGCGATAATCGATCTGCCGCTCGCTGCCACCATAGGCGAACAGCTGTTCGAACAGCATCGAGATCGAGATGATCCCGGTGATCGAGCCCGACCATGTCGAGAAGGGAATGCCGTTGACCCCCGGGGTCTGGACATCGGTTCCGTCGTTTTCGATGAGCAGCCGGTCGCCGCGCTTGGTCACCGTCAACTGGGTGCGCTGGTTATGCCGGATATGCGGCAGTGGCTGGTCGATGTAGCGGGTTTCGGTCCATACGCCATCGGGAACCAGCAGCAGCTTGCGGCGAAAGTTCTCCTGCGCCTGATCGAGCATCAGGCGCATGGCTGCTTTCACCGTGGCCGCGCCGAAGCGGGCGCACAGGGCAAGCACCTGGTCGCGCGCAAAAGTGACCCCGGCGATCTGCGCGCGCAGATCGAGCGCCACCATGTCCGGCAGCCGGCTCTGGCGCAGGTAGAGCGCCTCCAGATCGCGGCGCATCTCGCCCTTTTCGATCAGCTTGAACGGCGGCAGCACCACGGGGTCGGAATAGACGTCCTCGGCATTCTGCGGCCAGCCGCCGGGCACGATGCCGCCGAGGTCGTACTGGTGGCCGGCATTGGCAACCCAGCCGAACAGCTTGCCGTCGGCGAAGACCGGCGCGGCAAACATCACGTCCATCTGATGGCACGCTGCGATCCAGGGGTCGTTGCAGCAATAGATATCGCCTTCGTCGATGCCGGGTTTGTCGCCATAGTTTTCGAGGATGTAGCGGATCCCGAGCGGCGCGCCGGCATTGAGGAACTGCACATAGGGTGCGTTCAGCACCACCTCGGCATCCTCGGTCAGGATCGACATGTTGAAATCGAGCGTCGCCAGCACAGGCGAGCCTGAAATCCGGGTGATCGTGTCGCCGTGGGCGATGTTTATCGTCCACAGCTTCTGGCGGATCACTTCGAAATCAACCGGGTCGATGCCGTCGATCGCCTCCTCGTGGAATTCCACACGCGACGCGATCCGGGTCTTCCAATCGGCGCGCGGCCGATAGCTGCGCGTGCGGCCGCTCCATTCCGGACCGATGTCGTCGGCAGACGTTGCCATCACGCGGCTCCTTGGCGGGTGTTGAGAGTGATCACCACGCTTCCTCCGGCGTGGATCCCGGCAACCGCATCGCGGTCGACAAGGATAGTCGTATCGGGGAATTCGAGGATCGCGGGACCAGCTACGCAATCTCCGGGCGCCATCATCGGTCCGTCATGGACTGCTGTGGCGACCGCGCCTCCGTTCCAGACCGCCATGCGCATACCCTTGCGCGAGCCCTGCCGGCGATGGTCACCAAGCCCGATCGCTTCCAGGGCGACGTCGCTCAGCGAGGCGCGGCCCCGCACTTCGAGGTTGGTCAGCTGAAAACCGGCGGCCGCATAACCGCTGCCCTTGCCGAACAACCTTTCGTATTCCTTCTCGAACGCGCCAACCATCCGGTCCACGGCGGCCGGATCATAGTCCCCGCCTTCCACCTCGACCGGCACCTGGTTGGTCTGCAACGCATAGCGCAGCTCGGCGTGATGCTCGATACGGATCGCATCCTTCGTCACCCCCTGCGCGACGAGCCTGGCGATCACCCGCGCCTCCAGATCGCGCCAATGGGCATTGATCCCGGCCGGGTCGAACGGATTGGTCATGCTGACAGCGTCGTGCTCGGAGATCAGCGCGTCGGACGCGGTAATGCCGAATGCCGACCATCCGGCAGCAAGGTCGCTCAACGGGATCACCGCCTTCGCCATCCCGAGCTCTCGCGCAATCGCCGCCGCGTGCAAGCCCCCGGCACCGCCAAAGCCATAGAGAATGAAGTCCCGCGGGTCGTAGCCTTGTTGGGTCAGCGTCAGCCAGATCGCATCGGCCATCTGGCTGTTGACGATGCGCAATGCCGCCGCCGCCGCCTGCTTCCCATCCATTCCCAGGGCAAGGCCCAGTTCGGCCAGCGCCTGTTCGGCCGGCGCCGGGTCCAGTTTCAGCCGCCCGCCGAAGAAATAGTCGGGATCGAGAAACCCCAGAACCGCTGCGGCATCGGTGACCGTCGGTTGCTTGCCGCCACGTCCGAAACAGATCGGACCGGGCCTGGCGCCGGCGCTGTGCGGCCCCACCTTCAGCGCGGTGCCGTCCGAATGGATGATGCTGCCGCCGCCTGCACCGACCGAGCGGACGTCCAGCGTCGGCACGAAGTATTCGAACTGGCCGTGGCTCGCCGTCTGGCGCCGTACCGGCTCGGACTGGAAGATCGTGCCGATGTCCAGCGTGGTGCCGCCGATGTCAGCCGTCACGACGTTGGCTGTATCGCCCGGTTGCGTCCGTCGCGACAGATCGGCAGCGCCAATCAGGCCCGCCACCGGGCCCGAACCGATCGTCATCACCGGAAGCGCGCGCGCATGCCCCGCATCGATCAGGCCACCGGCGCAAGACATGATCTGAAGGTTGCCGTTGTAACCATGCGCGGCCAGGTCCTGTTCCAGAGCGGCAAGATAGAATTCCATCGGCGGCCCGATCAGCGAATTCACGATCGTGGCAATCGTCCGCTCGTATTCGCCGACCCGCGCGCTCACCTCTGAAGAAATCGAAATGAACAGCCCCGGTGCGATCTGCTGCACCAGTTCGCGCAGCCGGCGCTCGTGCGCGGCATTGGCGGTGGACCACACCAGCGAGATGGCGATGGCATCGACGCCGGCATCGACCAGCCGATGAATCGCATCGCGCGCGGTGTCCTCGTTGAGCTCCATCAGCACGCGCCCGTCGAACGTCACGCGTTCGTCGATTTCCTGGCACAGATGCTTGGGAACAAGCGGGGCAGGCTTGGTCTGTTTCGAAACATGCGCGATGTAGTTCGATGGCATCCACTTCAGCCGTGCGCCCGCCCGCATGATGAAGATCGCGTCGGCATGTCCGCGCGTCGCCAGCAGGCCCACGCGCGCGGTCTTGTTTTCGACCAGCGCATTCGTGCCCACGGTGCAGCCGTGATAGACATGCGCCTGCTTCAGCATCTGCTCAAGCGTAATGGCATGCATCTCGGCAGCAGCCTGCAGGGCCGCGATGAAGCCCGTCTGAAAATCGGGAGGGGTGGACAGCGCCTTGCCGATGCGCGGCATGGCCCGGCCGCCCGGCGCCCGCGTATCGATTGCGACGCAATCGGTGAAGGTTCCGCCAATATCGACGCCGATCAGGTATCGCACGAAGCTCTCTCCATATTTCCCAGGACCAGGTCGAAATTATTTACGATCGCGCCAGTCCAGGGATTTTATTCAATTTTATTATTCAATTTTGCATCAAGCATTATTTTGGCATCGCAAGATCGATGTCACGCCCAGCTGCTGCGCGCGGGCAGGTGAACGGTGGCCGTGCCCATGGCGGTGGTTTCGCCCAGCTGGTTGTCGACCCGCAATTCGAGATCGATACAATGCGCGCCGTCCTCGACCCGCTTGTCGGCCACGTGCGCGCGACACCACGAAACGTCGCCAAAGATATTGGGGCGGCGGACCGCGACATTCAGCCGCTGGAGAAAACCGTCGTCACCCATCCAGTTGGTCATCAGCTGCCCGAGCCATGAAATCCGCTGTGGCCCGACGTCATAGCCGCCCGGCATGCCCACTTCGCGCGCCATCCCGGCCTCCGCGTGGCCACGCGCTGCGCTGTCCTGTGCCCCGGTTTCGGGATTGATGAAGCTGTCCGCCGGATGGCGCTTTCGATGCATCGTCGCCCGTCGATGCGCCTCGTAGCTGTGGCCGCCGCCGGAATACCAGCAGATCATGTCGGTGATGTTGAGCGGGCCCTTCAACATTGGCTGCACGCGCTCGCCGACCACGACATCTTCCCAGAAGCGCGGAGCAGCGCCGCGCAGTTCCTCTCCCTCGATGGCATGCGAAATCTCGTCGAGCTCTTCGGGCGAGTAGCGATGGGGCTCGCGGGGTGCATAGCTAAGCCCGCCCTTCGCTCTGGAGCGCGGCGTGCGGGCGGTGCTGCCGAGCGCGCGGCACACCAGTTCGCCGTGCTGGTTGGTATAAAGCGTCTCGCCGGTCTGGATGATGAACTTGCTCGCCTTGCCGCCTTGCTTTTCGACCGCGTCGAGCAAATGCGCGCGCACCGTGAAGCGGTCGCGATGGCGGATCGGGCGGTACCATTCAAAATCGGTGCCGCCATAAAGCCACTGGATGCCGCGCAGCTTCGGCGCGACGACGGTGGTGTCGATCGTGTAGAGGAAGCAACCGGGCGCCAGCCCACCTTTCCATCGCGTTTTGGCGGCATAGTCGGGATCGCAGAACAGCGGATTCTCGTCGCCCAGGCCCCAGCAGAAATGGCGCACCGAATCGGGCGATGCCTCGGTGTTCCACTGCTGCCCGGTCCGGCGCAGATCGACGCCGATCAGGCTGCGGGCTTCTGCGAGCGCGCCCTCCCACAAGGCCGGGGTTTGCGATTGGGCGGTGGACTGCGCCGATGATCGTTCTGTCACCGCCTTTACCATGCTCGCGCCTCCAGGCAGGGCTGGCCTTGCGCATCCTCGGCCAGCATGGCCCAGCCATCATCCAGCGGCGCGACCGAAAGCGTCAGCTGCGTGCCGCAGAAGATCGGGGCCAGGTTGCGGCTTTCAAACCCGGCGGGTTCATGCCCCGTCACCTCACGCAGCATTTCGAGCAGGAACATCGCCGGAATGGTGCCATTGACTAGCAGCGCCGGATATTTCTCCACCTTGCGCGCATAGGGCAGGTCATAATGGATGCGATGCGGGTTGTCCGTGATCGCCGAATAACGGAACAGCAGCGTTTCGTCGGGGACGATGCGGCGGGTGGCGGCAGGCGGCGCCATGCCCACGGGGCGTGCGGCCCGAAGGCTCGGCCCGCCCCGCCCCGCCTCCGAACCTTCGGCGCCCGGGCGAAGGATATAGCTGACGGTTTCGATCAGCGCTGGCGCGCCCGCACCTTCCACGATCAGGTGGTGTTCGATATCGACCAGCGCAAAGTGGCCGGACCGCCCTTCCTTCCTGGAAACCTTCGCCAGCCGGGTTTCGCGCCGCACCGGCGAACCAACCGGAATATCTCCTGCGAAGCGCACGTTGCGCCCGCCCATCATCAGCCGCGGCAGGCCAAGTTCGGGAAGGACCACGCCCAGGGCGGACGCCCCGTCCGGGCGAAGGTCCGACTGCCGGGTGGGCGCGTTGAACATGACCACGTGCCAGCCCCGCGGCAGCGGTTGCCCCTCGGCAATCGCTGCCGGATCGCGATCGAGCAACGCCGCCAGACGACGGACCAGCGACAAGGCGCAACGGTCGTGTGCCACTTCGGCAACGGCGGGATGGGCGCCCGTCCGCGTCATGGGACCAACTCGCCGTTCCTGACGGTGACTGTTCGGCCCACCCATTCCTCTTGCTGAAAACTGGCCACAAGCGCGGGGGAGGCGCTGACGGCAAAGGCCCGCGCGCCCTCCGGCGTATCCACCAGTGCCACGACGCGCGGCTCTTCGCCCCGTCCGTGAAGAACGGTGCAGCCGGCCACGCGGGCCATGCCATTATAGGATTCGTGCACTTCCAGGATGCGCTGTTGCGCAGCCGTCTCTGCGGTGAGGTCGAGGCGGGCAAACGGTCCGACGCCCGCCTTGGCCGACCACACCGCGAAAGCCTGCTTGGTCATGATGCCCGAAATGCAGGAAAGCAGCGCGTTTTGCCCCGCGCCTGCGCGCAACAGTTCGGCTGCCCGCGCCGTCGCTTGCAGAAAATAGTTGTTATAGGGGCCGCCCGCGAAGGCCATGCCGCCGGTGATCGAGAGATCCCGGTCCGGCTGCAGGCCGGCTGCGGCCGCGAAGGCTTCGACGGCCACGGGAAAGCAGCTGTAGAGTTCGATCAGGTCGATGTCCCCTGCGCTCAGGCCGGACGCGGCCAATGCAGCGTTCGCCGTCAGCCGCGCACCCACCACCTCGGCGAGATCGGCGCGGGCCGAGACCGGCACCATGTGGTTTGCCTCGGCGCTGGCGAGCGGGAACACGCGGCGGTGCTCCGGAATTTCAAGCTCATCCGCCTTTTCCAGCGAACACAGCAACAATGCCGCGCCCTGATCGACATTCCAGCTCGAACAATGGGCGCGGGTATAGGGAAAGGCCTGCATCGGGTTGCGTGGACCGGACTCGCGGATTTCACCGGCTTCCCGCACGCGGCGGTCCCAGGCATGCGGATTGGCAGCGGCAATCTGGCTGAACCGCGACGCCCTTTCGGCCAGCCGATCGCGGTGGCTATCGGGATCGAGCCCGGACCTTGCCCGCGTGGCGCTGTCGATGATGGCGTAAAGACCCACCGGCATCGCAAAGCCGACGGCATGTTCGGCGGGGTGACGAAGTTCGG
>JAGWPW010000052.1 GCA_028870315.1 Sphingomonadales bacterium | reverse complement strand
CCCTTCGGCCGCCCCGACCGGCGCGGCAACCGCGAGATGGACTATCGGCTGAAGGACATGGCGATCGACGGGGTCGATGCCGAGATCCTGTTTCCCAGCCTTGGCCTCACCGCCTTCATGATCGAAAACCCCGAGGCGGAGCTGGCGACAGCGCGCGCCTATAACGACTGGAATCACGGGCTTCTCGACGGCTGGCGCGATATTTTCGTGCGCTGCGGCATCGTTCCGGTGCGCCGTCCCGCCTTTGCGGTCGAGGAAATGGAACGGCTGGCCGGGCTCGGCTTCACCACCGTGATGATCCCCAGCTTCATCGACCCTGCCCTGGGGCTTGCGCCATATACCAGCGACTATTGGGATCCGGTCTTCGAGGCGGCGCAGCGGCTCGACCTCGTTTTCGCGCTCCACACCGGCACCGGCCGCACCGATGTGCGCAGCTTTCGCGGGCCGGGCGGCGCGGTGATGAATTACGGCATCCAGTCCTGCGACGGCTGGATCACGATCATGGCGATGGTCGCGGGCGGGCTGCTCGACCGCTATCCGAAGGTGCAGGTGGTGGTGATCGAGGGTGGTGCCTCGTGGCTCGCGCCGCTGTGCGAGCGGATGGACGAGGTCTATCTCGCGCATGCGCCCTTCGTGCGACCCAGGCTTTCGGTGATGCCGAGCGCGGTCGTCGCGCGGCA
Source organism: Sphingomonadales bacterium (assembly GCA_028870315.1). Classification (GTDB taxonomy): domain Bacteria; phylum Pseudomonadota; class Alphaproteobacteria; order Sphingomonadales; family Sphingomonadaceae; genus Novosphingobium. The sequence continues at coordinate 40,827 of JAGWPW010000052.1, read as the reverse complement.
GGTGCATTGCCAGTTCCAGACCGACCGCGCCGGGATCATGGCGCGATCGGTCACCGGCACCGCGGCGCTGCTGTGGGGCGCCGATTACCCGCACCACGAGGGCACCTTCCCGCATTCGCGCCATGTCGTCGCGCATCTGTTCGACGGCATCGTCATCGACGAGGCCGACAAGGCCGACATCACAGGGCTCAACGCCGCGCGGCTTTTCCGCCTCGACCGCCCCGACCTGCTGGCCGCCTGAGCGATGGCCAAGGCGGCGGCAGCGATCACCGGAATCGGTTCGACCCCGATCTGGTTTCGCGGCGAATCGGCGCCGCGCACCATGCCCGAGCTGATCGGCGAGGCGGTGATGGCCGCGGTCGCCGACGCGGGGCTCGCGCTCGACGAGGTCGATGGCCTTGCCTTCTTCGCCTTCGGCTTCGACACCGCGCTGCTGATCGAGACGCTGGGGCTGCGGGCCGTCACTTTCGCGCATTGTGTTTCGAGTTTCGGCAGTGGCCTTGCCGGCATGCTCGACCTTGCCGCGATGGGCATCGAGAGCGGGCGCGCACGCAATATCGTGTGCATCGGCGGCACCCAGCAGATCGGGCGGCGGCTGGGCCAGGCGATCGGCAGCTTCGCCGCCACCCCCGACAATATCTTCCACCGCATCGCCGGGCTTGGCGGGCCGGGCCAGGCGCTGGCGCTCCAGGTGCGGCGGCACATGCACCGCTTCGGCACGCGCCGCGAGGCGTTCGGCGAGGTGGTGATCGCCTCGCGCGCGCATGCCGCGACGCGCGCACGCGCGTTCCGCAGGACGCCGCTCGCCATGGACGAATATCTCGCCTCACCGATGCTCGCCGACCCCTTGTGCCGGCTCGACTTCTGCCTCGAAACCGATGGCGCGCTCGCCTTTGTCGTGCAATCGGCCGAGCGCGCCCGGGATGCGCGCCAAAGCCCGGTGTACATCCTTGGCGGCGCGCAGGTCGGCACCGCCGACTGGGGCCGCGCCTTCTTCGGCTTCCAGCAGGACGAGGACGCCTTCGCCAGCGCCGGCGGCGGGCCGGTCGCGCGCCGGCTATACGAGCGCTGCGGGCTTGGCCCCGCGGACATCGACGTCGCGCTGATCTACGATCATTTCTCGCCGCTCGTCGTCATGGCGCTGGAGGATTTCGGCTTCTGCGCGCGCGGCGAAGGCGGCCCTTTCGTCGAAAGCGGCGCGATCCGGCTCGGCGGCGCGATCCCGGTCAACCCGCATGGCGGCCATCTGTCCGACGCCTATGTCGTGGGCATGACGCATATCCACGAGGCGGTCGAGCAGTTGCGCGGGGTCGCGGTCAACCAGGTCGCGGGCGCGCGCACCGCGCTTGTCACCGGCGGCCCGGCGCCGACGCCGATGACCGCCGCGATCCTGGGCAACCAGCCATGAACCGCGTCTCGACCCTGCCCGACTTCAGCCGGCTCGAAGTGGCGATGGACCAGTGGAGCGCGCCGTTCTGGCAGGCGGGTGGCGAACACCGGCTGGTCATGCCGCGCTGCACCGCCTGCGCCACCTTCCGCTGGCCGCCGGGGCCGTTCTGCCCGACATGCCGCGCGAAGGCGGTCGCATGGGTGCCGCCGGGTGCGGCGCGGATTCATTCCTTCACCATCCTTGCCCAGCCCGGCGCGGACAAGGACGCGCCGCCGCAATGGCGCATGCCGACGCTGGTCGAATTCGCCGATGCGCCGGGGGTCCGGCTGGTCTCGGTGCTGATCGATGCGCCCTGCGATGCCGTCGCGATCGGCGATCCGGTCGAGATCGTCTGGCAACCGGCGGCAAACGCGCTGGTGCCGGTGTTCCGGCTGCGCGGCTGATACCGCTCGAACAAGGGGAAGCGCCGATGGCCAGCGTTGGGATGGACGAGCGCCCGATCGCCTGGATCAGGCCCGACGCCGCGGCGACGGCCGCGCTCGAAGACGCGCGCGCGCGCACGCTGTTTCAGGCGCTCGCCGATGCCGCCCGGCCCGATCCCGACCGCACCGCGCTGGTCGCCGCCGACGATTTCGGCACGGTGCGCCGGCTGAGCTATCGCGCGTTGCTGGAAGCGGTGCGCAATCTTTCGGCCGGGCTCGCCAGCATCGGCGTCGCGCGCGGCGACCGTGTCGTCCTGTGGATGACCAACCGGCTCGAATGGGTGATCTCCTGCTTCGCCGCGGTGCGGCTGGGCGCGGCGGTGGTGCCGATCAACACCTTTTTGAAGCCGCCCGAGGTGCGCTATTGCCTCGCCCAGTCGGGCGCGCGCCATCTCATCATGCTCGACCGCTTCCGCAAGCTCGATTGCCCGGCGATCCTCGGCGGCCTTTGCCCGCCCTTCGCCGCCGCGACCGCGCCCGGCGCGCTCTATGCGCCCGAGATGCCTGAATTGCGCAATGTCGTCCTTTATCCGCGCCTCGGCGAGCGCCACGCCGGAGCCTATGACTGGGCCGATCTGGAAGCGATTGGCGCCGAAAATCGCGGCGGCTGGCGCGACCGGGCCGATGCCATGGCGCAGAACGTCACCCCGCAGGATATCATCATGATCAAATATACCTCGGGAAGCACCGGCTTTCCCAAGGGGGTGATGCTCCAGCAGGGCGGTGTCGTCGCCAATGGCATCCTGCACGCCCGCCGCACCGGCATGCGGCGCGAGGATATCTATTTCTCGATGATGCCGCTGTTCCACGCCGGCGGCAGCATCTACGGGTTGATGAGCATGCTGCCGCAGGGCGGCACGCTGGTCATCACCGAGGCCTTCGACGTCGAACTCGCGCTGCGCATGATCGCCGGGGAACGGGCGAGCATCTTCATCGGCGCGCTCGGCAAGGAGGTGACCCAGGCCGCGCATGAACGCGGTCTCAGCTTCCCCAGCCTGCGCATGGCGCATGTCCACAACGCGGCGGCGCGCGAAGTGATGCCCAATGTCAGCTTCGCCTTCTCGCCCTATGGCCTCACCGAAACCTATGGTCCCTGCGCGATCACCGGCCCCGATGACCCGCCCGAAAAGCGCACCACCACCGGCGGCCGGCCGCTCGACGGCAACGAGATCCGGGTGATCGACCCGGCAACCGGGCGCGACTGCGCGCCGGGCGAGATCGGCGAGGCCTGGGTGCGCGGCAACACCATGATCGGCTATTGGAACAAGCCCGAAGAGACCGCGCGCGCGCTCGATGCCGAGGGCTGGGTGCACAGCGGGGATCTCGTCTCGGTCGATGACGAGGGCTTCGTCACCTATCGCGGCCGGATCAAGCTGATGGCCAAGGTCGGCGGCGAGAATGTCAGCCTCGAAGAGGTCGAGCACGTCGTTGCCGGCCACGAGGCGGTCACCCATTGCGCCGCGGTCGGCATCGCCGATCCAAGGCTGGTCGAGGCGGTGCGCTGCTATGTGGTCGCGCGCGCCGACGGGGCGATCACCGGGGCCGCGCTGATCGACTGGCTGCGCCCGCGCCTGGCGCATTTCAAGCTCCCGCGCGAGGTGGTCTTCGTGCCCGAATTGCCACGGCTCGGCAGCGGCAAGCTCGACCGGCTGGCGCTGGCGCAATGGGCGAAGGAGCCGGCGGCGCACTGACCATGCCCGCGCGACGGCTCGGCCATCATGGCGGGTTCACCTTGAAGAACCCCGAGGCGGGGAAATTGCCGGCTGGCCCGAGGCGCGCCCGGTGTGGCCGGGTCAGAACGCCACATAGGGACCGGTGGTGCCCCCGGCGTCGCGGCCCTCGATCGCGCTATAGACCGTGCGGCCGAAGAAGAACGGCAGCCCGAAGTCGAAGCTGTTGCTGCTCAGCGACGCCTGCGTCAGCAGCGCGGTATCAACGCCGAGGCCGGGCGCGACATTCACCGTCGCGGCAAGCGTGGTCGGATTATAAAGCGTGAAGCTGGCCGTGGCGGTGACGTTGTTGGTCCCGGTCAGCGTCGGCGAAAGCAGCAGCGGCGCGGCCGGGCAGTAGAAATCGGTCCAGGTGCCGCTGGTGCAGGCAGTGATCGTGCCGTCGTCGAAATAATAGGTCGAGCTGCCGGTATCGAGAAAGCTCTGGCTCAGCGCGTTGCCCTTGTAATTCGCGGTAACGAGCGCCGGGCCGCGCGTCGCGGTCGAGGTGGTGAGCGCAAGCAGGGTGAGCCCCGAGGGCAGCAGATTGTCGCTCTGGGTGCCGATGCCGAAAGTGAGGGTGCCGCTGGTCGATGCGACCCCGGTGCTCGCCACCTGCGGCAGGGTGATGATCACCCCGTTGTTGTCGCTGGCAAAGGCGGCGACGGGGTTGGGCAATTGCTCGAAGGGGGCGGTGGTCGCGGCGGTGCGGGCGATGATGCTCGCGCAGCCGGTCGCCGGGCAGCTGTAATAGGCCGCGCCCGCATTCGAGCCCGCCGTCTGGCAAAGGGTGCCGCAGTCGGTCGCGGTCGAGCCGATCCCGATGATCGCATTGGCGCCGAGATCCTGGATCGAGGTGATCGCGCTTCCGCCGCCCGACGAACAGTTGGCGGGCACAGTGGTGAACACCCCGGCATCGGCGACCACCTGCACCGGCATCGCCGCCACCTTCTCGCCGGCAACGGTGAAATCGGCCAGGCGCACCGAGCCGAAGGCATAGGAACTGACATATTGGTAGCATTCGCCCACCGGATTGCCCGAAGGATCGGTTTCCTCGGGCAACGCCGCCAGCAGCGATGGCTGAAGCACGCCCCGGATCACGCGCAGGCCAACCGAGCCGGTATCGACCTGGACATGGTCGATCGTCTGGCAGTTGGTGGTGGAGCCGGGGGCGCACAGGGTGATGGTGATGTAGCCCTCGTTAAGCGCGGCATAGCCGTTCGCGCCGGTCGAGAGCGCCGCCGGGCCGCCATCGACCAGCAGCGTCGCGGTGTTCGCGACCGGGGTTCCGGTGCCGGTGGGGGTCGGCGTCGGGCTGGCGGTCGCCTGCACACCCGAACCCGATCCGCCGCCGCCGCCGCCACAGCCGGCAAGCGCCAGCGCGGCAAGCAGCACGGTCAGCCAGCGCCGGATCATCCGCCCTCGCTCATCCCGGTTGCAGATCGGCCGCGGTCACCCCGGCGGGGGTGAGCGCGGGCAGCATGGCGACGCCCCAGAACCAGCCCATATGGCCGCCGCTGGTGATCGTCAGATCGCTGCCGGCGAGCGTCACAGGCTGGCGGCGCAGCCGCGGCACCCGGCTGCGGCGCAGATTCTCGGCCTGAAGCGCGGCGAAATGGGCCCCGAGCAGCTTGCGCAGGTCGGGCTTGCCCGGCCCCTGCCAGCTCACCGCGAAAATCTGGCCGGCGGCATTGGCGAATTCATGCACCGCGCCGCCGTTGGGCAGGACAAGATCGTGCCGCGCGAAGCGGGCAAGCTGCACATGGCTTCCCGAGGCGCGCAGCACCGCGCGTTCGCCGGGAATGGCCACCGCGCTGCCGCCGAGTTCGGCGAGCGCCGGCGCCGCCACGAACACGCCCAGCACCAGAACGCATTTGATCCGACGAATCAGCATTATCGCGGCAAGCTACCAGCTTGCCGGGGCGGCGGCCATGGCCAGTCTGTATCAGCCGCGCGCCGGGCCGCGCGGCACGTCGCGGAACGGGATATTGCGATCGCCCGAAGGCTCGCGCGGCATGCCGAGCACGCGCTCGGCGATGACATTGCGCGAAATCTCGGTGGTGCCGCCGCCGATGCACGATACCTGGCGCATCAGGAAATCCATCCCCGGGGTGCCGACCTGCGCCGCCTCGTCCTCGTCCCAGGCCGCCGCCTCGCTGCCGGCGAGTTCGAAGGCGATGGTCTTCTGGCGGACATGCGCCATGCCCACGAACAGCCGGTCGATCGCCGAGCCGTCGCTGTTGCCGGCGCCCGAGGTCGCGGCATCGATCATCCGCTTGCGCAGCGCATGGGTGACGATGTCGAGCGCGCGCGCCTCGCCCACCAGTTCGAGTGCGGCGGGATCGTCGAGCCGCCCGGCCCTGCGCGCGATGGCCAGCGGGCCAGGACCTTCCGCCGCCGCGCCCGACAGCCCCACCGGCCGGGTCACATAGGGCGAATTGCTGCCCATGCGCTCGTGGAACATCCAGCGGGTGCCGATCGTCCAGCCGCCATCGACCTCGCCCATCCGCAAACTGTCGGGAATGCGCACGTCGGTCATGAATTCCTGGCAGGCCTCGGTCTCGCCGGTCAGCCGTTCGATGCGGTGGATTTCGACCCCCGGCTGCTGGAGCTTCAAAAGGAAGACGGTGAGCCCCTGGTGCTTGGGCAGGTTCCAGTTGGTCCGCGCGAGGCACAACCCCCAATCGGCCCACCAGGCGCGCGAGGTCCACACCTTCGAGCCGTTGATGATCCAGTCGTCGTCCCCGCAATCGCCGGCGCGCACCGCCGAGGTGGTCGCGCCCGCGACGTCCGAGCCGCCGCCGGGCTCGGAGAGCATCTGCACCCAGACCTCGTCGCCCTTCAGGATCGCCGGGATGTGCCTCGCCTTCTGCTCGGGGCTGCCATATTCGAGCAGCACCGCGGCGCAGGGCGAGAAGGTGGGGACCGCAAAGCGCGAGGGAAACTCGTGCCCGACCAGTTCCTCGTTGAAGGCGCGCTGATGCGCCGGGCTGAGCCCGAGCCCGCCATATTCGCGCGGGAAGCAGATGCCGGCAAAGCCGCCGTCGTGGATCCTGCGCTGGAGCGCGCGGTCGCGCGCCACCGCGACCAGCTCCTCTGCATCATCGGCACATTCCTGGTCGATGTCCCAGGGCTGGATCGGCCCGAGATTGGCCTTGATCCACGCGCGCGCCGCCGCGCGGAATTCCTCGACGCCGATGTCGGGTGCGATCACGCCGCCTTCTCCTCGCGCAGCCGGATCGCCGCGATCAGCCGCCGATGTTCGGCGGGGGTGCCATACAACAGCCGGTTCACCGTCACCCGGCGCAGGAAGAAATGGAGATCGTGCTCGTAGGTGACGCCGATGCCGCCGTGGAGCTGCACGCAATCCTGCGCGAGCTCGGGGCCCTTGTCGCCGACATAGGCCTTGGCGGCGCTCGCCGTCTCGATCGCCAGCGGGCTGTCGTCGGCCAGCGCGTCGGCGGCGGCATCGCTGACCGCGTGGCTTGCCTCCAGCCAGCTCTTCAAATCGGCGAAGCGGTGCTTGAGCGCCTGGTAGGAGGCCAGCGCGCGGCCGAAGGTATAGCGCTGGAAGGCATAATCGAGCGTCATCGCGAAGGCCGCGTCCATCGCGCCCACCGCCTCGGCGCAGAGCAGCACCGCCGCCTCGGCGATCTGGCGCGAAACCGCCTCGTCGGCGCGGGCGAAGCCGCCGACCAGCGCGGCGGCGGGCAGGCGCACCCCCGAGAAGCCGACCGCGAAGAAGCGCCGGGTGACGTCCATGCCCTTGAGCGGGCGGATGGCGATGCCCGGCGCATCGGCGGGGACGAGGAGCTGGGTCATGCCCCCCGCGCTAGCCCCGGTAACCAGAAGCCAGCGCGCCTGCCCGGCCGATTCGACCGGGCGCACCTCGCCCGAGATGATGAAATCGCTACCGTCCCTGCGGATCTCGATCGCCGGGTCGCGCCGCCACGGCGCCGCGCCAAGGCAATGGCCGGCGACCGCCTCGCCGCCGAGGAGCGCGGCGAGCGCCGCCTCGTGCCCGCCGGCACGGCCGAGCGCGGCAGCGGTGATATTGCAATCGACGAACGGGCCGGGCGCGGCATGGCGGCCGAATTCATAGGCGATGAGCGCGGCATCTGTCGGCCCGCGCCCGCTGACGCTGCCGCCGCCCGCCGCCTCGGGCACGAGGCACATCGTCCAGCCCAGCTCGGCGCCGCTTTTCCACCAGCCGGGATCGAAACCCGCCGGATCATGGCGCAGCACCTTGCGCTGATGCGCAAGACCGACGTGCTGCTCGAGAAAGCGCGCGGTGGTATCGCGGAACAATTCCTGGTCCGAGCCCAGATTATGCCACATGGCTTGCGTCCTCTCGTCGCTCGCGAATGTGCGCGGGCGCCCGCGCTGCGTCAAACCGGCGGGTGATTTCATCGCCGCGGCAATGCCCGGCTTGACCGCGCGCGGCCGCGCCCATACCCCCCGCGCCATGCATGATATCCGCCTGATCCGCGACAATCCGCACAGTTTCGATACCGCGCTGGCGCGCCGCGGCGTCGCGCCGGTGGCGGACGCGATCCTGGCACTAGATGCCCGGCGCCGCGCGCTCGCAACCCGGATGCAGGACGCGCAGAACCGCCGCAACGAGGCGTCGAAGGCAATCGGCGCGGCAAAGGCGCGGGGCGCCGGGGAAGAGGCGGCGGCGCTGATGGCCGAGGTCGCCGAATTGAAGGCGGTGCTGCCCGCGCTCGAAGCCGGGGAGCGCGACCTCACCCGCGCGCTCCAGGACGAACTGGCGCGCCACCCCAACCTCCCGGACGGCGATGTGCCGGACGGCGAGGACGAGGCCGGCAATGTCGAGGTCAAGCGCTGGGGCACGCCGCGCGCCTTCGCCTTCGCCCCGAAGGAACACGCCGACATCGGCCCGGCGCTGGGGCTCGACTTCGAGACCGGCGCAATGATATCGGGCGCGCGCTTCACCTTCCTGCGTGGGCAGATGGCGCGGCTGCAACGCGCGCTCGGCCAGTTCATGCTCGACCTGCAGACGCAGGTGAACGGCGTGGTCGAATGCGCGCCGCCGCTGCTGGTGCGCGACGAGGCGGTGTTCGGCACCGGCCAGTTGCCCAAGTTCGCCGAGGACCTGTTCAGAACCAGCGACGGACGCTGGCTGATCCCCACCGCCGAGGTCTCGCTGACCAATGCGGTGCGCGAGCAGATCCTCGCCGAAAGCGCGCTGCCGCTGCGGATGACCGCGCTCACCCCCTGCTTCCGCTCCGAGGCGGGCGCGGCGGGCAGGGACACGCGCGGCTACATCCGCCAGCACCAGTTTGAAAAGGTCGAGCTGGTGACGATCTGCCGCCCCGGCGAATCGCCAGACGAGCATGAACGCCTGACCCGCGCCGCCGAGGCGGTGCTCGAAGCGCTGGGCCTGCCCTATCGGCGGATGCTGCTGTGCGCCGGCGACATGGGCTTCACCGCGAAGAAGACCTTCGACCTTGAAGTGTGGCTCCCCGGCCAGAACGCCTGGCGCGAAATCTCGTCCTGCTCGAACTGCGGGGATTTCCAGGCGCGGCGGATGAACGCGCGCTACCGCCCCGATGCCACGGTGCAGAACGCCAGGCCCGGCCCCGAATTCGTCCACACGCTCAACGGCTCGGGGCTCGCGGTCGGCCGCACGCTGGTCGCGGTGCTGGAAAACTGCCAGGAAGCGGATGGTTCGGTCATCATCCCGACTGCCCTTGCCCCCTATATGGGCGGGATCGACAGGCTGATCCCGGGGAACTGATGCGCATCCTTCTCACCAACGACGATGGCATCAATGCGCCGGGGCTCAAGGTTCTGGAGGCAATCGCGCGCGGGTTTTCGGACGATATCTGGATCTGCGCGCCCGCCGAGGAGCAATCGGGCGCGGGCCATTCGCTGACCCTGACGCGGCCGGTGCGGCTGCGCGAACATGCCCCGCGGCGCTTCTCGGTCAGCGGCACCCCGACCGATGCGGTCACCATGGCGCTACGCAAGATCATGCCCGGCCCGCCTGACTGCATCCTTTCAGGCGTCAACCGCGGCGCCAATCTCGGCGACGATGTCACCTATTCGGGCACCGTCGCCGCCGCGCTCGAAGGCGCGCTCGCCGGCATCCGCTCGGTGGCGCTGAGCCAGGTCTATCGCAGCGAGGGGGTGGGCGATGCGGTCTCGTTCGAGGCGGCCGCGCAATGGGGCGAGGCAGTGCTGCGCCCGCTGCTGGCGATGCGCTTTGCGCCGCGCACCCTCGTCAATGTCAACTTCCCGCCGATCGCCGCCGATGCGGTGCGCGGCATCCGCGTCGTCCGCCAGGGCTTCCACGATTACGCGCGCGGCTCGCTGGTCGAAGGCACCGATCCGCGCGGCTATCGCTATTACTGGTTCGGTCTCCACGGCATCGAGCATACGCCGGGCCACGCGACCGACCTCGAAGCGATCGCCGACGGCTTCGTTGCGGTGACGCCGCTGCACCTCGACCTGACGCATGAGTCCTCGCTCGCGCGGCTGGGGGAGTGCTACCGGCGGTGAGGCCGGCCGCCGCCGCCGCGATCCTGCTCGCGCTGGTGGCAACCGGCGCGCTCGCGAAACGCCCGGCCCATTCGCGGCCCGATGCCGGGGCGGCAGCCGCGCCCGCCGAGGAAAGCGTCCATGTCGTCCGGCCGGGCGAGACGCTGGGCGGCATTGCCCGGCGCGCGAAGGTTCCGCGCGGGCTGATCGCCGAGGCAAACCATCTGAAACAGCCCTGGCGCGTCCATCCCGGCCAGAAGCTGCGCCTGCCGCGCACCCGCCACCACCGCGTCACGGAGGGCGAGACGGGCTTCGACATCGCCTTTAGCACGGGCGTGCCGTGGCGCACGATCGCGGTCGCCAACGGCCTTGCGCCCGAGGCGCCGCTCCAGCCGGGGCAGCGCCTGCTGATCCCGACGCTGATCGGCGCGCCGCAGCCGGCGGCCGATGCCGCCGCCCCGCCCGTCTCCGCGGCCGAGCCGGCAAACGCCGCTGACACCACCGCGGCACCGCGCTTTTCCGTGCCGCTCAAGGGCGCGGTGCTGCGCGGCTTCACCTCGCGCACCGCAGCCGATTACCACGACGGCATCGACATCGCCGCAACCCACGGCGCCGTCGTGCGCGCGGCGGCGGCGGGGCGGGTGATCTTCGCCGGGCGCGAGCCGCGCGATTTCGGCAATCTCGTGGTGATCGACCATGGCGATGGCTGGCAGTCGGCCTATGGTTTCCTGTCGCGCATCGCCGTTGCCCGGGGCGAGAAGGTGCGCGGCGGCGCGCGCATCGGCCGCGCCGGCCACTCGGGCCGTGCCCGGCGCGACGAACTCCATTTCGAACTGCGTCATCACGACCGGCCGGTCGATCCGGGAATTGTGCTGGACAAAGGCGGCGAAACATCGCCGCGCCATCACCGCAGCACCCGGAACAAGAGCCCCGAGGCGAGATAGTGCATCGCGCCAAAGCGCATCCTGCCATCGAAGGAGGCACCACGTCCCAGAACCCGTTCCAAACGCGCGAAAGCGCGCGCTTTGGGCCACCGTCCGTCCCGGGAACCGTCAAATTATCTTACATTGTCGTCCAGCCGAAAATTTATCTCTTGATAATTCAATTGTTAATTGCTTTGGCACGAAAATTGCTTAGAGAACTGCGTGGCGACAAGCCGATGCAAAGCGGGAGTCTGGTAAATGCGCAAGGTGGTATATTCGCTCATGGCGCTGGCTGCCACCACGGTGAGCCTGCCGGCAACCGCGGCAACCGTGCTGCCGTCGCTTGCTGTGGCCAGTTCCGCCTATCCGGGCTTCGACGCGTCCTACGCGATCGACACTGGCGCCAATGCGGCGAACACCGACTGGGCGTCGAATGGTGGCGGGGCAGGCTCCTTTCTCGAATTGACGCTGCCCGGCGTTTACGCGCTGTCCGCGGTGGACGTCACCGATCGCGTCACTTCCGGCGGCGGCAATGGCGCGTTTTATGGTGGCCTCTATGACTTTACCACCAGCTTCACGATCCAGGCGTTTACCGACGCCACATTCACGACCGCTTCGTCCTCGCTGTATAGCTTCACCAAACTCGCGCCATCGAGCACGACCTCGCCGTCCGATTTCCTTTTTGTCGGTTCCTTGCCCGGCATTTCGGCACAATACGTCAAATATACCGTGGTGGCCGCCAACGGGGTCAATCCCGGTGTCTCGAACATTGAATTCGCGTCGGTTCCCGAACCCGCCACCTGGGCCTTTATGCTTGCCGGTTTCGGCCTGATCGGTTTCGGGATGCGGCAACGTCAAACCCGCTTCCGGCTCGCGGCTTGAAACAATCCGGAGCACAATGCGCGCTTGCTTGAAAGCCCGCATTGTGCTCCGGGTTTTGTCATTGCATCACCTTTCGGCGCGATGCCCTAATTGGCCAGGGTGGGGCGCGGCTTCATCTCCTCGGCGCTGACGACCCGCGGCGCCGGCCCCTTGGCGATCGCCGCCGCCAGCGCACGCGCCGATGGGCAATCCTTGCCGCACAGGCTTTCGACCTCGGCAAGATTGCGCCGCGCCTTTTCAACCGCGCCCTTTTCGGCAAGCGCGGCGCCCTCGCCGGCCAGCGCCTCGACATTCTGCGGATCGGCGGCCAGCACGTCGCGATAATAATGCACCGCCTCGCCCGGCATACCGCGCTGCCGCGCCGCCCCGGCGAGATCGAGCACGAGCACGGTCGCGCCCGGCTGCACCGCCAGCGCCGCCTCGAACGCATCGGTCGCGACCTCGACATGGCCGGCGGCAAGCGCGGCCCGGCCCTCGTCCTCCAGCGCGGCAGCGCGTGGTTCGAGCACCTGCGCCGGGGTCGAATGGCTGGCGCTCGCGGTCAGCCCGGCAAGCAGCGACAATGCCAGAGCCACCGGGAAATACCGCATCGCCAGATCCTTGATCGCCTCCCGCCGCTGGCCCGCAAGACGCGGCGCGGACGAAGGAACGCTGCCGTCCATCGTCAGGCTGCTATCACAGCCGTTCGAGCCTTGCGACGAAAAAGCCGTCGGTGCCGTCGTCGCCCGGGGTGAGCCGCCATCCCGCGCCCTGCGCGCGCCCGGCAGGCAGCGCAGGGGGCGCCGCGCGCCAGCCGCGATGCGCCGCGAGGAAGCCGGCGATCTGCGCGCATCCCTCGGCATCGAGCAGCGAGCAGGTCGCGAAGACGAGGCGCCCGCCGGGCCGCACCAGCCCGGCCGCGACGTCGAGCAGCCGCGCCTGCACCGCGCAAAGCCTGCCAATCGCCGCCGGGCTCAGCCGCCAGCGCGCCTCGGGATTGCGGCGCAGCGTGCCCGTGCCCGAACAGGGGGCATCGACCAGCACCGCATCGGCGCGGCCGGCCCAGTCGGCAAGCGCCAGCGCCTCGCGCTCCGGATCGAGCAACCGGGTCTCGATCAGCCCCGCGCCGGCGCGCGCCGCGCGCGGATGAAGCCGGGCAAGCCGCGCGCGATCGATGTCGCAGGCGATCAGCCGGCCAAGCCCGGCCATCGCTGCTGCCAGCGCCAGCGTCTTGCCGCCCGCGCCGGCACACAGGTCGATCACCGACTCGCCGGGCGCGGCCGATACCGCCTCGCACAGCAATTGCGAGCCGGTGTCCTGCACCTCGATCAACCCGTCGCGCCACGCCGGCCATGCTTCGACCTGCGTTCCGGACGGCAGGCGCAGGCCCTGCGGCGCGGCGGTCGGCGCGGCCGCGACCGGCAGCGCCAGGCTCGCCCGGTCGGCCTTGAGGCTGTTGACCCTGATATCGAGCGGTGCGCGCGTGAGCAACGCCTGCTGGCCCGCGGCATCGATGCCGCTGCTCGCCAGCGCCTCGGCCAGCCAGCCCGGCATCGGCGCGCGCGCCGCCACCGGCTCGCCATCCGCGACCGGCGCGGGGCCATGCGGCGATCCATCGAACAGCCCCGCGAGCGCGGGATCATCGAAAGCCAGCGCCAGCATCGCCGCGCGGCCGCTTGCCGGCACCTCGCCGCAGGCGCGCACCGCAGCAAAGACCAGCGCGCGCACCGCCCGCCGGTCGGCGCTGCCGGCAAAGCGGCGGCTGCGGAACCAGTCGGCGACCAGGCGATCGGCGGGCGCGCCCTGCCCGCGCGCCGCGACGATGATCGTATCGAGAATCTCGATCGCCGCCTGAACGCGCGCCGCAGGCGTCATCGCGCAGGCTGCGCCGGGGCGTCAGCGCGAAGGATAATTCGGCGCCTCGCGGGTGATCGTCACGTCGTGGACATGGCTTTCGCGCAGCCCGGCGTTGGTGATGCGCACGAAGCTGGCGCCGGTGCGCAGCGCCTCGATCGTTGCGCAGCCGGTATAGCCCATCGCCGCCTTGATCCCGCCGACGAGCTGGTGGATGACGTCCTTCGCCGGCCCCTTGAACGGCACCTGGCCCTCGATGCCTTCGGGAACCAGCTTCATCTGGTCCTTGATGTCCTGCTGGAAATAGCGGTCGGCGCTGCCCTGCGCCATCGCCCCCACCGAGCCCATGCCGCGATAGGCCTTGTAGGCGCGGCCCTGGAAGATGAAGGTGTCGCCCGGCGCTTCCTCGGTGCCGGCGAGCAGCGAGCCGACCATGATCGACGAGGCGCCGGCGGCCAGCGCCTTGGCGGCATCGCCCGAAGTCCGAAGGCCGCCATCGGCGATCACCGGCACGCCCGCGCGCTGCGCTTCCCCGGCGGCTTCCATCACCGCGGTGAGCTGCGGCACGCCCACCCCGGCGACGACGCGGGTGGTGCAGATCGAGCCCGGACCGATCCCGACCTTGACCGCATCGGCGCCGGCCGCGATCAGCGCGCGCGCCGCCTCGGCGGTGGCGATGTTGCCGGCGATGACCTGCGCCGAATTGGAAAGCCGCTTCACCCGTTCGACCGCGCGCGCGACATCGTGGTTATGACCATGCGCGGTGTCGATCACCACCACGTCGCATTCGGCGGCCAGCAGCGCTTCGGTGCGCTCGAAACCCTTGTCGCCGACGGTGGTCGCGGCGGCAACGCGCAACCGGCCGGCGGCATCCTTGGTGGCATCGGGATAGGTCACCGCCTTTTCGATGTCCTTGACGGTGATCAGTCCGATGCAGCGGTAATCGTCATCGACCACCAGCAGCTTCTCGATGCGGCGCTGGTGCAGCAGGCGCCGCGCCTCCTCCTGTGTGACGCCGGCGCGCACGGTGGCAAGATTGTCGCGCGTCATCAGCTCGCTGACCGGCTGGCGCGGATTGTCGGCGAAGCGCACGTCGCGGTTGGTGAGGATGCCGACGAGCTTGCCGCCCGCCTCGACCACCGGGATGCCGCTGATCCGGCTCGCGGTCATCAGCGCCTGCGCCTCGCCCAGGCTTGCTTGCGGGGCGATGGTGATCGGGTTCACCACCATCCCGCTTTCAAAGCGCTTGACCGCGCGCACCGCGGCGACCTGCTGCTCGACGGTGAGGTTGCGGTGGAGCACGCCGATCCCGCCCAGTTGCGCCATGACGATCGCCATGTCGGCCTCGGTGACGGTGTCCATCGCCGAGGAGATCACCGGGATGTTGAGCGCGATCTCGCGGGTGAGGCGGGTGCGGGTGTCGGCCATGCTGGGCACGATGTCGGAGGCCGCCGGACGCAGCAGCACATCATCGAAGGTCAGGCCGAGGGGAATTTCCATGCGCGCCACAATGCCTCTCACGCGGAGTCGTGGCGGGCCATGTAATCAAGCCCGCGGCAAAGGGCCAGAGGCGGATTTACAAATCGGGGCGCTGCTCTGCACCAATGCCGGCATTCGCGCGGCATATGCGCCTTGCGCTCGGTGTTGCGCCTGTGCCATTTGACGCGCAAACCCATGCCGCAGCGCATTTTACGGATACGCCGTTTGAGTATTGTACGCGATCTCCGGCGAAAGCGCTACATCACACTGGATGGGATGCGCGGTCTGGCTGCGGTGGCGGTCGCGCTCTATCATTTTGGATTGCAGCAGACGCACTGGTTCGCTTCCGGCTATCTGGCCGTCGACCTGTTTTTCGCGCTGAGCGGATTTGTCATCGCCGTGAATTACGAGCCCAGGCTGGCACGCGGTCTCAGCCCCGGTCGATTTCTCGAAATGCGACTTGTTCGCCTCTATCCGCTCTATTTTACCGGACTGATCGTCGCTGCATTGTTGGACATTATCTGGCGCATTCACTCTCACCACGGCCCAGAGGTCGTGACCATATTGATTAGACTATTAATCGGCTCAGCGATGCTGCCTACTCCATTTGGATCGAATGCTTTATTTCCGTTAAACGTTCCATCATGGTCTCTATTTTTCGAATTTATATCTAACATATTTTTTGCATATATTTTAATAAAATTGAGATCTATTTTTATTCTATTTATATCTATATTTTCTATAATATTTATATTTTTTTTATTAAAAAGTCCGTTTTATTTCGATATGGGTTCAGGATGGAGCAATGCGTCAGGAGGACTTCTTAGAACAATGTTTTCTTTCTGTGTCGGGATGTTGTTTGCACGACATTTTCCGCTCAATCGGATAACGACTTCATGGTGGGCGATGATTCCAGTTGCCATTCTGGCCTTGGCACTCGGCCATGGGCATTTTATCCACGAAGCCGCTATCGAACTTTTTACTGTCTGCCTGCTTTTTCCCCTCCTTCTGGGATTGGGGCTGCTTATCGAGCCGCCGCCAGTTCTGGCCGGCGTTTTCAGCTATTTCGGCGACATATCCTACGCCGTGTATGCCTTGCACGTCGCCGTTCTGACCGTAATGAGTTACATGATCTCGAAGCTTGGACTGTCGATGGCCGAAGGGGGAACGCTATTCATCGTTTTCGTCGTCGGCGCCGCGACAATCGCGGTGCATGCCATCGATGCGCCGCTTCGCAAGGAAATCAGCCGAAGGCTGGCGCTGCGCAATTCGGCGATTCCGGTCACCCTGTGACCATGCCGGTTTCAGCCATCGCATGCCGAAAACGGCGCGGGCGAGCCTTCGCTCCCCCGCGCCGCGAACAAGCGATACCGATCAATCAGCCCGGCGTTGCGCCCGGCGTGCCGCATTTGACGAATTTGCCCTTGGCGGTCTTGCAGCGCGCGGGCTTGGCCGGCTTGGCGGGGGCCGGCGCGACCTTGGGCTTGGGCTTCATCAGCCCCAGCATCCCCGCCATCTTTCCGGACTTGGCGGGGGCGGCAGCCGCCGCTGGCGCGGCGGGCGCGGCGGGGGTGGCCGATTTCGCGCTCTTGCCCTTGGCGACATACTGGCTCGCCGGAACCGCACCGGCGGTGCCGCATTTGGCGAATTTGCCGGTCGCCGAATTGCGGCACTGCGCGGCATCGGCGGTTGCCGGAACCAGGGCAATGGCGATAACGATGGCAGGAAGCAGGAATTTCTTCATGATGGCCCTCCTCGGCGGAAATCCGCCCGGACGAGAGGCTATTGCGCGCCGCCTGTCGCGTCAATGAACCATGGGCGAAGCGCCGGGGCGGGTTTTGAGATCGGCGAACCAGCGCACCAGGGCGACATGCAGCAGCACGTCTTCGGCCGCGCCGCCAAGCTCGATCCCCGGCTTCACCACGTCACTGGGCCGGTGGTAATCGCCATCGAAGAACTTCTGCAAACGCGCCATGTCACCATAGGCGCTGGTGATCATCACCGTCGGCACGTCGTGATGAAGCAGCACCCAGCCGTCCTGGCGGCCGATATAGGTGTTGGGCGCGGTGCTGTCCGAGACGCGCCGGCCCGCCGCGCGCGCGACGCGCACGATATCGGGCTCGATCCCGGTCATGCCCTTGCCGACGATGCCCACCGCGGTTCCGGCGGGCGCAATCGCCACCGAATCGAGATTGAAGGCGGCAACGATGCTCCTGAGCGGCAGCGGCGGGCTTTCGGCGAAGGCTTCGGCGCCGAGCAGTCCCAGCTCCTCGGCGGTGGTGGCGAGAAAATAGACGTCGCGGTCGAGCGGCGGCCCCTTGGCGAGCCGGCGGGCGATCTCGGTCAGCGCCGCGACGCCGCTCGCATTGTCGATCGCGCCGTTGCAGATGAGATGTTCGGCGGGCGGCTGGGCACAGGTGCCGAAATGATCCCAATGCGCCAGCAGCAGCACCGCCCCCGCCTCGGGATGGCGGCCGGGCAGCTTGCCGATGAGGTTATGCGTGCGGATCGTGGTTTCGCTGGTCGTCGCTTCGAGATGGGCGGTGATGCCAAGCGGATGCGGGGTGAAATCGGGCCGGTCCGCGTCCCTTTCGAGCGCATCGAGGCTGCTGCGGGCCTCGGCAAGCACGCGCGCGAAGCCGGCGGCGGTGACGAAGGCTTCGAGATCGCCGCCCAGCGCCTCGCCCGAAAGCGCATAGCCGGGACGGTCGCGGCGGGCGGCAACGCTCGCAAGGCTGCGCGGCCCGTCGAGGATGGTGACGACCGCGGCGGCGCCGCCGGCAAGCAGCGCGTTCTGCCGGGCGCTGCCCTGGACGTCATCCGGCTCGCGCTGGTCGGGCGGCGCGCGGTCGAGCAGCAGCGCGACCCGGCCGGCAAGCTCGGCGCGCGGCGGAATGCTGCCGCGCCCGACGAAATCGAGCGGCGCACCTTCGACCAGGCTGCGCCGCCCCGAGGTGAGGACCAGCGCCTGCTGGTCATCGAAGCCGATCACATGTTCGCGCACTCCGAAGCGGGCAAGCGAGAACGCCGGCCGCCGCGCGATCACCGTGACCGGCGCGAACCAGGGATGCGCGGGATCGTTGGTGCCCGAGACAAGGCCGATGTCGAACCATTGCGCCCCGAGCCAGCGCAGCGTCTTCGTCTCGCCCGGCGTTCCCGGCTCGCGGCCGAGAAAATCATCCGAGGCGAGCACCTGCATCGTGGCGAGCAATTGCTGTTCGAGCGCCCTGTCGGCATGCGGCGCCGCGCGCAGCGGCAGGGCAAGCGCGGCGAGCAGCGCGGCGGCCGGGGCGATGCGGCGCCTGCGCCATTTCGTCGCTGCTGAAGCGCGCTTCATCGCTCGACCCTAGCGCCCGGTGCCGAAGCGGCAAGCGCGCGGCGCTGGTGCACCGCGCATTTCGCGCGGCTGAGGATTGTGCGCCACAGCTCGCGCTTGTACCATCTGGCGGCAGCGCCCGCCGATCGGCTATGGCACCGGGCATGAAGCTTTCCGATTGCCACAACATCGACGACTTTCGCCGGCTCGCCAGGCGCCGCCTGCCCTGGCCGGTGTTCGACTATATCGACGGCGCGGCCGACGACGAGATCACCAGGGCGCGCAACACCGCCGCCTTCGACACGGTCGATCTGGTGCCCGACGTGCTCGCCGGTGTCGCCGCGATCGACCCCTCGCTGACGATCATGGGCCGGCGCTCGGAACTGCCGCTGATCCTCTCGCCAACCGCGTTGCAGCGCGTGTTCCACTGGCAGGGCGAGCGCGCCATCGCCCGTGCCGCCGCGAAATTCGGGCTGTGGTGCGGCATTTCGAGCCTGGCGACGGTCAGCATCGAGGAAATCGCCGCGCTGACGCAAGGCCCCAAGCTGTTCCAGCTCTATGTCCACAAGGACCAGGGATTGAACCGCAGCCTCATCGCGCGCTGCCAGGCCGCGAAGTTCGACGCGCTCGCCCTCACCGTCGATACCATCGTCTCGGGCAAGCGCGAGCGCTGCGCGCGCAGCGGCTTCACCTCGCCGCCGCGCTTCACCGCTGCTTCGGCATTGTCCTATGCGGTAAAGCCGCGCTGGGCGCTCGACTATGTGCTGCGCGAGAAGTTCCGCCTGCCCAATCTCGACGACCATGTCGATGCCGGCACCGGCGAGCCCGTGTCGATCGCCAATTACTTCAACACCATGCTTGATACGACGATGGACTGGGCAACCGCCGAGCGCATCCGCGCCGACTGGGGCGGCACCTTCGTCCTCAAGGGGGTGATGAGCGCCGGCGACGCGCGCCGCGCGGTGGCGATGGGCGCCGATGCGATCATGATCTCGAACCACGGTGGCCGCCAGCTCGACGGCAGCCGCGCGCCGTTCGATGCGCTGCGCGAGATCGTCGATGCGGTCGGCGGCGAGATCGAGATCATCTGCGACGGCGGCATCCGCCGCGGCACGCATGTGCTGAAGGCGCTGTGCGCCGGGGCGAGCTGCGCGTCGGGCGGGCGGCTCTATCTCTATGCGCTCGCCGCCGCCGGGCAGCCGGGGGTCGAACGCGCGATCGCGCTGCTCAAGGACGAGATCGAGCGCGGCATGAAGCTGATGGGTGCAAAAACGCTCGCCGATCTTACCGCCGATCGCCTGCGTTACCGTTAACCGCGCCTTGCCTGCTACCCCACCGGCTCGTGCTCGCGATAGAACCACAGCCGGGTCGCGGCAGCGTCGAGCGAATCGGTGACCGACATCGCGCCCGCGCTGGCACGCCGGCCCATCTCGGCCATCACCTCGGCGGGATCATCGGCCTCGATCTCGAAGATCGCGAGGCAGGCAAGGCCCGGCTCGCCGATCATCACCGGAGTGGCATCGAACCGGCGGCCGGCAGTAACCCCGGGGATCGCGAGAATGTCGGGGAGATGCTCGCGGTCGTACCAGCGATGATACTCCGCCTCGCGCCCCGGCTTCGCCTGCGACTGCACGACCATGACGAATTTCGCCATCTTCCCTTCCTCCCCTGACTGGTCCAGCGCCCGACCCACGGGCCTTGCCGCCGTTCACCCCGCCGGCAGGGCCAAGGCGAATGTGAGCGGCTTGCCGCACGCCTCGTTGGCGAGCTGGCCTTCCCACATCACCTGCTGGCCACGGATGATGGTGCCGACCACGCGGCCGGAAAGCTCCATGCCGGTGAACGGCGACCAGCCGCAGCGGCTTTCCAGCCAGTCCTCGGTGATGGTGAAACGCCCCTTGCGATCGACCACGGTGAAATCGGCGTCATAGCCAACCGCGATGCGGCCCTTCGCCTGCAAACCGAAGATGCGCTGCACCCCGGCGCTGGTCAGATCGATCAGCCGGGCAAGCGAAAGATGCCCCTTGGCGACATGATCGAGCATCAGCGGCAGCAGCGTCTGGACGCCGGGCATGCCGCTCGGGCTGTCGGGATAGGGTTTGGCCTTTTCCTCGCGGGTGTGCGGCGCGTGATCCGAGCCGAGCACGTCGGGCACGCCCTGGCGCAGCCAGTGCCACAGCCCGTCGCGATGGGCGGCGCTGCGAATCGGCGGATTCATCTGGGCAAAGCTGCCGAGCCGCGGATAGGCGTCCTCGCCGGCCAGGGTCAGGTGCTGCGGGGTCACTTCACAGCTGGCGATATCGCGGTTCCGCGCGATCAGCTCCAGCTCGGCCGGGGTGGTGACATGCAGGATATGGATCGGGCGGCGCGCGGCGCGGGCAAGCCGCAGGATGCGCCGCGTCGCCAGCATCGCGCTTTCATCGTCGCGCCAGACGGGATGACTCGAAGGATCGCCGGCGATGCGCTGGTCGCGACGCGCCTGCATGCGCGGCTCGTCCTCGGCATGGATGGCGACGCGCCGCACCCCGCTTGCCAGCACCCGCGCCAGCGGCTCGTCCTCGGCGACGAGCAGGCTGCCGGTCGAGGCGCCCATGAAGATCTTCACCCCCGCCGTGCCGGGGATGCGTTCAAGCTCGGCGAGGTCGGCGGCGTTTTCGGCGGTGGCGCCAACGTAAAACGCATGGTCGCACCACATCCGCCGGTCGGCGCGGACAAGCTTGTCGGCGACGCGATCGGCGGTATCGGTGTTGGGATGGGTGTTGGGCATCTCGAACACCGCGGTCACCCCGCCCATCACCGCCGCGCGGCTGCCGCTTTCAAGGTCTTCCTTGTGCTCCAGCCCCGGCTCGCGGAAATGAACCTGGCTGTCGATCACCCCCGGCAGCAGGTCGAGCCCGGTGCAATCGATCCGGCGCGCACCGGACAGCAGCGATGACCCGAGCGCGAGGATGCGCCCCTCGCGCAGCGCGACATCGATCCGCTCGGCCCCGTTGGGGGTGTGGACGGTGCCATTGGCGAGCACGAGATCGGGCGCGGCGTTCATCGCCCTCCCCGCATGGCACAGCCGCCGCCACGAGAACAGCGCTTTCGAGCAGGCTTGCATTCGCCCGGCAAGCCGCCAGTGTGAAGCGATGACCGCAACCAGACTCGCCGGCCGCGCGCTGCTGCGGCTTTCACCCGAAGCGCCCGGGGAAGACGTCGCCGGCTTCCTTCAGGGGCTGGTGACGAATGATGTCACCGCGCCGCTGCCGGTGTGGGCGGCGCTGCTGAGCCCGCAGGGCAAGGTGCTGTTCGATTTCATGGTGTGGCGCGAGGGCGGCGATTTTCTGCTCGATTGCGAGGCGGCGGCGATCGGCGCGCTGGCCCGGCGCCTTGGCACCTATCGTCTGCGCCGCCGCATCGCCATCGCCCCCGATACGGCGCGCGCGGTGCACTGGAGCCCCGGCAGCCCCGATGAAGCGCGCCCCGATCCCCGGCTCGCCGCGCTGGGCGGGCGCTGGCTCGGCCCCGCCGGGGGTGATGCGGCTGACGCGGAATGGACCCGCCATCGCCTGCGGCACGGGGTGGCCGAAGGGCTGGACGAGCTTGGCTCGGGCGAATTGCTCTGGCTCGAATGCAACGCCGATCTGCTGAACGGGGTGAGCTTTACCAAGGGTTGCTACGTCGGCCAGGAAAACACCGCGCGGATGAACTGGCGCCAGAAGGTCAACCGCCGCCTGCTGGTGGTGCCGCTCGCCCGGTCCGATCCCGCCCGCCGGCGCAAGGCCTGGCCCGATCTGGGGCTGGCGCTCGACCACCGCCGGATCGAGGACATCCCCGAGGCGCTGCGGCCCGGCTGGATGCCCGATCAGTCGGCACCGCCGGGCACATAGCGCAGCACACCCGCCACGCCGAGCGCGCCGCCGCCATGGTCGAGCGGGTGTATGTGCCCGTCGAGCACGCGAAGCTCTGCGAAATCGAACGGGCTGACCCCGGCAAGGCAGGCGGCATTGACCGCGATCTGGGCGGGATCGAAGCGGCGCTGGTGATGGGTGTGAATACCGCAGGTGCCGCAAAAATAATGCCGCGCGGCCTGCGAGCCGAAGCGATAGACACAAAGCCTGTCCGCGCCCCGGGTGATGGTGATGTCCTCCACCCCGGCGAACAGCATGACCGCGCCCTTCATCCGGCAATAGCTGCAATTGCAGCGAACCGGCCCTGCAAGCCCCCCGGGCAGGACCACGCGGAACTGAACCGCGCCGCAATGGCAGGCCCCGTCGATCGCGCTTGCGTGCTCGCTCATGCGCGGGGCCCGGCGAGCGGCTGGGTCTGGGCAAGGCAGGAGCCGAAGCTGTGCAGCACGGTTGCATGGAGCCCGCCGGTGCCCCCGCAGACGAACAGCAGGATGTCCTTGGGCTCGGGCGTCAGATAGATGCGCCCGTCGGCGCGGATGCGGCCCTGCGCTTCGAGCTGCTCGCGGTGGCGCGCCTGCAGGCTCTCACCGGGAAGCGCCGCTTCGCGCCACAGCGCCGCCTGAAGGTCGGCGATGTCGGGAAAGGCGGGGGCAAGGATTTCGGCCCAGACCGGGTTGATCGCCACCATCACCTCGCCATAGGCCATCGCCGGGCTGAGGCAGTTGGTCGCGGGATAGATCAGCGACCGGCCGATCATCTCGACGAAATCCGATGGCGCCTGGCTGGTGGTGTCGAGCACGTTCATCGTGCCCATCGCGCCGAAACTGGTAACCGCATCGCCGGCGATGCCGCAGCGCCGCTCGGCGAGCGGCGCCCAGGGCGAGCGTTCCTCCCATTCGCCGACCAGCACCCCGGCGATGCGGCCGGGCGAGCCGAAGGTGGTCTGCGAGGTCACCCCCGCGACCTGCCCGGCGACATTGCGGATGATGAGCCGCATCGCGCGGCCGATCGCCACCGCCGGGCTCGCCGCCCCGCCGAAGCAGCCATGGCCGCAGGGAATGCCAAGGCGGGTGCGCACCGGCCCGTTGGCGACGAAGGCGGGAAAGACCGGGGCGGTGGTGGTGTTGACCCCGTAAAGCTCGAAATCGGGCTCGGCAATCGCCAAAGCCATGGCGATGAGGAGTTCGAGCGAGCCTGCGGGCGCGCCGGCCATCACCGCGTTGATCGCGATCTTCTCGACCGTCAGCACCGCATTGGCGGGCGGCAGCGTGCAGATCGCCTCGTCGGGGAAGCGGTCATGGGCGGCAAGGAAGGCGCGCACCCGCGCCTCGGTCGGTGGCACCAGCGGCAAGCCGTCGCCCCAGCCCTGATCGAGCGCGAAGCGGGTGAAGCCTTCGACATCAAGCTCGGCCTCGTGGCGCGCGCTCGCCAGCACATCGACCTCGCAGCTCCCGGTCCCGCAATCGCGCGGCATCAGCGTGCGGGCGAAGGGCTGGGGCTTCGCTTGCCGCGCAGCGATGGGGATGATGCTCACGCCGCCCGCTCTTGCCGCGTCAGGCTGGCACCCCATGCCGCGAGCATCGGCGCGAAATGCGCGCGGCCGATCTCCTCGACCTCGCCGCGCGCGCGCTCGTTGAGCGGATAGGGCAGGACATGCAGCCTGAGGCCCGAACGGCCGCCGCGCGCGGCGAGCTCATGCGCGAAAACCTCGAAATTGCGCGTCGCGATGGCGATGGTCGGGATGCCGGTGTTCGCCGCGGCGATCGCGTCGCGGATCGTCCAGCCGGTGCAGGAGCCGCAATTGGCAAGGCCAAGGATCGCACCGTCGAGCGTGGCCAGCCAGGCTTCGAGTTCGCGGCTCTGGCGCTCGCCCTCGGCGCCCGAACGGTCGGTCGAGCGCCAGAAGCTCACCCGGGCGCCGGCAGCGCGCAGTTCTGCGGCCCAATGCGCGCTGATCCAGTCCCATGCGCGCCAGATGCGATCGACGCGGATGCCGACATGCCGGCCGCACAGCGGGCCGGCATCCGGGCCGGGGCTGGCATTGTCCTGCCCGGCGGCGCCGGTCGGATCGAGTACGAACCCTTCTGCCATGCTGCCTTCTCCCCAAAGGATATCGGGAATGCGCCAACGCGCGCCGTCCCGTAGCCGCTTCTTCCGACGGAGATCAAAAAGTCTCCGACCCTGTGCACAATCTGCGCTTCGCTTCGGGCGCAGGCAAGCCCTGGTCCGCCGCCCTCGCGATCGGCGGGGGGCGGCGGCGAGGCTGGGCCCGGGATCGCCGGCGCCCGCTCAACATCGGGCACCAGCCCGCCGCGCTTGCGGCACGAGGGGCCAGCCTGTAGAGGCGGCGCCGATCGCTGACCCCTGAAATTTCCGGAGCTTTGCCGTGGCCGCGCAATACGCCTTTGTCATGAAGGGCATGACCAAGACCTTCCCCGGCGCCCCCAAGCCGGTGCTGAGCAATATCAACCTGCAATTCTATCAGGGCGCCAAGATCGGCATCGTCGGCCCCAATGGCGCGGGCAAATCGACGCTGATGAAGATCATGGCGGGGATCGATACCGAATTCACTGGCGAGGCATGGCCGGGCGAGAACATCACCGTCGGCTATCTGCCGCAGGAACCGCAGCTCGATCCGAAAAAGACCGTGCTCGAAAATGTGAAGGACGGCGCGCGCGCCACCGCCGATCTTGTCGATCGCTTCAACGAGATCGGCGCGCTCATGGCCGACCCGCCCGAGGATGCCGATTTCGACGCGCTGATGGAGGAGATGGGCACGCTTCAGGAAAAGATCGACGCGGTCGATGGCTGGACGCTCGACAACCAGCTCGAAATCGCCATGGAAGCGCTGCGCTGCCCGCCGGGCGAGGGCAGCGTCGAGACGCTGTCGGGCGGCGAGAAGCGGCGCATCGCGCTTACCCGCCTGCTCATCCAGAAGCCCGACATCCTGCTGCTCGACGAGCCGACCAACCATCTCGACGCCGAAAGCGTCCGCTGGCTCGAAAACCACCTCAAGGAATATGCCGGCGCGGTGCTGATGATCACCCACGACCGCTATTTCCTCGACAATGTCGTCGGCTGGATCCTTGAACTCGATCGCGGGAAGTATTTCCCCTACGAAGGCAATTACTCGACCTATCTCGAAAAGAAGGCGAAGCGGCTGGAGCAGGAATCGCGCGAGGACGAAGGGCGGCAGAAGGCGATCAGCCGCGAACTCGAATGGATCCGCCAGGGCCCGAAGGGCCGCCAGACCAAGAGCAAGGCGCGCATCAAGGCCTTCGACCAGCTGGTCGAGGCGTCCGAGAGCCGCCCGATCGGCAAGGCGCAGATCGTCATCCAGGTGCCCGAGCGGCTGGGTGGCAAGGTCATCGAGGCCAAGGGCCTGTCGAAAGCCTATGGCGACAAGCTGTTGTTCGAGGATCTGTCCTTCATCCTGCCGCCTGGCGGCATCGTCGGCGTGATCGGCCCCAATGGCGCGGGCAAATCGACGCTGTTCAAGCTCATCACCGGCCAGGAAAAGCCCGATTCGGGCGAGATCGAGATCGGCCAGACGGTGCGGCTCGGCTATGTCGACCAGAGCCGCGATCATCTCGACCCGAAGAAGAACGTCTGGGAGGAAATCTCCGACGGGCTCGATTACATGCAGGTCAACAAGCAGGACATGTCGACCCGCGCCTATGTCGGCGCCTTCAACTTCAAGGGCCAGGACCAGCAGAAGAACGTCGGCAAGCTTTCGGGCGGCGAGCGCAACCGCGTCCATATCGCCAAGATGCTCAAGACCGGCGGCAATGTCCTGCTGCTCGACGAGCCGACCAACGACCTCGACGTCGAGACGCTGCGCGCGCTTGAGGAGGCGATCGAGAATTTCGCCGGCTGCGCGGTGGTCATCAGCCACGACCGCTTCTTCCTCGACCGGCTGGCGACGCATATCCTCGCCTTCGAGGGCAACAGCCATGTCGAATGGTTCGAGGGCAATTTCGAGGCCTATGAGGAGGACAAGCGCCGCCGCCTGGGTGATGCCGCCGACCGGCCGACCGCGCTCGCCTACAAGAAGCTGACGCGATGACCCCTGCGCCGGCAACATCGCCGATGAACGAAAGGCGCGCGCGGGATTAAGACGCCAGTCATGGCGGATCGCATAAGCGATACATAGCCGATACAGGGACCGGGCAATCCTGCCCGGATGAGAGGAGTTCCGGCGATGCTCGCTTCGACAGGAAACCGCCTGCGGCTCGCGCTCGGGCTCGCCGTGCTGGTGCTGCCCGGGCTCGCGCGGGCGCAGGACGATCGCCATGCCGGCGGGCAGGCTCCGCGCCCCGCGCCCGCGCCCGCGCCTCCGCCGCGCCAGGGCAACTGGCGTGCACCAATGCCGATGACGCCGCGCCAGATGCCGGCCGCGCCCGCAGCGAACGGCTGGCAGCAGCGCGCGCAGGGCGGCTTTGCCGCGCCCCAGCCCCAGCGCGCGCAGGGCGGCTTTGCCGCGCCGCAGCGCCAGCAGACGCAGCCGCCCCAGCAGGTCCAGCAGGGTGGCAGCGGCGCCTGGCACAATTATGGCGGCCGATGGCAGCAGGCGCCCGGCTATGGGCAGCAACAGCAGGGCCAGTGGCGCCAGCCACAGGGTTATGGCCAGCAGGCACAGGGCCAGTGGCAGCAACGCCAGCCAAGCGGCCCGCAGGGGCAAGGCGGATGGCGAGGCGCACAGGGCAATGGCCAGCAGCCGCAGGGCCAATGGCAGGGCGGGCGCGGCTATCGCGGGCAGCAAGGTCAATGGCAGGGCGGACAGCAAGGCCAGTGGCAGGGCGCGCGCGGCGGCGACGGCGGCGCGCGCTGGGACCATGGCTGGCGGCAGGACCGGCGCTATGACTGGCGCGACTGGCGCGATGAGAATCGCGACGCCTTTCACGTCGGCCGCTATTTTCCGCCCTATCGCGACTGGTATTATCAGCGGCTCGCGATCGGTGCGCTCCTCGACCCCGGCTTCTACGCGCAGGATTATTGGGTCGATGACCCCGGCGATTATCACCTGCCGCCCGCCTATGGCCCCTATCAATGGGTGCGCTACTACAACGACGCGCTGCTGGTGAATGTCTATGACGGCGAGGTCGTGGATGTGATCTACGACTTCTTCTGGTGAGTATATGACGCGATGACGCGATAATTTAACATCTTGCCGCTATCGTCCCCCTGCCGAGTGGACCGGCAGCGAGAGCCCTCGCCCGACAACGCCGGGCGAGGGCTTTTGCTTGCCCGGCGCGGTCCGGGCGATAAAGCAGCCGGCGATGGATGCGAGCGGGCAAGCAAGCGGTGCGGCCGCGAACGCCGATCAAAAGGCGCTTGCTCGTCAGGGCGCGACGGTGCGCGCAAGGCTGGCGCGCGATCCGTCGGTCCAGCGCCTCGCGGGTGATGCGGGCGAGATGGCCGAATTGTTCGGCGTCGCGGGTTTTCTCGATGCGGCCGAATGCGCGCGGCTGTGCGCCATGGTCGATGCGGTGGCGCGGCCGTCGCACACCTTCGATTACGGCGAGGCCTCGCCCTGGCGCACCAGCTTTTCGGGCGATGTCGATCGCACCGACCCCTTCGTGCGAATGATCGAGCGGCGGATCGACGATCTTCTCGGGCTCGATCCGGCGCTAGGCGAGACGGTGCAGGGCCAGCGCTATGCCGAGGGCCAGCAATTCAACGCCCATTTCGACTGGTTCGCGACCAGCGCCACCTATTGGCCCGAGCAGCGCGCGCGCGGCGGCCAGCGAAGCTGGACGGCGATGGTCTATCTCAACACGGTCGCGGCCGGCGGCGCGACCGAATTTCCCGAGCTGTGCCTCGCGATCCCGCCGCAGGAAGGCACGCTTCTTGCCTGGAACAACGCGACCCGCGACGGACTGCCCAACCGCGCCATGCTCCACGCCGCCGCACCGGTGACGCAGGGGCGCAAATATGTGATCACCAAATGGTATCGCGCCCGGGCGTGGAGTTGAGCGCGCGGTGCTGACGGCAAACCGCTCGCGATGCTTCAGCCCGCGAGCGCCGGCCCGGCGCGGCGCCTCCGGATGGCGGCGCCGGCCATCCCCAGGCCGAGGATCATTACCGCCCAGCTCGCCGGCTCGGGAACCGCCGCGCTCGCGCCGAACAGGGTGAAGTCCAGGCCGGCATTCTCGCCGTTCGTATAATTGGTGGTAAAGGTGCTGACGGTCGTGACCTGGGTCCCCGGGTCATAAGTGAATGTCGGAGTGGAGAATCCCGCGCCGACACCATTGAACGTATAATCGCCCGTCGCCGTGCCGGACGTGGTCCAGTTGCCGGGCAGGAAGACGTTCACATAATAATAGATTCCGCCGATGCCCACCGCACCGCCGCCGGTGAAGGTGAGGGTTTCGAGGCCGCCCTGCGTACCGGTTGCGAGATAGGGACTGACCGCATTGTAGGAATATCCCCAAGAGCCGGCGCTGCCGTCGCCGGACACGGCAACGCCGACCGGGCTGGTCGTCAGCGGCGTGAACGCCGAAGCCGTGATGCCGCCTGCATCCTGCAAGGCAAATCCGGTGGCGCCGTTCGGGAAGCCGATCGAAAAATTGGAACCGGAAAACGCCGGTTGCGCCCCATAGGCGAGTGAGGCGGCAAGGAAGGCGCTATTGCCGGCGAACGTCGGTGAAGACCAGCTGAGCGTGTAATCGGACGTCTTGCTCGTCACCGTCTGCGCCGAGGCCGGAGCCGCACCCGCCACCGCCACCGCCATCGCCAAGACCGCCGCACCAAGAATTGGTTTGCTCATCTTTGCCTCCTGCCGACACGCAGCGCCGCACCGCGCGCTGGTCGCCACCCGGGTCGTCAAACTGCTGCAAGCAATCTTCATGCCAAGAAAAATGATATTTATTTTTCAATTATTTACAATGTCCGATGATCGCCGCCCTGCAAATGTGTAATTCTGACTGACACCCGGCTTCAACAACGCCTCGTTCGAGACCAGCACCATGTCCTCGGCCCGCGCCGGGGCGATCAGCAGCCGGTCGAACGGGTCTTTGTGGGCGATGTTCATTTCGCCCGCGAGCCGGGCATGGTGGACGCTGATCGCCAGTTCGGCAAAGCCCTACACGGCGATGATCGCCTCGAAATCCCGCGCCAGCAGCGCCGTGTGCGCCAGCGTGCCGATGCGGACCTTGCCGGCGACCTCCATCGCCGAGGTGGCGCTGACCGCGACGGGGTTGTCCTTGTCGGCGATGGCCTCGCGGGCACGGCCGCTGAGCGCCTCGTCGCCCGCCAGCCACCAGATAAGCGCATGGGTGTCGAGCAGCAGCCTCAACCACGGCTACACCCGCCCGGCTCATCCTCGAGCAGCGGGTCGTCGAACCGCGCATCCATGGCGATCCCGTCCTTGAGCGCGCCGAAGCACCGACGCCCGCGCGGGGCGACCGGCACCAGGCGCATCACCGCCACGCTGCCGCGCGCTATCACCACCTTGCCACCGGCAAGCGCGTCAGCGATGAGGCGGGAGAGGTTGGTCTCGGCGTCGTGAACCGAGAACTGCGCCATGGGCATTTCCTCGGCTAACTATATAGCCAAGCTGGTCGCGCCGGGCAAGACGTGCGCGGCTCCGCGCTCAGGGCGCGAGCGCTTCGGCGATCAGCCGCCGAGTGTTCTCCACCCCGTATAGCGCGATGAAACTGCCCATGCGCGGCCCCTGCGGGGAGCCGAGCAGCGTCTCGTAAAGCGCCTTGAACCAGTCGCGCAGGCTCTCGAAGCCGTAATGCGGGTCCTTGCCGATCGCATAGACGATAGCCTGCAATTCCTCGGCACCGGCGCCGGCATCGCTTGCCGCCAGTTCCTCGTCGAGCGCGGCAAGCGCGGCCGCCTCGCCCGCGTCGGGCTTGCGGCGGTGGAGCGTCGGGGCGACGAAATCGCGCGTATAGGCAAGCGCCGGGCCGACCAGCGCATCGAGCGCGGGATGCGCCTCGGGGCGCGGATCGTCGATGTAATTGGCGAGATAGCCCCACACCTGCTCGCGGCTCGCGCCCGCGCCCATCACCGAGACGAGGTTCAACAGCAGGCCATAGCTGACCGGCAGCCCCGCCTCTTCCGCCTCGCGGCGGCCATTGACGCGCAGCAGATGCCACACCGGATTGCCGAGTTGCTGTTCGACCGGCTGGACCGGCAGCTTTTCGCGGAACTGCCAATATTCATCGACCGCGCGCGGCACCACGCCGACATGGAGCTGCTTGGCGCTCCTCGGCTCGCGGTAGAGATAGAAGCCCAGGCTCTCCTCGCTGCCGTAGCGCAGCCAGTCCTCGATGGTGAGGCCGTTGCCCCGCGACTTCGAGATCTTCTCGCCCCTCTCGTCGAGGAACAGCTCGTAGATCAGCCCCTCGGGCCGCCTTTGCCCCAGCACCTGCGCGATCCGCCCCGATTGCGTGACGCTGTCGGTCAGATCCTTGCCGCACATCTCGTAATCGACCCCGAGCGCCGCCCAGCGCATCGCCCAATCGACCTTCCATTGAAGCTTGGCGCGCCCGCCGAAGATGCAATGCTCGACGCGCTCGCCCATGTCGTCGAAGGCGACGATCCCGGCTTCGGCGTCGATCACGCTGACCGGCACCTGGAGCACCATGCCGCTCTTCGCGCTGACCGGCAGCACCGGCGAATAGGTCCGCCGCCGCTCCTCGCGCAGGCTCGGCAGCATAATCGCCATGACCGCGTCCCAATGGCGCAACACCGCGCGCAGCGCCGCATCGAAGGCGCCCGAATTGTAGCGTTCGCTCGCCGAGACAAATTCATAGTCGAAGCCGAAACGATCGAGAAAGCGGCGCAGCATCGCGTTGTTGTGATGCGCGAAGCTTTCATGCGTGCCGAACGGATCGGGAATGCGGCTCAGCGGATGGCCAAGATAGGCGGTGAGCAGCCCGGGCTGCGGCACATTGTCGGGCACCTTGCGCAACCCGTCCATGTCGTCGCTGAAGGCGATGAGCCGGGTCGGCGCGCCGCCGGTGAGCGTCTCATAGGCGCGGCGCACGAAGCTGGTGCGCAGCACTTCCTGGAACGTGCCGATATGCGGCAGGCCTGAGGGGCCATAGCCGGTCTCGAAGATGACCGGCGCGCCGCCCGGCTTTCCCTCGGGATAGCGTTTCAACAGCTTTCGCGCCTCCTCGAACGGCCAGGCCTTGGAGGTGAGCGCGGCGGCGCGAAGTTCGGCGTCGGTCATGCCGGCGCTTTCGCGGAGATGGCGCGGATAGGCAAGCCGCAGATCAGTGTTCTGTTTGTGTTCGCGGAATAACGCGCTATCCCGGCGCGATGCCCGCACTCGCCCTTCCCGCGCTTCACGCCAGCCACGCCGGCTGCTGGCGGCATGCCGACGCGGTCACCGCCAGCCTTGCCAGGGGCGAGGCGATCATGGCCGCGGCCGATACGCCGATGCTGGTGCTGAACGCGCCGCTCGTCGCCAGCCGGCTCGGCTATCCCGATTTCTCGGGGCTCGACCTGCTCGAACTCTTCGCCTTCATCCATCCCGCGCGCTTCGTGGTGCCGACCGCGCAAGGCCTCGCCCGCGCGCTCGATCTCGCCGCGCCCGGCCGCGAGGATGCGGTTCCCGCCTTTCTCCAGGAGGCGGCGGGCGCGCTCATCGCGCGTTGCGCGCAAGCCGACTGGCCCGAGCGCGAGGGCGCGTGGACCGCGCTCCAGTCGCTGCTGCGCCAGCGCTGGCCCTGGGCCGCCTTGCTCGTGCCGCACATCGCCCGGCCAGAGCGCGCCGAGCGCTGGCTGTTCACGCGCCTGCCCGAATGGCAGGAGGCGGGTGAACGCCCGCAGCCCGCACAGGTGACGCTGAGCGCCGAGGCGGTCGCCGCGCGGCTCGCGCAGCTTACCGGCGAAGACGCCGAGCCGCGCGCCGGCCAGCGCGCCTATGCCGAGGCGGTAGCGCAGGTCTTTGCCCCGCGCGAACGCGGCGATGCCCCGCGCATGCTGCTGGCGGAGGCGGGCACCGGCACCGGCAAGACGCTGGGCTATCTCGCCCCCGCCGCGCTGTGGAGCGAGCGCGCCGGCGGCACCGTCTGGGTCTCGACCTTCACCAAGGCGCTCCAGCGGCAATTGCGCCGCGAAAGCCGCCGCGCCTGGCCCGCTGGCGGCACGCCCGCGCCGGTGGTGGTGCGCAAGGGGCGCGAGAATTACCTGTGCCTGCTCAATCTCGAGGACGCGCTCCAGGGCGGCTTTTCGGGCCGCGCCGCAATCCTCGCGCAGCTTGTCGCGCGCTGGGCGGCCTGGTCGCAGGACGGCGACATGATCGGCGGCGATCTGCCCGGCTGGCTCGGCACGCTGTTCCGCCAGCGCGGCATCGCCGCGCTGACCGACCGGCGCGGCGAATGCGTCTATGCCGGCTGCCCGCACTACCGCAAATGCTTCATCGAGCGCGCGACAAGGGCGAGCGCCGAGGCCGATCTGGTGATCGCCAACCACGCGCTCGTCATGGTCAATGCCGCGCGCGCGCGCGATCCCGCGCAGCGGCCGACGCGGATCGTCTTCGACGAGGGCCACCATGTTTTCGAGGCCGCCGATTCGACCTTCGCCGTGGCGCTGACCGGCGCCGAGACGATCGAGCTGCGCCGCTGGCTGATCGGGCCGGAAAAAGGCGCGCGCGGGCGGCGGCGCGGGCTGGCGGCAAGGCTGGCCGACATCGCCTCGCAGGACGAGGCCGGCGGCCGGGCGATCGCCGAGGCACGCGCCGCCGCCGAGGCGCTGCCCACCGACGGCTGGCTGACGCGGCTTCAGGAAAACGCGCCGAGCGGCCCGATCGAGGCGCTGCTCGCGGCGGTCCGCGCCGTTACATATGCGCGCGATGAAAGCGGCGGCCACGACGCGGGCTATGGTCTCGAAACCGAGGCTTCCGGGCTCGACGGCGATTTCATCGAGCGCAGCACCGACGCCGCCTGCGCGCTCGCCGCGATCCGCCAGCCGCTCGTCCGGCTCGGGATGCGCCTCGAAGCGCTGCTCGCCGAGCCGCCCGACTGGCTCGATGGCCCCGGCCGCGCGCGGATCGAAGGCGCGCGCCACGCGCTCGGCTGGCGGGTCGATCTGCTCGGCGCGTGGGAAAGCCTGCTCGCCCGGCTCGGCGGCGCGCCCGATCGCGCGCCCGATGAGCCGGTGTTCGTCGACTGGCTGGCGATCGATCGCTCGGACGGGCGCGAATTCGATGTCGGGCTGCACCGCCGCTGGCTCGATCCGATGCAGCCCTTCGCCGCAAGCGTGCTCGCCCCCGCGCATGGGGTGATGCTGACCAGCGCCACGCTGCGCGACGGCGGCACCGACCGGGGCGATGACAGCGCCTGGGACAGCGCGATCGCGCGCAGCGGCGCCACGCATCTGGGGATTACCCCGCGCCTCGCCGGCTTCGACAGCCCCTTCGATTACGCGACCCAGGCCGAGGTGCTGATCGTCACCGATGTGCCAAAAGGCGATATCCCCGCGCTCGCCGGCGCCTATGCGCGGCTCATCGAAGCCTCGGGCGGCGGCGCGCTCGGCCTGTTCACCGCGATCCGGCGGCTGCGCGCGGTCCACGGCCGCATCGCCGACCGCATGGCGCGCGAGGGCCTGCCGCTCTATGCGCAGCATGTCGATCCGATCGACACCGGCACGCTGGTCGATATCTTCCGCGACGATCCGCAGGCCTCGCTCCTGGGCACCGATGGCTTGCGCGACGGGGTGGACGTGCCCGGCCATTCGCTGCGCCTCGTCATCATGGAGCAGGTGCCCTGGCCCAAGCCCTCGATCCTTCACCGCGCGCGCCGCATGGCGCATGCCTTTGGCGGCCAGGCCTATGACGACCGCATCATCCGCGCACGGCTGGCGCAGGCCTTCGGGCGGCTGATCCGCAGCCGCAGCGACCACGGCTGCTTCGTCGTGCTGTCGCCCGCGTTTCCCTCGCGCCTGCTCGGCGCCTTCCCCAAGGCGACGCCGGTGCGCAAGCTGACGCTGGCCGAGGCTTTACATCGCGTCGCCGGGCGTGTTTCACAAGCGCAGCGCAGCACAGCCGACGCGGGGGCGCATTCATGAAGATCCTGGGTCTGTTCCGCCACGCCAAATCGGACTGGGGCGATGCCAATGCCCGCGATTTCGACCGCCCGCTCAACCCGCGCGGGCGCAAGGGCGCGGCGCTCATGGGCGCGCACATTCGCGACTACAGCCTTGAACACAAGCTGCGCTGGGACCGGGTGCTGTCCTCGCCCGCGGTGCGGACGAGCGAGACGCTGGAGGTCGCCTCGATGAGCGGGCCCGAAGCGGTGCGCCCGCGCTATGTCGTCAACTGGGACCGGCGGATCTATCTCGCCAGTTCGGCAACGCTCATCGATGTGCTGCGCGAACTGCCCGACCCGGTGAGCGCGGTGCTGATGGTCGGCCATAATCCGGGGCTCGAGGATCTCATCTTCGATCTCGTCCCCGACGATGGTTCGAGCCCGCTACGCGACGCCGTCGAGGAAAAATTCCCGACCGCGACCTTCGCGGTGCTGGAACTGGCGATCGCGCAATGGGGAGCGCTGCAGGAAGGCTGCGCGCGGCTGGTGCATCTCGCCCGCCCGCGCGATCTCGATCCCGAGCTCGGGCCGCCGCGCCGCGGCTGACGGCGGCTCAGGCTTCGAGCGCGGCAGCGATCCGGGCGCGGATGGCGATCAGCTCGCGAAGCAGGGTCGACTCGCTGCCGCCGGACGGCGGCGGAGCGGGTGCGGGACGGCCGACGCGCTGGCGCGCGGCTTCGATCGCCTGACACGCGCCGCGCAGCGTATAGCCCTCGCGATGCACCAGCCGGTCGATGGTTTCGATGAGCGCGACGTCCTCGGGCCGGTAATAGCGGCGGTTGCCGCTGCGCTTCACCGGCTTGAGCATCGGGAAATGCTCTTCCCAATAGCGCAGCACATGCTGGCGGATGCCAAGCGCCTGCGCGACCTCGCCGATCGTGCGGAACGCGCCGGGTGCCTTGTGATCGCAAAAATCGGGGGTCTGCCCGCGCGCATCGCCGGCAGGACCGGGTGCAGGCATGCTCTGGACGCGACCGCCGCCTGTGGCATCCGCCGGCGCCGCGCCCGCGCCCGGAGCGGTCTCGCTCACAGACCCGCCACCCGCTCCTTCAGCATTTTGCTGGCGCGGAAGGTGAGCACCCGGCGCGGAGTGATCGGCACTTCGATCCCGGTTTTGGGATTGCGCCCGATCCGCTCGGACTTGTCGCGCAGGAGAAAGGTCCCGAAACCCGAGATCTTGACGTTCTCGCCGCCCGCGAGGGCATCGCCCATCAGGCCGAGGATCGATTCGACCATGGCCAGCGATTCGGATCGCGACAAGCCCAGCCGGCGGTTGATCGCCTCGGCCAGATCGGCCCGGGTCAGGGTCTTCATGGAACGCATCGTATCCCGCCCCCATTGCTTAGCATCGAGTGGTAAGCATACACAAAAACAAGCATAAAGCGAGAGCGCGCATTTGCCTACCGCCTTTTTTCGGCGCGCGGGAACGGTGCTCACATGCGCAACAGGCTTGCCCCCCAGGTGAAGCCGCCGCCCATCGCTTCTAGCATGACGAGATCGCCCTGCCTGATCCGCCCGTCGCGCACCGCCGCATCGAGCGCCAGCGGCACCGAGGCGGCCGAGGTATTGGCATGGCGATCGACGGTGATCACCACCTTCGCCGGATCGAGACCGAGCTTTTTGGCGGTGGCTTCAAGGATGCGCGCGTTGGCCTGGTGCGGCACCAGCCAGTCGATGTCGCCCGGCTGCATGCCGACCTCGTCGAGCACCTCGACCAGCACGTCGGACAGGTTGGTCACCGCGTGGCGGAACACCTCCTTGCCCCGCATGCGCAGCTTGCCGACGGTGCCGGTGGTCGAAGGGCCACCATCGACGAACAGCAGCTGGTTGTGCCGCCCGTCGGCATGCAGGCGGGTGGCGAGCACGCCGCGCGCCACCCGCGGATCATCGCTTTCCTCGCGCGCTTCGAGCACGATCGCGCCGGCGCCGTCGCCGAACAGCACGCAGGTCGCGCGGTCCTCCCAGTCGAGAATGCGGCTGAAGGTCTCGGCGCCGATCACCAGCGCGCGCTGCGCCGCGCCGACGCGCAGCATCGCGTCGGCCACCCCGATCGCATAGACGAACCCCGAGCACACCGCGGCGACATCGAAGGCGATGCCGCCATGGCAGCCGAGTTCGTGCTGGACGATCGTAGCGCTCGCCGGGAAGGTCTGGTCAGGGGTTGCGGTCGCCAGCACGATGAGGCCGATGTCGGCCGAGGCGAGCCCCGCCGCTTCCAGCGCCCGGCGCGCGGCGGTGGTGGCGAGCGATGCGGTGGTCTCGCCCTCGCCCGCGACATAGCGGTTGGCAATGCCGGTGCGGGTGCGGATCCATTCGTCGCTGGTATCGATCCGCGCCGCAAGCTCGGCATTGCCGACCGCGCGTTCGGGCAGCGCCGAACCGGTGCCGACGACCACCGAGCGCCGCATCACTCGGCCGCCCCGACCGCGCTGCCGGCCGCGGCGTTGCGCCGCCCGGCGAGCTGATCGGCGCCCAGCCGCGCAAGGTCGGCGTTGATCCGTTCGGTCAGATTTTCCTCCAGCAGCCGCGCGGTAAGCCCTATGGCGTTGGCAACGCCGGTCGCATTGGCGCTGCCGTGGCTTTTGACGACGATGCCGCCCAGCCCGAGGAAGACCGCGCCATTGTGATTGTTGGGATCGAGATGGTGGCGCAACAGCTCGGTCGCCGGCCGCGAGATGAGAAAGCCGAATTTCGAGCGCAGCGAGCTCTGGAAGCTGCGCCGCAACAGGTCGGCGACGAAGCGCGCCGTCCCTTCC
Source organism: Sphingomonadales bacterium (assembly GCA_028870315.1). Lineage (GTDB taxonomy): Bacteria > Pseudomonadota > Alphaproteobacteria > Sphingomonadales > Sphingomonadaceae > Novosphingobium. The sequence continues at coordinate 3,610 of JAGWPW010000052.1, read as the reverse complement.
ACCGCCTTCAGCGCGATATTGCCCGAAAAGCCATCGGAAACCGCGACATCGGTGTCGCCGCGGCACAGCTTGTCGGCCTCGATATAGCCCTCGAACGACAGCGCCAGGCTTTCGCCCGCCGCCTTGAGCTGGTCGGCCGCCTGGCGCAGCGTGTCGGTGCCCTTGGTCTCCTCGCTGCCGATGTTGAGCAGCCGCACCCGTGGCCGCGCGCGGCCGGTGGCGATGCTCGAATAGGCCGCGCCCATGATCGCGAACTGGACGAGATTGCGCGCGTCGCACTCGGTATTGGCGCCAAGGTCGAGCATGACGAGATCGGTCTCGCCGAGCGTCGGCAGCAGCGCGGCGAGCGCCGGCCGGTCGATCCCCGGCATGGTGCGCAAAGCGAGCTTGGCCATCGCCATCAGCGCGCCGGTGTTGCCCGCGCTGACCGCGGCGCCGGCATCGCCTGCCTTCACCGCGTTGATCGCCAGCCCCATCGAGGTGGTGCGGGCGCGGCGCAGCGCCTGGCTCGGCTTTTCGTCGCCGGCGACGATATCGGTCGCATGGAGGATTTCGGAGGCGGCGCGCAGATTGGGATGCGCATCAAGCGCGCGGGCGATCCGCGCCTCGTCGCCCACCAGCAGGAATTGGAAGCCCTGGTGCTGACGCCGTGCCAGCGCGGCGCCCGAGACCATGGTCTGAACGCCTTCATCGCCGCCCATCGCATCGACGGCGATACGCGGCAGGCTCATTGCACGCCCCTCCCCCGAAGCGTCGCCGCGCTCAGTTCACGCCGACGGCGAGGATCTCGCGGCCGTTGTAATGGCCGCAGGCGGTGCACAGATTGTGCGGCCGCTTCAGCTCGCCGCAATTGCTGCATTCGTGGAAGGCATCAACCGTCAGCGCATCATGGCTGCGGCGCATACCCCGACGCGAAGGCGAGGTTTTTCTCTTGGGGACAGCCATTGCGGCACCTGTTCCTGCAAAATCTTGTGGCGTATGAACAACGCCGCCCGTAACCCGGGGCCGAAAGCGTCCGGGTCGGGCGGCGGCGAAGGCGGGCCTATAGACGAATTGCCGAAGGTTGCAAGTGCAACCCCGCGGCATCACGCGAAAGGGGAAATCGAGGATGATCTTGCAGACCAGCATCTGCCTTGCCGCCGCCGCCCTGCTGATCAATTTCTGGCTCGGCATGCGCATCGGCCGGCTGCGCCATGCGCTCAAGGTTTCGGTCGGCGACGGCGGCGACGAGCGCATCGTCCGCCGGATGCGCGCGCAGGCCAATTTCGTCGAGAACGTGCCCGTCACCCTGCTGCTGTTCGCGCTCGTGGAAATGGCGGGCAAGGCCGGGCAGTGGCTGGCGCCGCTTGGCGCGGTGTTCCTCCTCGGCCGCGTCGCGCATGCCTTCGGCATGGAAAGCGACAGCCACTTTCGCGCCGGGCGGCCGATCGGCATGCTCACCGCGATGGCCACCCAGCTGGTGCTGGTGGTGGCGGGCGTGCTGATCGCGGTGAAAGTGCTTTAACGGGGGATTCAGCCGAAGGCCTTGTCGGCGACGAAGGGATTGGTCCGCCGCTCATGCCCGAAATTGCTCGGGTTGCCGTGGCCGGGAACGAAGGTCACATCATCGCCCAGCGGCCACAGCTTCTGCGTGATCGAGGCGATGAGCTGCGCGTGATCGCCGCGCGGGAAGTCGGTGCGGCCGATCGAGCCCTGGAACAGCACGTCACCGACGAAGGCGAGCCGCGAGGGCGCGTGGAAAAAGACGACATGGCCCGGCGTGTGCCCGGGGCAATGGAGGACATCGAGCGTCAGATCGCCGACGCTCACCTTGTCGCCGTCGTGCAGCCAGCGGGTCGGCTCGAAGCTTTCGCCCGGGATGCCGTAGCGCTTTGCGGGATCATCGAGGCTGGCGATCCAGAAGCGGTCCTCTTCCTGCGGCCCCTCGATCGGCAGCGAAAGTTCCTTCGCCAGCACCCCGGTCAGCCCGCAATGGTCCATGTGGCCGTGCGTCACGAGCAGCTTTTCGAGGCTGACCCCGCGCCGCGCGACCTCATCCTTCAACGCGTCGAGATCGCCGCCGGCATCGACCAGCGCGCCCTTCATCGTCCTTGTGCACCACAGCAGCGAGCAGTTCTGCTGGAACGGCGTGACCGGGACGATCGAGACGCGCATCGGGGGAGCTTCGGCCATGGCGCCGGACATGGCGGGCCAGGGCCGCCAAATCAAGCCTTGCGCGCCGGCGGGGTTACAGCCGCCCCGACTTCCACACCACGCGGCCCGTCACCGCAACCTCCTCGGGCGCGAGCCACAGCGGCGGATAGACCGCATTGTCGCTGATCAGCCCGATCCGCCCCGGCTGCGCGACATCGAGCCGCTTGACCATCAGCGCCTCGCCGACGCGAATCACGTAAATGCCGTTGCCGAGCGGGCGCGGGCTGCGATCGACGAGGATTTCATCGCCATCGCGCAGCAGCGGCTCCATCGAATCGCCGGTGACGAGGATCGCCGAAAGCTGCGCCGGGTCGAGCCCGTGCCGGCGCAGCCAGCGCGTCGAGAAGCGGAAGCTGTCGAAGCTCGCCTCCCCTTCCGCCAGCGTGCCGGGGCCGGCCGAGGCGCCGAGCGACAACCGCGGGATATCGGCCCATTCGCCGCGCATGCGCGCGGCGCGCTGTCCATGGGAAATTTCCTCCGTGCCGCCAAGCTCGCTTTCGGCGATCGCGAAGAAGCGCGCCAGCGTGCGGCGATCGCCCTCCTCCAGCTTGCGCGGGCTGCCCTTGCGGACGAATTGCTGAAGATAGCTGGCATTACGCCCGATCATCCCCGACAACGCGGCAAGGCTGACCGCGCGTGCGCGCGCCAGTTCGAGAAGGCGGACTCGGGGATCGCCGGCGTTCATGACGTTGATATAGGAAATATCCTAGACAAAGGCAAATTTCTTGTGAACAGTGGCGCCATCCCCGCTACCGATTCGTTCGCCCGCGCGCTGCCCGCCCAGCGTTCCGGTCGGGGCGGTCCGGCGACGGAACATATCATAAACAAAGAAAGGGGCATCATGGATCAATCGCCGCTCATTCCCGCAGCCGGCCGCCGCGAAAGGCGCCAGCGCCAGCCCTGGGCGCGGCTGCTCCAGGCGATTCTCGACCTCGCCGGCCCCGATGCCGAACTGATCCGCCACATCGAGCGCGACTGGGTGAGCGCGACCTTCACCGGCAGCCGCCACGCCATCACCCTGCGCTTCACCGGCGGCGCGGCGGCGGCCTGTGGCGAGCAGTTCATCATCGCCCTGCCCGACCATGGCTTCGAGCTGCCGCGCTGGCTGGTCGCCGACGCAACGATCACCGCGGTCGAGGACAACCGCCTGCCGGTGCGCACGCTGGTGGTCGAGGCGCAACTGCTCGTGCTTGAGGACGGCTGAGTGTAATTATATGACAGGACAGGTTTTTCGCGCGCCCTGAACCTGTAGATGGGCGCGCCGCCTATCCGGGGGTCCAGTCCCAGCCCAGCGGATCGCCGTCCATCACTTCGATGCCCTGTGCGCTCAGGGCATCGCGCAGCGCGTCCGAGGCGGCGAAATCCCTCGCCGCGCGCGCAGCGCGGCGCTGCACCAGCACCGCTTCGATCTCTGCTT